>CAZHQS010000075.1:0-3787 GCA_964534545.1 Candidatus Hydrothermarchaeota archaeon
GTTTCTGCTCCAGAGCCGGGCCTCTCGGCCCCCCGGCTTGCGCCGGGCCGGGTCCTCGCAGGATGGGCGGAGTTTCCTCACCGGTCAAAGACCAGCGACAGATGCCCTCCAGCTCGCCATAAAAAAGCAAGGAGGGTAACGTTGGAAATCTTATATCTTGACTCCAGCAAATGCTATAAACCATGTCAGACATACACCTACTCCATGCTGAAGGGCAAAGTGAGGTTCGAAGTAGTTTCCCCTCTGGGGATGACCATCCGGACCACGGATGAATACTGGGGATTTATCACAGAGTTCAAGCACCCGATAATCAGAAAGTACGAGGAGGAGGTAAAAGAAACCCTCAAGACACCTGATGAGGTCAGGGCCAGCAGGAAAGACCCAAAGGTATTTTTGTTCTACAGGCAGTATAAGAAGTTAGAAAATCGTTACATTTGTGTCTTGGTAAAGCAGTTGAACGGCGAAGGGTTCATAGTGACCGCATACCTCGCCGATAAGATAAAACGAGGAAATGTGATATGGCCAGAAGAACAAAAGAGGTTCAGGTGATATTCGACCCCGTGGGGAACACCCTCGACGTGTGGTTCGGGGACCCCAGGGATGCCATCTGCGAAGAGACCGAGGAGGAGTTCCTCATAAAAAAAGATGCCAAGACCGGCGAGGTCATAGGCTTTGAGAAGTTCAATGTCCAGATGGAAAAAGGTGAGCTTCCATCAATCAAGTTCCTCATCAAGCCAGATGAGGGCGAGGCTGCCGTTTAATTCCTCTCGCAATCTTTTTGTCTGTCGTCTTCTGTAATCCTCTCCCATGTCCAGACTCCTCTATGGTGCGGGAGTGGCGGTCCTAGTACTCATCGTCAGGGCCCCAAAGGTTAAAATCGGAAGGTATTTAATGTTACATTTTCAGTGATTTCCAAGGGTGGATTAAAGGAGGTGCCAAGGTGACTACTGAAAAACAGGCCATTAGTATATTAAAGAAGGAATTTGAAAAGGGGCCTTGGAAGAATAACACCATTAAAGATAAAGCTAGACGGTTTTTAGAAATAGAGACAAAGGAAGTCCATTTTAGCCAAACAAAATTTGATGATATTACATACCCATATCGACACGAAATTCGTGTGTGTTTGATGCATGGTGAATTTTTTGCTTCTATTTCGTTGTGTGGTGTGTTGATTGAAAGGGTTCTTTCTATAAAATTGGAAGAAAGAACAAAGCTGGTGATTAATAATTTTAACACGCTGATTGATGTATGTCATGCCTTTGAAATTCTAGACGATGAATTAAAAGAAAAGGCACATAGAATAAGAAAAATAAGAAATTCTATTGTACATCCTAGTGAGACTAAATTTGAAAGATTATCTAAAGGATACGACTCGAAAAAAGATACTATGCTTATTGAGCAGATTGCCTTTGAATCGTATGACAATATGAATGATATCCTCGCCCACCTGTACCCACTTGATTGAGAAAATTAAACTTTCTTCAATAAATTCCCACCGGGCCGGGTCCTCGCAGGATGGGCGGAGTTTCCTCACCGGTCAAAGACCAGCGACAGATGCCCTCCAGCTCGCCACAAGGAACCAGGCAGGATAACGTTTTAAAAGAAAACCGGTATCATATAGGGACCATGGCCCTTTTAGCAAAACTCCTTGAGGAGACCATTGAGGTGGAGAGGTACTGCCCCCAGTGTGGGAAGGGGTGCGGGTCCACCAGGAACTGTGAATTTCTACCATCACCCTCCCCCGAGGTGCCGGTGGTGGTGGAGCCCCAGCCGGTCAGCGTCGGACTCCTGGAGGTCAACAACCCCGGCAGGGACGCCCCGGTCATCGTGACTTCTAACTACCTCCACACCCATACCCTCCTGGGCGAGGTCCTCATCAGGGCAGGCATGGGCTGCCACATCCTCTCGGTGGACACCGGGGGCGATCCGGTGGACATGGCGGTGGTCAAGGGCAAGTTCACCGGCGATGCCGTCAAGAGGGCTGCTGAAGATTCCGGCCTTGCCGGGAAAATCGACCACAACCGCCTGGTGCTCCCGGGTCTCTGCCAGGTGGAGGAGGTGGAGGGCTGGGAGGTGGTAAAGGGCCCGGTATGCGCCCTGGAACTCCCACTGTTTTTGCGATTCATGTACTGAATATTAATATAATATTAGGATACAGGTTGGAACCATGGACAGAGAGGCCGGGATTCAAAAGGATGCCGAGAAGGTCTTAAAAGAGCTCTCCGAGACCCTGGGGGAAATCGACCTGCCCGAGACCTATTACGTGGTGGAGGACATAAACGTCACCAGGCAGGACGGGGAGCCGACCCTGGACGAGGAGTTCAAGGAAATCATCAGGAAAAACGCCCCCAGGGTGGACGAGGAGGGGAACTTCATCATGGAAGTGGGTAAGTGGATAAAGTAGGTGATATGGGTGTCGTCCGGGGTTTTTGAGAGCACTTCCAAGTTCATTGAGAAGATCGAGAAGGAGAACGAAGGGCTGAATGCCTTGGTGGAGGTGAACCCCAAGGCCCTGGAAGATGCCAAACTGGTGGACGAAAAGATTAAAAAGGGCACCGCCGGCAAGCTCGCCGGGCATGTCATAGCCATAAAATCCAACATCAGCGTCCGGGGGCTCCATGCAACCTGCGCCTCCAAAACCCTCTTCGATTATATCTCTCCCTACGACGCCACGGTGATAGAGCGCATCAAGGCCGAGGACGGCCTCATCATAGGCATGACCAACATGGACGAGTTCGCCAGCGGCTCCTCGGGGGAGACCTCGGCCCACGGCCCGACAGATAATCCCTCGGCTCCGGGAAGGATTCCAGGAGGCTCATCCTCGGGTTCGGCGGCAGCCGTGGCCGCAGAGATGTGCGATATGGCCCTGGGCTCTGATACCGGGGGCTCCATCCGGAACCCGGCCTCCCACTGCGGTGTCATCGGCATCAAACCCACCTACGGACGGGTGCCCAGATACGGCCTCATCGACCTGGCCATGAGTCTGGACCAGATAGGGCCCTTCGCCCGGGACGTGAAGTCTGCCGCCCTCCTCCTGGAGGTCATATCGGGTTTCAATCCCGGGGAGGGCACCACCCTGAAGGCACCAGCGGAGGCATACTCCGATAACCTTTCAGCCGACATCTCCGGCTACCGCATCGGGGTGGCCGGGGAGTTCATGGAGTTCACGGACCCGGGAATCATGAAGGTCATAAAGGCCAGGATAGATGCCCTGGAAGGCATGGGGGCCGAGGTGGTGGAGATCGAGCTGCCCAACCTGGGCAAGGCCCTGCCCACCTACTACCTCACGGTCTTCGTGGAGTTCTTCTCCGCCACCCGCAAGTTCGACGGCCGCAGGTACGGCAAGAAGATCGAGGAGGTCTGCGGCGAAGAGGTCCTGCGGCGCATCCTCCTGGGCCGCTACATCAGCCAGAAGGAGTTCACAGGGAAGTACTACAAGAAGGCCCTCCAGTTCCGGAGTCTGATTAAAAAGGAGATGACGAAGGCCCTGGAGGGTGTCGATGTCATAGCCGGGCCAACTGTCCCCAAACTCCCCCACAAAATCGGGGAAGAGATAGACCCCATGGCCATGTACGGCTACGATGTTTTGACGGTTCCGGCGAACCTGGCCGGTATTCCCGCCGGGGTGTATCCCGCCGGGGACGTAAAGGGGATTCCCGTGGGCCTCCAATTCCAGGCCGCCCCCCTGGGGGAGCAGAAGATTCTCAACCTCATGTACGCCCTAGAAGGGGGTGATGGGGATTAAGGTCACCATCGGCTTCGAGATCCATGAGCAGCTCAACACCAG
>CAZHQS010000075.1:3887-8521 GCA_964534545.1 Candidatus Hydrothermarchaeota archaeon
GAGCAGCTCAACACCAGGACCAAGCTCTACTGCGACTGCCCCACCAACTACCGGGAGGTCCCGCCGAACCACAACGTCTGCGAGGTCTGCACCGGCATGCCGGGCTCGAAACCCTTCCCCATAAACCAGGAGGCCGTGGATGCGGCCATCGAGATCGCCCTCATGCTGGGCTGCGAGATCATCCAGGACCCGGTCTATGTCCAGAGGAAACACTACGACTACCCTGACCTGCCCTCGGGCTACCAGCGCACCTCCCTGCCCATAGGCAAAAACGGCAACCTGGACGGGGTGGGCATATGGGAGGTCCACCTGGAGGAGGACCCGGGACAATATGACCCCATCACCGGCAAGGTGGACTACAACCGCTCCGGGGTGCCCCTGGTGGAGATCGTCTCGGCGCCGGATATCCACTCCCCCGAGGACGGCCGGAGGTTCCTGCGGGCCCTGATCACGGTCCTCCAGTACACAGGCAAGGTCCGGCCCGAGGGCGGCACCATGAGGACCGACACCAACATCTCCATGGAGGGCGGGGCCAGAGTGGAGATAAAGAACATCAACTCGGTCAAAGGGGCCTACCGTGCCCTGAAGTTCGAGATGGCCCGCCAGAAGAACATGATGAAGCGGGGCGTGGCGGTGAAGAGGGAGACCAGGGCCTTCATCGAGTCCTCCATGATCACCCGGGGCATGAGGACGAAAGAGGAAGCGGAGGACTACCGCTACATCCCGGACCCTGACATCCCGCCCCTACTTGTTACGAACAAGAAGATAGAGTCCGTCCGGGCCCTCATGCCCGAGGCCCCCCACCTCAAGGAGAAGCGGTTCGTGGAGCAGTACGGGGTCAAACCGGACGACGCCCACATCCTGGCCTCGGAGCTGGAGCTGGCCAATGCCTTCGAGGAGGTGGCGGGGGAGGTGGACCCGCCCTTTGCAGCAAGCTGGATGAGGGACATCGTGAAAAAGAGCCTCAACTACAGGGGACTGTCCTTCTCCGAGAGCGGGCTGACCCCCGGGGACATCATCTATATTCTGAAGGAAGTGAACAAGGGGGAGATCACGGCCAGGAGTGCTGAGATGACGGTGAGGGCGGTAATAGAGAAGAGGAAACCGGCCCAGGAGATAGTCGAGGAGAGCGGTTTCAAGATCATCCGGGAGACCGGGGCCATCGAGAAGGCCGTGGAGGAGGCCATAAGAGAGAACCCAGGGGCGGTTAAGGATTACATGGCCGGGAAAGAGGAGGCCGCCTTCTTCATCGTGGGCAAGGTCATGGAGAAGACCAGGGGGCGGGCCGAGCCCAAGACCGTCCTGCAGATGGTGAAGGAGGGCTTGAGGAATGCTTGAGGATATCGAAGAATTCGTAAGGGCAGAGATCAAGAAGATGACCCCTGCCCAGCTGGAGACCTTGAAGGCCCTCATCTACGGCGGGTACAAGGGTGAGAGGGACTACGTCCTGGAGGGGCTCCTGGAGGGACAGATCGAGCACTCCTCTTTGACAGAGACCTTCGAATATATTTTCGAGGATGAGAAGGTGAGGTACTCCAGGATAAAACCGGAGTACTACCGGGCGGTGAGGAAGGAGCTGTTCACGGGAAAAGAGAGATGAGACCAACGACCTCTGTCTTATTGGTTATTCTTCTGGCCACGGTATCCCCTGCCGCCTCCCAGCCCCTCCCCCCTTATGGGGGTGATGCCCCCCCGGATCCTGGGGGCGGTGATGAGGGGGATAACGGCCGTGCCGTGGTCATCCTGGCCAACTCCATGGACCATCCCCTAGCCCTGGACCTTTTCCAGTACCTGGAAGACATGGGCATCGGCATAATCCATACCTCCCCTGGGAATTTCAGCGCATATCAGGACCGGGAGTTCATCGCCATCCTCGGGGGTCCGGATGCCTACGAGGGTATTGGAGAGGTGGTGCAGGGTATATTGACGGAGGAGGAGCAGGAGGCCGTCAGGGAGCCCGGGGGCAGGAGGATGTATGTCAAGACAAATGTGTGGGTAGAGGGACAGGTCGTATTTGTCATTGCCGGTTCCGACAGATTCGAGACCCAGAGGGCTCACATGGAAAACAAGGCGACTCTTGCCTCTTCTATATCATTTTAAGAGGGTGCTGTCATGGATTTCCAATCCCTTTCCTGGCTCGGTGTGTCCTTTGTCGTGGGACTCTTGCTCCTGGGCCTATTTGAGCTCCTGAAATACCTCTGGCGGAGGCAGAGGGAGATGGAGACTCGGGAGCGGGTGGCCCTCTATGCCCTGGTCTTTGGCGCCCTAATCCTGGGGGCAGTGGGCGCCCAGACCCTTTTCTACAAGTATGTGTGGACCTACGATAACATGATGGTAGCCGGGGACTTTTACTTCAGTTATGATGACTATGAGGGGGCCCTGAAGTCCTATTCCCAGGCTGCCCTGATCAATGGTACAAGCTGGGAGGCCTTTTACAGGAAGGGGGTGGCCCTCTCCCATCTGGAGAGATTTGACGAGGCCGAAGGGGCCTTTAATCGAGCCATGACCCTGGAGGAGAACGAGTATACCCTGAGCGCCTGGGGGTATGTCCTGGCCCAGAAGGGGAGGCATAGGGAGGCCATCACCTACTACGATAGGGCCCTGGCCATCAATCCGGCCTTCGAATATGCCCTAACGAACCGCCAGCGCGCCGTGGAGGGGAAACCGCCCCTTTAATCGAAAGAGCGCTCCACTGCCTCAAATCCAACCGTGGTGTGTATCCAGAGAAGGAAGACCCCCATGGTCCAGAGGGCCATGCCTTCATCGAAGACCAGCATGTGGTACCTGTCCATGGCCTCCTTGCCGAACCAGCTCCCGGTGAGGGCCAGGATGGCGATCCTCAAGGCATTCCCGAGATATATGAGGATCATGCCCCCAAGGATTCCTATCATCCTCTTTCTCACGGAAATCCCCAGGAGGGCCACGGCCATGGCGATATAGGATATGACGGGCAGGATGAAGTTGCAGGACCAGTCCACCTCCAGGACGTGGGGCCCCGAGTCCATCTGGATCAGTATGCTGTTACCGTGCTGGGCGCTGAAGACGCCCAGGAGGCCGGCTAAACGGGAGGCCAGAAAGGCGGTCAGAGTGTCGGCCGAGTCGATGACGGCCGTTGCCATCCCCTGGAGGGATCCGGGGAGGTTCATGTGGTAGACCTGGATGTAGACCCAGTAGAGGGGCAGGAAGACCACCAGGAGGCGGATGACCACGAGGGCGACTTTGTAGGGGCGCACACTCATGGTTCTTTCTGTCATTTAATAAAAGTTGCTGTCTATAGAGATAAAAAAGCCAGGTGGTGCCCATTTTCTCCTCGGTCCCCATGCCCCCCCTTTGCTGCCCGGAGCAGGCACCATGAAAAATGGGACGACGGGTCCTTGTCATTCAAAGTCCTTGGCAAACTCCAGGGATTTTTCCTGTTAGCTCAGGGTGATATTCCCCTTAATTCCCCTTTCCAGGAGTAACTCAACCATCCTTCGGATGCTGACATGGGAAAGCTCCGCTGCCTCCCGGAGGGTGATCTCGCCCCTTTTGTAGAGCTGGACCGAGTACTCGGTGATGCCCAGTTTGATGAGCTGCCTCATGGCCGTGGACTCTTCCACATCCTCTTTTTTGCCCTGTACCTTATACTCCTGAAGGTCTTCCGGGAGCCTGAGGGTCTTTGTCTTCATCTATCCACCTCCTATGGCGTCCATGGCAAGGTGGTATTCCTCCTCCGAGATAAGTTCTTTTAGCTTTGCCATGTACCTCGCCGCCTGCTTTCTTTCGATAACACACCTGTGGAAGAGATTCACCACCAGGGCCGATGGCGTCAGACAGGGGACGCCCAACCCGTCCATTATCCTGATAAATCTGCCATTGTCGCTGGATATCCCGTCAAATCTGCCGGATCTGTAGAGGCGGAAGACATCGGCCTCTCCAGGGTCCAGGCGGAGGCTTTTTATCATATCTTCCACCCCTTTTTGTTTTTTGGAGTTCGAGATGGTTCTTTTCAATGTTATGCTCTATCACGAAGGCATCCACAAACCCTTCTTTTTTGGGTATATCCACGGTCTCTTCCTTGACCTTCGGTGGGATGAATATACCGTTGTTTTGAATCGTGACCTCCTTGATATCTGCCTTGACGAGTTTCATCAGGGAATCCGAATAGATAATCAATCCCATGTAGTCTATTGTAATAACTGTAATACCCGGAAAGGATATGGCAGATGCCGAGCCCGTTTTTCTGTTAATACTACTATTTAAAAATCTATTCTATACCACTTCCTCCTGGAGGTGGTGGGCCCCCCAGCGACCCTGCTAGCGGCTTCAGTGTAGTTGGTGTGATGGAGCTTCTGGGGATGTACTTTTTCTCACTCTATCTAATCTCGAAAAAGGGGGCTTAGAGGTCAGTACAACCACCATTAACATAAAAAACCGGATTTTTTAGGAAAATCCAATCGCCACCAAACCGTAACCCCTATTTCCACTGGATTTCAAAATAATTTTAAAAAAATTATATATAGTATCTATTTAAGACAGTCTGGCGAGAGAAAGGAGGAGTTCTGTGAAAACGGAAAACGTCAGGGAAGAGAGAAAGGAAACTAGTCGTTTGCATGGGAGGTTAATATTCACTACCACTGTATTTCTCTCCTGGA
>CAZHQS010000076.1:0-8292 GCA_964534545.1 Candidatus Hydrothermarchaeota archaeon
GCAGTAATAATTCGTTAGGAAAATTATATATATTCCACAGAACTACAAACTAGAATGTAAAATCAGTAGGAGGAATATTAATGGTGGAAGAAGAGGGGGAAGTACGTCTTGAGGAAGGGGAACCATGGGATGCCATCGAGACAAAACTGGTGGTGTACTCGCTGGCGCTGGGGGTTGTGGCGCTGGTGGTGCTGGGAGCTTTGATAAACAAGTATATCCTGTCCCAGTATTGAGGTGGTGGAAATGGGAGAAGCAAGATGGACAAAAGGGATGTTCGACACAGAGGACTGGTGGGCCTTCTGGATCGGCATCTTTTTCGTACTCCTTGGTATCGCTGCAGCGGCCAGCGGGGTAGACCTCACTGGCTGGATAGTGAAGTTCTCCAAGTGGACAACTTTGGGTAAAGCCTTCAGGGCATCCCATAAGGACCTTATGGGCCCGATACCGGCGATGATAGTCAGCTATATTGTCTTCACTATAGCCACCAGCGTGGGTGCAGTGGCCATGAAGTGGGACCTGAAGAAGTACCTCCAGGCATGGACGATAATCTACGTCCTGAGTGTTGCGGCATACATAATCGGTGAAAACGCCTACATAGCAGCTACCTCCATACAAAGGGCAAAATTCGGAATAGGCTGGAGCCTGTCCCTGGGTGGGGCCTACTACATCCTGGCCCTTGTCATAGGGCTGATTATAGGGAACCTGGCGCCCAAGACCTTCAGGGAGTTCATGAAGGGTGCGGCAAGGCCCGAATGGTTCATCAAGATAGCCATCGTGTGTCTGGGTACCAAGCTGGGCTTAAAAGGCCTGGAGGCCGCCGGCTTCGCGACCCACCTGCTGGTGGCCGGATGCGCTGCGACCGTTGCCGCCTATCTGTTGTTCTGGCCCATAGTGTACACCCTGTGCCGGCGGGGCTTCAAGCTGACCAGGGAATGGGCTGCGACCCTGGCCTCCGGGATATCCATCTGCGGGGTCTCGGCAGCCATCGCCACCGGGGCGGCCATAAGGGCCCGGCCCATAGTGCCGATAATGATCTCAGGCCTTATCGTGGTGTTTGCGTTGTTTGAGCTCGTGGTCCTGCCTTTCGTCCTCGTGGGTACAGATTTCTGGTTCAACGAGCCCATAGCCGCCGGGGCAAGCCTGGGCCTGACGGTGAAGACCGACGGCGCCGATGCCGCATCCGGGGCCATCCTGGACGAGCTCATGCGGGCCAAGGCCCAGGAGACCACAGGCGTTGTCTGGAGCGAGGGCTGGATCCTCAACGCCGCCATCATGACCAAGATATGGATAGATATGTTCATCGGCGTGTGGGCCTTCGTCCTGGCATACATATGGTGCAAATACATCGAGTGCAAGCCCGGGGAGAAGGTCCAGAAGATGGAGATATGGTGGAGGTTCCCCAAGTTCGTCATCGGCTACTTCTTCGGAATGTTCAGCGTGATGATCCTGGGGTTCGGGAACATCCTCTCCCTGGACCAGCTGGAGTTCGGCCTGAAGCCCATCGAGGGTGCCCTGCGGCACTTCTTCTTCGTCCTGACCTTCACGAGCATCGGCCTTGTGACGGACTTCAGGGAACTGAAGAAGGAAGGACTCGGGAAGCTGACGGTGGCCTATGCGGTGGCCCTGGTGGTAATCATCGTTCCCATCGGTTGGATCATTGCATGGCTGTTCCACCACGGGATGGTGCCGCCGACTTAAGGCACCATATCCTTTTTTTATTTTATGATTTTTATGGAACCGATTGATTTTGTCCTGACCTTTGATAAAGGTGAATGGATTGCTGAAAACGAGATTATTATAGCCAGGGGAAAGACCCTGGAAGAGCTTGACGAGAACATCAAGGATGGGCTAAAAGAAAGGTTCGGGGCAGGAGGCCAGATAGAGGTCACCATGGAGTTTGACTACTCGACTGTCCCCTTCTGGATCACCCAGTATCACCCGTACTATATAAGGAGGACCGTTTATATCGATATATGAACCCCATACCCCTTGTAACGGCCATGGATTTCAGGGAGAAGGTCCTGGAGGCCCGGAGACCGGTCCTGGTGTGGTTTACCGTGCCGAACTGTCCCCCATGCCGGAAGATCGAGCCCGTCATCGTGAGCCTTTATTTCAGCCATAAGAAGGATATCTCTTTTTTCCGCCTTGATATCACCAGAGATGCCGAAATCGCCCAGGACTACAGGGTGACCAACACACCGACCCTCATATATTTCAAAGGGGGAGAGGAGGTAGCCCGCCAGGATTCCATGCCCACGAAAAGGGAAATCCTTCACCTTTTGCAAGGCTTATAAGATTCTGCAGGCCATCTAAATTATTGAACGAAATTTTTATATATGTAAATGAGTATGTAAAGTTATTGAAAAATATTTAAAATCCGCACCACAGGAAATGTAAAGGGATATGAAATGGAAATAATAAACATTTTGAGCAACAAACGGTTTGTGGACCTCCTGACCGTTGCAGGCGTGGCCTCAGCAGTGTTTTTCTTCGTGGGATGGTGCCAGCTCCTCGGTCTCCTGTAATTTGCAGGGGCCTTCTGGCATCTGACTTTTCCTTTTTTTGCACAGGCTAAATTTGACTGAAAATTCATTCGCGACAGCGACATGAATCCATGGGTGGAGACACGCTGTCACCGGTGTCGAGCGACGAGGCTTTAGCGACAGCGCTAAGCCGAGGAGGGTGACAAGTGGATCCAAATGCGGGGGAAGGGGTTCATAACCGGCCTTTTCTTGGAAAGAAAACCCCGGGGAAAAGAACCATATATTTCCTTCATTCGCGACAGCGACATGAATCTATGGGTGGAGACACGCTGTCACCGGTGTCGAGCGACGAGGCTTTAGCGACAGCGCTAAGCCGAGGAGGGTGACAAGTGGATCCAAATGCGGGGGAAGGGGTTCGAACCCTCGCAGCGACTAACGCACCGGGTCCTAAGCCCGGCTCCTTTGACCACTCGGACACCCCCGCATGGCTTACGCTGTCTATGAGTTCTAAATCATAAAAAAAGGTTTGCATAGGAAGGGCTTTACCTGTTCCTGATCTTTGCCCTTCTGCGCCTTTCTCTAAGCCTCTTCTTCCTGGTCTTCCACCTGCACTTTCCGCGCTTTTTCCACTTTCTAGACGAATGTTTTCCAGCCAAACATTTACCTCCATCGGGTAAAATGAGGGATAAGCCTCTGTATTTTTGGTATAAAAACCTTTAGGAAACTGGTTCCAACAGGATGACGCAGTATAACGTCCCAAAACAATTTCAAAACCTTTATTAACTCCCCTGCCAAAGTATTATCATGGCCAGAATTACAGCGGGATTGGTACTGCTGGTCCTGTTAACAGGATGCACAGGCCAGGAGGCCGGTACCCCCGGACCCTCAGCAACCCAACCACCTGTCACACCTGAGCCCCTGTGCACCGATGGAGAGGTCAGAGAGGTCACCTGCCCCGACGGGGTGACCACCTATCCCTATGAGAACTGCGTCAGGGGGGAATGGGTGGTGATAAAATACCTCCGGGACCCATGCCAGCCTCTGCCCAAGGCCATCTCGAGTTTTGAGGAGTGCGTTGAGGCCGGCTATCCAGTCATGGAATCCTACCCCCGCCAGTGCAGGACCCCGGATGGCCGGGTCTTCGTGGAGGAGTAGGAAAACTCACCGGCAACTGGATAGTGCACCCTTGATCACTGCAAGGGGCGCATCTGTCTTTATGGCCACCGGGTTAAAGTGGGTCCTTGATACCTTGTAGTTTGAGAGGCCCGCAAGGATGTCCTCCATGGGGCCAATGTTTAAACTATCAAGCTTTGCCAGGCGGTGGGTATCGTAGTAGAAGGGCTCGTGGATCTCCCGGAGGATGGTCTCCAGAAGCCTTGTGAGTCTCCTGTCCTCCAAGTAGGCGGACTCCTCCAGGACGGCCCGGGCGAAGCTGTCATCCTTTATCTTCCCAAGCCAGAGGGGACCGGCGGTCTCCATATCCTTGCCACATTCGCACGTCTTTTGGGAGGGCAAAAGGGCCTTCTCGTAGGAGTGGGCCAGGCACCTGCGGCAGTAATAGACATAACCCAGGTTCTCCAGGCACGCCTTGGCCCTCTCCTTGCCGTCGGTGACCCGGAGGTAGGCCCTGAAGTAGTGGTCCGTGGAGTGGGAGAAGATGCACTCAATGGCCCGGGAATACCTGGCGGCGGCCCTGGCGGCATGGCCCACCAGGATTCGCAGGCCCACCTCGTGGCAGAACTCGGACCTCAAGGGCACGGCGCCGTACTTCCTGAAGCAGGACATGGGAAAGACGCCGCAGAGGGGAGCGGTATCGGTGGCGGTGATGCCCAGGTGGCCTCCCTTCCGCAGGACCATCATGGAGTTCTCCAGGAAGGGTACCGGGGGGCCGAAGGGATCGAGGTCGATGAAGTCGAAGTCCCTGGGGTGCTCCTGGAGGATGAGGTTGGCGTTCTTCTTGGTAATGGTCACCTGGCCTTCGAGGCCGTTGAGCCCGGAGTTTTTCTCTATGGCCTCCACCGCCTTGGAGCTGGCGTCGTTGAGATGGACCCTGGCCCCGGTCTCCTTGGCCACCCGGATACCCTTGGCCCCGCTTCCTGCCAGGAGGTCCAGGAACTCAATCTCCCCTTCCCTCTGGAGGGCCCTGACCACGGCGCAGGTCACGTCCCGGTTCAGCTTCATCCTGGGGTTGTAGAAGACCGGTGGCCTCCTCTCCTTCCCCCCGGTGGTGCTTCCGAAGGCGCCCCTTTCAGGTACCAACAGGGTGGTCCTGCCCTCGACCCTTTCAATCCACATACTCAATCTTCGTCAGAGAGTTTTCCTGCTATGGCCCAGTCAGATTTGGCAACGTCGTAGAAGACCACGTGGACGTGCTCCGGGGAGGTCTTGGCGATCTCCACCACGGCATCGGTGATGGCCTTGGCGAGCCTTGCCTTCTGCTCCCTGGTCCTCCCTTCCCACATCTCAATGGTTACCACCGGCATTTTATCCACCTCGCTTTTTTATTTTTGAAACCAGTTTTTTGAGGACCGCCAATAAAACTATTGTCCCCAGGAGGTAGCCCAGGTACTCCATATCCCGCGATTCAACATGGGTCACATGGATGAAGGTGGCCTTGCTTTTGGTGTAATCCTGGGTGTCCTCCTTCCACTGGATTATCACGTCCACGGGGTAGGGCTGGGTATCGGCGTCGGAGTCCACGTCCACATGGAAGCTGATTTCCTTGGCCTCACCCGGCTCCAGCCTCCCCACGAAGTACTCGTTGCCCGTGGGCGTGAAGGGATAGGATGCCTTGAGGATTACCTTCACCTCCTTGGCCTCCTTGGTGCCCGTGTTCTCCAGATTGAAGGTCACCTGGTTCTCGTTGGTGCCTGAGAGAACGGAATTTGACACTGGGGTGACCCTGTAATCGGCCTTGTCCTCCACCACAAGTTTTATGGAGGTCCCCTCCTCCATCCGCTCCCCATCGGGGGTCTCGTAGACCAGTCGCACAGGGAGGGTGTACTCCCCGGAGGGGGCATAGTCGTCCACGTCCACCTTGACAGAGGCCCGTCCCGCATCCTGGGGCTGGATGTCGCCCACGTAGAAGCCCCTGGAGAACCAGAAGACATCCACACCCTCCACCGGCTCGGTGAAGACCAGGACGTTCTTGGCCCTTTCAGACCCCATGTTGACCACACTCAGGCCCAGGTCCGCCACGTCCCCTGCCCGGACCTTTATGGGATTGGATTTGGTCACGAAGAGGGCAAGCTTCGGGGTCCCGCCCACCTTTATCTGGAGGGGTATGACCTCCCGCACGCGACCGTAGCCCCCTCTCAGCCCTATGGTATCGCTGTAAATCCTGTAGGTTACCACCACGTTGAGGGGATAGATGCCTGCCTTGGTATCCTCGTCCACCGAGAGATTAAAGGTGATCCGATCACTTCTCTTCCAGGGCTCAACGGTCAGGAGTCTCAGGATGAACTGGGCCTCGGTGGGGCTCTTTTCCAGGAAGGGGAACCCGCCCTCCAGAAAGACATAGACCTCCCTCATGCTCAGGTACCAGGAGTTCTCCACCCTGAAGGAGACCTGGAAGGCATCTCCGGCCGACAGGTTCTCCGGGATATCTATGTCCTTTAAAACTACCGTGCCGCCGGTCTGAGCAACGGTCAAGGATGGTGCCATGGCAAAAATGAGCAGCCAGGTGACAATCATTCTCTTCATCTTCACTACCTCCTTAATCTATGGTCCTCTTGAATGAATAGCTTCCCAGTATGAACATGGATACCGAGAATCCTATCAATATGACGAAATCCATCAGCAGGGTCTCCCAAATGATTCCCCTTATCATCACCGACCTCACGGCATCGGTGGCATAGGTCAGGGGGTTTATGGTGGCGATGAAGCGCATCCATGTGGGCATGGTCTCCAGGGGATAGAGCCCGCCGGAGAGGAACCACATGGGCATGACTATTATCTGGAGCATCACCATGAACTGCTCCAGGGAGTGCGATCTGGTACCGATGGCGGTGGACATGCCGATGAAACCGAATCCCGCCGTGAACATGAGGAAGATTATGAGTACGAAGCCAGTGGCACCTGTCTTGAGCTCAACCCCCATGAGCATGGCGATGATGAGGGCCACTATCCCCGAGGCGATGGACTGCATCACCCCGGCGAAGATCTTGCCCAGGATGATGGCATCCTTGGTTATGGGGGCTGCCATGAGCATCCTGAGGGTCCCGAACTCCCGGTCCACGATGACCCCCAGGCCCCCGGAGAACATGGCCGAGAACATGATGGTCATCATGATCACCCCAGGAGCAAGGAAGTCCAGGTACTCGATACCACGGCCGAAAAGTGTGTTCTTCTCCACCGAGGCGGCGGTTATTATCTCGCCGGGGACACCCCTCTCCGAGAGGCGCTGGACGGCTATCTCATCCGAATATGCACGGACGGCTTCAAAGACATGGGCGATGAGGGCCGAGGAGACCTGGGGTGAGGTCTCGTCCACGCTGAGCTGGATGCCGGCCCGGCCCCCTTCCTCAATGGTCTGGCTGAACCCCGGGGGGATCAGGATTATTCCAGAGACCTCCTTGCGGTTCAGCATCTTGAAGGCGGTGGCATAGTTGGTGGTCTTTTTGATGTGGAGCACCTCCTTGTTGTGGAGCCCTGCCACCAGGGCCTCCCCGTGGGACCCGAAATCCTCCTGGACCAGGGCCACTGGGATATGTTCAACGGTCCCCCCGAAGGCGGTGCCGAATATCACTATCCACAGCAGAGGGAATACAAGAGCCCGGACAACAGGCACTATGGGGCTCTTGAACCAGACCAGCATGTCCTTTTTGAATATGATGTAGGTCTCCCTTGCCACCCTCACATCTTGAGCCTCCTTAAAACCGCCTTGCTTATGTTCTCTGCAGATTGTTCCCTGATGGCCCTGCCCGTGTAATGGATGAAGACATCCTCCAGGGTAGGTTCCCTGACAGAGAGGGAATCAATGGTCACTCCGACCTCCTCTGCCAGCTTGATCAGTTTTGCCAGAGAAACCTCCTCCTTTCTGGCAGAGACCTTGAGATGGGACTTGCTTCTTTCCCTTATCTCGCAGTCGCACCTGGCCTCCACCATCTTCACGAAGGCGTCCCCGTCCCCGGAAAAGCCGATGTCGATGAGGTCCCCGGCACCGATCTTCTTCTTCAAGTTGCGGGGAGTGTCCAGGTCCAGGAGCCTGCCGAAGTCCATGATGCCGATGCGGTGGCAGAGGTAGTCGGCCTCGTCCATGTAATGGGTGGTCAGGAAGATGGTGACACCCTCTTCCTTATTTAGGTAGTTGATGTGGTCCCAGACAACCCTGCGGGACTGGGGGTCCAGACCGGTGGTGGGCTCGTCCATGAAGATGATATCTGGTTTATGCAGAAAGGATTTTACAATCTCAAGACGGCGCTTCATCCCCCCGGAGAAGGTCTTGACCCTGCTGTCCTCCCTGCCCTCCAGTTCCACGAGCTTCAGAAGGTCGGGTATGCGCTCCTCTATCTCCCTCCTGGACATGCCATAGACCTCCCCGTGAAAGATGAGGTTCTCCCTGGCGGTGAGCTCGTTTTCAAGGACCATGTCCTGGGGCACGATGCCGATACTCCGCCTCACCTGGTCCTGCTCCTTCACGATGTCATAGCCGTCCACCAGGGCGGTCCCCCTGGTGGGGAAGAGGAGGGTAGTGAGCATGTTTATGGTGGTGGACTTGCCAGCCCCGTTTGGGCCCAGGAAACCGAAGATTTCACCTTTTTTCACCGAGAAGCTGACCCGGTCCACGGCGGTGAGGCCGTTGAACTCC
>CAZHQS010000077.1:0-8189 GCA_964534545.1 Candidatus Hydrothermarchaeota archaeon
GGCTATTAAAATTGACAATATTTAAATTTTTCTGCTATAGATATTAACAGAGGCCTACTCAATACAGCAGCTCATGCTGGAGACGTCCCTCTTGAAGGCATGGGCCGCCTTCTTTATGGCCTCGGACATGGTGGGAAAGACGTGGGTTGTGTCGGTGATGTCGTCCAGTTTCAGCTTGAACTTGACGGCCAGGGCCGCCTCGTGGATCATCTCCGCCGCCAGGGGGGAGACGATATGGACGCCCACGATCTGCTCTGTCCTGGGGTCCACCACCATCTTGATGATGCCCCTGGTGTCTTTTGTCACCTGGGCCTTGGGCACCAGTTCCATGCTGATGGTCTTGCAGGCGCATGCCCCGGTCATCTCCCGGTACTCCTCATCGGTATAACCCACAGAGGCCACCTGGGGGTCTGTGAAGACCGCCCTGGGTATCTCCTTGAGGTCTATGGTCTTCCCTGCCCCTTCCAGGATATTGGAGGCAGCCACGTTCCCCATCTTGGCGGCCAGGGTCTCAAGCATCACCGGGGAGGCGCAGTCCCCTGCTGCGTAGATGCTGGGATTGGTGGACTGCATGTGCTGGTTTATCTTCACGAATCCCTTCCCGTCGAGTTCCACCCCTGCCTTTTCAAGCCCGATACCATCGGTGTTGGGCCTTCTCCCGGTGGCCATGAGGATCTCGTCGGCTGAGATTTCCTCCTCTTTTAGATTTACCATGAAGCGGACCGTCTTCTTCCCCTTCTTCTGGCCCAACTCCAAGACCTCCACCCCCGTCAGAATCCTGATCCCCTCCTCTGCCAGGCATCTGGTAAGCTCCTGGGAGACCTGGGGTTCATCCTCGGGGAGGATCCTGGCGCTCCTCTGGAGGACTGTCACCTCCGAGCCGAAGCGGGCGTACATCTGGGCGAACTCCAGGGCCAGGGCCCGCCCCCCGATGACGATGAGGGACCCGGGCAGCTCTTCCAGGTCAAGGGCCTCCTCGCTGGTAAGGACACCCACCTCCTCAATGCCCTTGAAGGGGACGATGTGGGGGCGCGAGCCGGTAGCGATGACGAACTTTTCACCCTCGATGACCTTTCCGTCCACCTCTACTTCATCCCTGCCCACGAACCTCCCCCTCCCCTCGAAGAGGTCGATGGAGCCCATCTTCTCTATGACCTTGCGGTAGTTGGACTGGCGCAGCCTCTCCACCACCTCGCTCTTCTCCTGCATGGCCCTCTTGAAGTCAAAGGAGGCCTCTCCCTGCACCGCCTCGAACTCCCCATGCCGGCAGCGGTGGAGGATATTGCCCATCTCCAGGAGGAGCTTTGAGGGCACGCACCCCCGATTGACGCAGGTCCCGCCGATCTCCCTGTCGTTGATGAGGGCGGTCTTGACCCCCAGGTCCTCGGCCCTGGTGGCGGCTGCGAAGGCCCCGGAGCCGCCCCCCAGGATTATCAGGTCATACTTCAACTTCACTACCTCTATCTTTCCAGCTTCAAGAACCTGGCATTGACCGCCACGATGACGGTGCTCAGGGACATCAACAGCGCCCCCATGGCGGGATATAGGATGATGCCCTGGTTGTAGAGGACGCCGGCGGCCAGGGGGATGGCGATGGCGTTGTACCCCGTGGCCCAGAAGAGGTTCTGGCGCATCTTCCGGTAGGTCCCCCGGGCCAGTCCGATGATGGCCACGGCATCCAGGGGGTTGCTCCTGACCAGGATGATGTCGGCGGTCTCCACGGCCACGTCGGTCCCGGCACCGATGGCAATCCCCACGTCGGCCTGGGCCAGGGCGGGGGCGTCGTTGACCCCGTCCCCGGTCATGGCCACCGTCAGACCCCTGGCCTGGACCTCCTTGACCTTGGCGGCCTTCTCCTGGGGCAGGACCTCGGCGAAGTATTCATCGAGCCCTATCTCCTCCGAGACCCACCGTGCAACCTGCTTGTTGTCCCCGGTGAGCATCATGCATTTGATGCCCATACCTTTCAGCATGGAGATAGCCTTTTTCGACTCGGGCCTTATGATGTCCGCCAGCGCGATGGCGCCCTTTAATTCCCCGTCGATGATGACGAAGATGACGGTCTTGCCCTGGGCCGTAAGGTTATCCACCCCTTGGTCAGGGATAGGGATGCCCTGCTCTCTCAGATATCCGGGGCTCACCACCTTCACCTCCTTCCCATTGACCTTCCCTTCGGCCCCTTTTCCAGGAATCGCCCTGAACCCCTCCACAGGGAGGATCTCTGGCGATGATGAGACGACCCCCCTGGCGATGGGGTGCTCGGAGTTGGCCTCCACCGAGGCGGCGTATCTGAGGAGTTCCTTTTCATCCATGTCCTCGGAGAAGACCAAAGTATCGGTGACCCCGAATTTCCCTTCCGTGAGGGTGCCGGTCTTGTCGAAGATGATGGCCTGGATGTCCCTGGCCCCCTCGAAGGCGGCCCGGTCCCTTATCAGAAGGCCGTTCTTTGCAGCCAGGGAGGTGGAGACCGCCACCACCAGTGGGACTGCAAGACCCAGGGCATGGGGACACGTGATGACCATGACGGTGACGGTGCGCTCCAGGGCGAAGGCGAAGTCCTTGCCCACCACCAGAAGCCAGACAAAGAGGGTCACGGCACCACCGGAAAGGGCTATCACTGTCAGCCAGCGGGCGGCCCGGTTGGCCAGGTCCTGGGTCTTTGACTTGCTCTCCTGGGCCTCCTTTACTAGCTCGATGACCTGGGAGAGGAAGGAGTCCCTGCCGGTCTTTTTGACCTCTATTGTAATGGAACCCTCGCCGTTGATGGACCCCCCCACCACCGTCGAGCCCACCTTCTTGGATACCGGCCTCGATTCCCCGGTGAGCATGGACTCGTTGACCGATGTCTCTCCATCCACCACTTCCCCGTCGGCCGGTATCTTCTCCCCTGGTTTGACCAGGACCCTGTCCCCCACCGCCAGCTCGTTCAGGGGCACATCCATAACACTCCCGTCGGGCATGATCTTGTGGGCATCGGAGGGCATGAGCTTTGCCAGTTCCTCCAGCGCCCTTGAAGCGCCCATGATGGACTTCATCTCGACCCAGTGGCCCAGGAGCATGACGTCGATCAGGGTGGCCAGCTCCCAGAAGAAGAACTTGCCGGAAAGGAAGAAGACCACCAGGGAGCTGTACACATAGGCAACGGTGATGGCCACCGAGATGAGGGTCATCATCCCCGGGTTTTTTTCGGATATCTCCTCAAAAAAACCCTTCAGGAAGGGCTTGCCCCCGTAGAAGAAGACCACGGTGGCCAGCAGGAACAGGACATAGAGGTCCCCGGGGAACCTCAAATCAAGCCCGAGGACCGACTGGATCATGGGCGACAGCAGGAGGATGGGCACGGTCAGGACGGCAGATACATAAAACCGCTTCTTGAAGTCCGACACCATCATGGCATGGTGGTCGTGGTGGCCCTCGTGCTCCATGCCGCCTTCAGGAGGTTCACCCTCCATCTTCATCTCGTGATGTTCATGCCCGTGGTGCTCGGGCATCTCTTCGTGTCCCTTGTGGGTAGAATGGTCCAAATACTATCCCTCCTTTAACTTATACCATAATGCATGCTCGTAAACGCTTGACCACATCATGCCGAAGGTGAAGGCGAACATCAATTCCTCCAGGGGGATCCCCAGTATGAGTATCCCCGAAATCGCCTCCAGGTTCCAGACCTCCTGCACAATCCCTGGGAAAACCAGGTTATAGAAGAAAAAGAATACGAAGTAGAGGGCAAGGAAAGAAACTCCCCCGACCCATATCTTCCTTTTCAAATCCGGCCTGCACAGGATTGCCGCCACACCCCCGACGAACATGGCGGTGCTGGCGGTGTAAATCGGGTTGAGGTCTGTCAGGATTTCCAGGGGGAGGAACACGATTACCGGTGATGTCAGGGCCAGGCGGTGGAACCTGTGCCTCCGGCTGTGCATCTCCATCTCACTCATCTTGACATGTCTGACCTTCACAATGCCTTCATAAATTACAGACCCTATGCCTCCGACCGCAAAACAGAATATCAGGCTCTCAATGTCAAAACCAGTCTTTTCAGCAAGGTCGAAGAGGGAGGGAGGACTCCAGTATTCAGGTACAAACAGCGGCTCGGTAAGGCCGAAGGGCATGGTGAAGAGGCTGACCCGGAACATCTCTGTCCTAACCTGGGACCTGGCGATGAAAATAACGAGCCAAATGCCCAACAAGATTAATGAAAAAATCAGCCATTCATTCATTGTCCCATACCCGGAAAACTCTTTCCTCCTTTGTAGCCATGGTCTCGCCCCGTATTTATATTACTGTATTGTATTACTTAATGCTTTCTTTTCCCACCTAAATCCCTAATCGTGACAAAGGGTTAAATAAAACCTAATGGAATATCTACTATGGGATTTTTATGGTGAGGGAGACAGGGATAGAACCGGGGAAACAAAAACCAAAGGTGGTCATCCTCGGGGCGGGGTTTGCCGGGATATATACTGCCATCAATCTTTCAAAGGAGCTCGGAGACGAAGAAGCCGACATCCTGCTCATAGATTGTAACAACTACCACCTGTTCAAGCCCATGCTCCACGAGGTTGCAACAGGGAGCGTGGAGCCCAATTCCATCGTCCAGCCCATCAGGAAAATAATGGAGGGCCGCAGGTTCAGGTTTATGGAGGGGATGGCACAAAAGATCGACCCCGATACAAAGAGGATCAAAGTCTGCGAGGAGTGCGCCGAATGCACCAAATTGAAAGAGTGCGAGGTAAAGGATTTTGGCCTGAAGGTGGAGGACATCATCACCATCCGGGGGAAAGAAGTGGCATACGATTACCTTGTCCTCGCCCTCGGTGGGAGTCCGAATTATTTCGGCATCCCTGGTGCGCAAGAATATTCCTTCCCTCTCTCGGACCTTGAGGACGCAACGGCCTTAAGGAAGCGCATAACCACTGCCTTCAAGGTTGCTTCTCGCGTGGAGGACAAGGAGCAAAGGAGACGAATCCTGACCTTCGTGGTGGTGGGGGCCGGTCCCACGGGCATAGAGTTCGTTTCCAGCCTCCACGACTGGGTATACACTACCGTGATTTCTGAATTCCCCGATCTCAGACCAGAGGAGATAACCATATACCTTGTAGAGGCAGGGGAGGACATCCTGCCTTTATCCGACGAGAGGACAAGGGCCAAGGCCAAAAAGCAGCTCTTGTCTAATACCATAAAGATTCTCACCAACTCTCCGGTGACAGAAGTGACGAAAAGTTATGTGAAGGTGGGGGAGTCGGACCGGATAGATACCTTCACCACCATCTGGGCTGCCGGGGTGAGAGGGAATGATATGGTCGCGAAGACAGATTTCAAAAGGGATGCCCTGGACAGGGTAATCGTGAACGAATACCTCGAAGTGGGGGACTACAAAGGCGTCTATGCCCTGGGCGATTGTGCCTCCTGCAGCCCGCCCGGGACCCATGCCCCCCTACCTCAGACCGGGCAGGTGGCCGTCCAGGAGGCCAAATGTGTAGTAAAGAACATTGTCGCTGATATCAGGGATGAAAAAAAGTGTCCCTTCAGATACAGGGAGCTGGGTTCGTCCTTTTCCATAGGTGAGTATAACGCCCTTGCCAATGTCCTGGGCATCCTTCGGGTAGGAGGCTTTCTGGGCTGGTTCATATGGAAACTCACATACCTCAAGCACCTATGGGGGATCAAACGCGGGCTCAGAGGGGCCCTGGAGTGGTTCTTCGACATCACCTACGATCGGGAGGCATCCAGACACAAATTTGCAAAATAAAAACAACTGTTAAACCATATTTACGAAATAAACGTGATTTTATATTTTTTTGCAATTATCGACGGTTTCCAACTGTTCTATAACTTTTTGGACGGTTATTGAAGGCCATTAATCTCTGATCGTCTACACAATTTCCATCATCTCTGCCGCCAAGTAATTACCAAAAAAACGAGGTGATGAAAAAAATGAAAACGAAAGCAACAATGGCCGGCCTTGTGCTGGCGGTGCTCCTGGTCGGGAGCGTCTATGCCTACGGTATGGGCGGTATGGGATACGGTGGCCCCATGATGGGCCACGGCTACCAGTATGACGCCGATGACGGCAATATAATAGATAGATTCCTTGGCTGGTTCGGTCATGGCAGGAATACCCAGAGGTTCGGGTTCAACGGCGGCTATGGGATGATGGGACAGGGGGGATGCGGCTGGGCCACAGGCTACACCTGGCAGACCCCTGATACCCAGATCACCATAGAAGAGGCCAAGGAGCTGGTGGAAGACTACATCCAGGGCACGGACCTGGAGGTCAAGGAGGTCATGGACTTCGAGCTGAACTACTATGCCCAGGTAATCGAGAAGGATACCGGTACAGGGGCCTTCGAGGTCCTGGTGGACAAGCACACCGGTGCGGTCACCCCGGAGCCCGGCCCCAACATGATGTGGAACACCAAATACGGCCACATGGCCTGGGGTCCTGTAAGGGAGAACACCATAATCGGGGATGAAGCCGTGGACTTTGCCCAGGCGTACCTGGACAGGGTCGCCCCCGGCCTCACCGTGGAGGACCATGCCGACGAGTTCTATGGGTACTACACCATCCACGTCCTTGAGGATGGGGACATCGTGGGCATGCTGAGCGTCAACGGCTTCACGGGCCGGGTGTGGTACCACAACTGGCACGGCGACTACCTGGGAACCGAGCTGGAAGAGGGCCACTGAGGCCCTTTTTCCTTTAACTATTTGAGGAAAAAAGGAGAAAATAAAGACGATGAGAAAATATCTGCTCTATGGAGCCTTCGCCCTCCTGGTCCTCTTCCTCCTGTTGACCTTCGGCTACGAGATGGGATACGGGGGCGCCCCCTACCAGTACTGGGGGGGCATGATGCACCAAGGAGGCATGGGCATGCACGGCCAGATGATGGGCGGCTATGGTTTCGGCGGTTTCGGCCTCCTCTTCTGGGTCCTGGTGGTCCTTTTTATATTCGTCCTGCTGGGCGGGAGGGAGACAGGAGAGGTAAGGGAGACCCCCATTGACATCCTGAACAGGAGGTTCGCCAGGGGCGAGATTTCAAGGGACGAGTACAACCAGACCAAGAAGGAGATCCTCGGTGACTCGGAATGAAGGTGAAAAAACCCTCCACCGAGAACGAGCGGGTCTTTGCCACCTTTTTATTGATCTTCCTGGTATTCTTCGGGGCGGACGGGCTTTTTTCCCTCTTCTTTGCCGAGAGCGCCTCCATAATGCACTATCAGATGTCCCTCTCCTTCATCCTGGGGATGGCCGCTGGCATGGGCTTCTACCTCTGGGCCAGGGCCGGGGGGAGGCCGACCGTTGACCGCAGCATGGACATCCTCCAGCGGGCTCTGACCGATGACGAGATGCTCCTTCTGGAGATCATCAGGGACAGGGAGGGCATCGCCCAGGAGGACCTGAGGCACAACACCGGTTTCTCCAGGTCCAAGGTCAGCGTCCTCCTCCTGGACCTGGAAAAAAAGGGCCTCATCGAAAGGAGGCGAAAGGGGAGGACCAAGGAGGTCCTCCTGGCGGAATGGCTCAAAAAATGATTCAGAGAGAGAGAGAGAGGAGGAAGTGGGTGTGTGAGAAAAAAAGTTTGATGACCACTTCCGATAATACCTTCTCTGACCCTATATAAAGGAATTTTCCGAATTTCATTCCGGTTTATTCCCAAATTGGGCCCGTATCGGTGGGTCCGCGATAAACTATTTATGGCCCGTCATATCTTATATATAGAAAAGGTGAGGTGAGATATATGAATGGGGGAATTCTTCTTCAGATGCCCATGGGAGGAGGCTATTCAACCATGGGCTATGGAATGGGCTGGGGATGGATGATCTTTGGCTGGCTCTTCATGATCCTTTTCTGGGTGGCAGTTGTCCTCCTAGTGATATGGCTTATCAAGCAGTTGAAAGGGCCTAGGGGTCCTGCTACAGCCGGGGAGACACCTTTAGAAATCCTGAAGACGCGATATGCCAGAGGCGAGATAACCAGAGAACAATACAAGGAGATGAGGGAGGAGCTTGAAGCATGATAAAAAAAGCACTGGTTATAGGCCTCCTGTTTTTTGTAGGTGGCTGTACCTACCCTGCCCCCTTTGGTCCCATGGGTGGCCCGGTGAGCACCCCCTCCTTCCAGGACATCAAAGAGGAATTCACCTCCAACGGGGAGATGATCTACCACACAGGTTACAATCAAAGGGGCC
>CAZHQS010000078.1:0-1239 GCA_964534545.1 Candidatus Hydrothermarchaeota archaeon
GCTTCAAGGAATGACCTTCATCTTTGGAACTTTTTTGAAATCGGTGTCGAAGGTGGCTATCTTCGTGACACCGTAATAATTTGCGCAGGCGGCGATCAATGAGTCGTTGGGGAGCAGCCCGAGCTCATCCGAGAGCACGATAGAATCCAATATTATCTCCTGGTTCAGGGTCAGGATCTTCAGGAAACCGGATTCCACAAGGGTCCGCATGAACTCGTTGAAATACGCTATTACGGGGTGATAGGCATCCCTGTCCTTCTCATATCTTCTTTTCAGGACGGAAACCTTTGCTTTTTTGAATTGCACCTCGGTCCTCAATAGGAGACATTTGTAGAAGGCCTCCTCGATGACGTTGGGTGTGATATAAAGGATATCCCTCCCTTTTAGGAGGTCTTCTAATGTCCTGTCCCCTTCCATGCAGTGTTTTACGATAATGCTTGAGTCGATCAGGCATTTAGCCATGGATTTCCCCCTCTAATTCTTCGAGTTTAGAGGAGGTGATTTTTTTCTTGTATCCCCCGATGCCTGAGAACCTGCTGGCGATTTTGAGAATGTCTTTTTTGTTGGTGATTTTGACTGTGCCTTCCATTCCTTTTTCCAGTTTCATACCTTCCAGTATCTTGAAGACCCTGTCTTCGTAACGGACCTTTATGGACAATTAAATCACCTTACCAAAGAGTAGATTTTCACGTTTAAATAACTATGGATATTTTTGCTGGAATCATGTTCCTGTCGAGATGGACCCTGCGGTCAAGAAGAGGATAGATGACATCTGGGGGAACTGGGGCTATGATCGGTCTATGTTACAGAAACTCCTTTAATCGGGATTAATCGTTGATATGTAAGACACATCTTACGTGGTGACGGGAAAAATGGAAACTGCAAGGACCAGGGTATCGTCCAAGGGCCAGGTGGTTCTGCCCTCGGCGCTCAGGAAATCCATGGGCATAAAGGACGGGGACGAGTTCGAGGTCTTCGGGGACAAGGAGACCATTGTCCTGAAGAAGATAGATAAAGAGGCCCTGGAAAGGGAGTTCAAGGCCATAGTCGCACCGATAAGAAAGAGGATAAAGGACAGGGGCATCACCAAAAAGGACCTGAAGAAGATCATAAAAGAGGTCAGGGAATCTCCATGAGGGTGGTCCTGGACACCAATGTCCTCATCTCTGGCCTGTTCTGGGGGGGAAACGAATCCAAGGTCCTGAGAAAATGCCAGTTAAAGGAGCTCGAAAACTTCAT
>CAZHQS010000078.1:1339-8084 GCA_964534545.1 Candidatus Hydrothermarchaeota archaeon
AGGGGATTTTTGAATCAAACTTAAATACCGACCCTAGTGATTACATCCCATGGGCAAGGTTAGAACCCTCCTTGAGATGGTAAAGATCGAGCACACCCTATTCTCCATGCCCTTCCTGTATGCCGGTGCGGTCCTCGCCGCCGGGGGCATGCCTTCCGCCCATGTCCTTTTCTGGATTACCCTGGGCCTTTTCAGCGCCCGCACGGCAGCCATGGCCCTGAACCGGCTAATAGATAGGGAAATCGATGCAAAAAATCCCCGGACCAGGGATCGGGCCCTGCCCGCCGGTCTTATCAGCCCCGGGGAAGTGAAAGCCCTCATCGTGGCCTCCCTGGCCACCCTGCTGCTCTGTGCCCTCATGCTCAACCGGCTCTGCGTGGCCCTCTACCCCCTGGCCGTGGGCCTCTTCGTCCTTTATCCATATCTCAAGCGCTTCACCTGGCTCGCCCACCTCCCCCTGGGGATGACCCTGGGGATTGCGCCCCTGGGGGCCTGGGTAGCGGTCACCGCTTCCTTCGATATCGTCCCCTGGCTCCTGTTCCTGGCGGTGACCTTCTGGGTGGCAGGCTTTGATGTCATCTACGCCCTGCAGGACCTGGAGTTTGACATCAGGGAGGGGCTTAATTCCATCCCGGCAAGGTTCGGGATTGAGGGGGCATTGAAGATCTCCTCGGGGTTCCATCTCCTGACGGTCCTCTTTCTTCTCTCGATGGTCCCCTTCTCAGATCTGGGAGGGATATACCTCCTGGGGACCGGAACCGTTGCAGCCCTCCTCTACTACGAGCACTCCATGGTCTCCCCCCACAACCTGGATAAGGTGGGAAGGGCCTTCTTCGGTGTGAACGTGGCGGTAGGGTTTTTGATCTTCCTCGCCGTGGCGGGGGATGTCTTCCTTTGAAGGCGAACATGTTCGGGGCAAAGGGCATATAATATCCCCCACCTTAATAACCCAACAGGGGTTCCTCCTAGCGTTCTCCTCTCTCTACCTCCACGGAGCTCTCTTTTTTCTCGAAGAATGGGGGACCCCCCTCTTACACCTTATCAGGCGAGGATCTTTGTTGCCAGGAATCCAAGGAGGAAACCGGCTGCCAGGAGGGTCTGGGTCAGGAGGTTCACCATGACATTGGCCCCCTGGGCAGGGATGAACTTTTCAGGGTTGTCGTAGTCGTGGAGGGCACCCCGGATTGCCTTCATTGCAATGGGGATTGTCAGGAGGCTTACCAGGGTGAAGACCGGCATGTATCCCGCCGCCACCGCCCCGATTATCCAGAGGTACATAAATACCAGGAGGCCTGCGTAGACCTGGCCTGCCCGCTTCTTGCCCAGGAGGATGACCATGTGCCTCCTGCCCCCTATCCTGTCCGCCTCGGCATCAGGGAACTCGTTGAGGAGCAGCAGGTGGTGGGTCAGGATACCCGGGGGAATGGCGGCGATGAGGGCCGTCAATGAGAAGAACCCGGTCTGGACGAAGTAGGCCCCCAGCACCGGCAGGGTCCCAAGACCCAGGCCGGCAAAGATCTCGCCGAGCATGATTTTCGACAGGTGGGTGTTATAGAAATAGACGGCTACGGCGCCTATCACAATGATGCCCCCCAGCTGCATCTGGTTGCCGGCCACCGGGTATTCGGCTAGGAACACGAAATATGCCCCTATGAGGAGGCCCAGGGCCAGGGAAACCAGGCCGAACCTGTAGACGGACTCAGGTTTGAGCCTGCCGGCAGGGAGGATGCCGCTGCCACCACTGAAGGGGGTCCTCTGGGTCTTGAGGTCGATGCCGGATTTGTAGTCAAAGTAGTCGTTCAACACGTTGGTGCTTATGTGCATGAGGGTCAGCCCCACCAGGGCCAGGACGAAATGCAGAACATTGAAGTAACCCTGGAATATGGCTATGGAGGTCCCGTAGAAGACCAGGACGACAGACAGTAACAGGAACTGGGGTCTTGTTTCCTCAAACCATGTCTTTGCCTCCGCCATGCCGTCACCCAATAACTACCATTCTTTGGTGGTATAAATAAATAACGAGTTGTTCAGCCTACAAACTCCACCCGGACCTCTTCTTCCAGAAGACCCGCTTCATGAGCCCGGTTGAGGAACTGGCGTATCCCCTCCCGCCCTGCATCCCTCCGCCATCTTTAGCATATCTTTTCCGTCAATTATCTTCACCCCATCCACTTCCGGTCCAACCTTTTCTTTTACCACGAAGACTTTCTTGCCGTGTATGTGTCCGGTTTTCTCTTTGAACTTTATTATGTCCGCTCTGTTGTACCGCCCCCATTTTACCTCTCCCACAACAACCGGTCTGTTCCGGACTGTTATAATAAAATCTATCTCCTTTTCCGGGGTGACAAAGTACTCCTTTCTCCCCTGATAGATCTCGGCAAAGAAATCACCGACCCATTTCTGCACAGCAAGGTTCCTGAGCTTTTCCAGGGTTGGTCCAGCCTCGTCAAAACTCACATCTGCCTCTCCAAAATCGTACCTGTCATCAAGATAATAGAATGCCTCCATTATAGAAGAGGTGAGTTTATACATCTTTTTCCTGCTGGAGAAGAGGGGCAAAGGCTCAACAAGGCCCATCTCAACAAGGTTTTTTATGTAGGGCAGTACCAGAGAGCTGTCGGCCCTTGCTATCATCCCCCTGTCTGTCAGTGTCTTTGCAATCTCACGATAATCCCACACTCCTGCTCCAATCAACCGCAGGATGGTCTCATATGTCCTTGTGAGTTCCCTTTCCTCTTCTGTGAACACCTCACCTGTAAGGGCGGGGATGGTGAATTTCGAGTATCTCAGAATCTCATAGACCGCTTCTGTGCTCGGTTTATCCATTCTAAGGAATGGAATCGTCCACACATCAGAGATATAGGGCGAAAGCTCGATGGCTTGCAGAATCTCCGCCCTTTTTGAGAGTTCCCTCAGGGCATTTACTGGTCTTAAAAGCCCCAGGTTGTACTGGAGGGTCAGGCCAAGGAGGGGCGATCTGGCACCAAAGATTCTCTTTATGACCCTCATGCTTGATCCGCAGAAAATTACCCTGCCCCTTGGATGGATAGCCGCCATCTCTTCTAGGAGGGATTCAGGAAGCCTCTGGAACTCATCTATGACGATTGTTTTGCCCTGTTTTAGCAAATCCAGGGCCGACGTTGAAAAATCCCTTAGGTTGTTTATCTCATTTAGGGCAAACTTTTCTGCCAGGATCTTTCCATCCCTTTTAATCCTGAAATATGAGTCATAGTCCAGGAAGTTCTTTATCAGAAAGGTTTTGCCCACCTTGCGCCGCCCATAGATGACAATCCACCCTTTGAGCCTCTTGATTTCGTCAACCTCATCCCTGTAGATAATTTCTGAACCCATATTCATGAATCCCCGTTCAGAATAATAAATGTTTCGGAATGCTACGAGTTCTCCCGGGTTGACTTCACCCCACGAACTCGACTGTTATCTCATGCCTAATCAGTCCAGCCTCTCTGCCCTTCTCCAGAAGCTGCCTTATCCCCTCCCGCCCGTCCTCGCCGTAGTCCACGGTGTAGTCGTTGACGTACATCTTGACGAATCTTCTCGCCTTCTCCCTTTCGAGCCCCCCGCTGTACTTCATGGCATAATCCAGGGCCTCGTCCTCGTGCTCCAGGGCATAGACGATGCTCTCCCTCACCAGGGCCGTCACCTCCTCCATGGCCTGCCTCCCCAGGTCCTTTTTCACGGCGTTGCCACCCAGGGGCAGGGGCAGACCGGTCTCCTCGTACCACCATTCCCCCAGGTCCACCACCTTGTTGAGGTCCATATCCTGGTATGTGAGCTGACCTTCATGGATGATGACCCCCGCCTCCACCTGCCCCTCCTGCACAGCGTCCATGATCTTGTCAAAGGGCATAACCTTCGTTCGAACATCTGACTCGAAGAGCTTCAGGGCCAGGTAGGCGGATGTCATCTTCCCGGGCACGGCGACCTCCCTGTCCTTGAGGCTTTCCAGGGGCTCCCTGGAAACCACTACAGGTCCATACTTGTAACCCATGCTTGCACCGCAGGTCATGAGCGCATAGTCCTTTGATACCAAGGGATAGGCATGGATGGAGATGGCGCTGACCTCGTAGGTCCCCTGGAGGGCCTTTTTGTTGAGGGTCTCGATATCTGAGAGGATGTGCTCGAACTCGTATCCGCCTGTATCGATTCTGTCCTGGGCCAGGGCATAGAACATAAAGGCATCGTCGGCATCCGGGCTGTGGGCCACTCTTATCTTCATGGTTCCCACCTTGGAAATCCATCATATTTATATATTACTACTGGCCAGTGGTAATTGATGACCATCGAGGGTATACTCAGGGGTTACCGGGACGACGACCTTCAGGAGATTGCGGAAAAGGCCCTGGCCGGTGAGGAGCTCCAGCGGGAGGATGGAATTGCCCTTTTCGAATCAGACAACCTGTTTCTCATCGGCGCCCTGGCCGACGAGCTGCGCAGGCGGGCCGTCGGCGATGTGGTCACCTTTGTGGTCAACCGCCACATAAACTACACCAACGTCTGTGTCTCGGGGTGCAGATTCTGCGCCTATTTCAGGGAGGAGGGCCAGCCCGGGGGTTACACCATGACCCTGGAGGACATCATGGAGCGCATCAGGCGGTCCGTATCCCTCGGTATCACAGAACTCCACATCGTGGGGAGCCACCACCCGAGCCTTCCCTTCGAGTTCTATGTGGAGATGCTGGAAAGCATCAAAAGGGAGTTCCCCCACCTCCACCTCCAGGCCTTCACCGCCACTGAAATTAAGTACTTCTCGGAGATTTCGGGCCTGTCCGTGGAGGAGGTTTTAAGGCAGTTGAAGGATGCTGGTCTTGGTTCCCTGCCCGGGGGCGGGGCCGAGATTCTAAAGGATGAGCTGCGGGAGAAACTCTGCCCCAACAAGGCAACGGCCGACGAGTGGCTGGAGGTCATGGCCATGGCCCACCGCCTGGGCCTGAAAAGCAACGCCACCATGCTCTTCGGCCATATCGAGACAAAGGAGGACCGGGTGGACCACCTGATAAGGCTGAGAGAGGCCCAGAAGGAGACCGGGGGTTTCCAGGCCTTCATCCCCCTGCCCTTCCATCCGGCAAACACCCCGTTGAAAAATGACGGTATCGTGGAGGATGGCCCCTCGGGGGTGGACATCCTGAAGACCATGGCTGTCTCCCGCATCATGCTGTCCGGCTATATAGACCACATCAGGGCCTTCTGGGTCATGACCGGCAAGAGGCTTGCCCAGATAAGCCTGAACTATGGCGTCAACGACTTGGACGGCACCGTGGTGGAGGAGCGCATCACCCATGCCGCGGGAGCCCAGACCGCCGAGTACACCCCGAAGGACGAGATAATATGGCTTATACGGGAGGCCGGGTTCGTCCCTGCCCAGCGCACCACCACCCACGAGATAATAGAGACATTCGAGGAGGTCTGAGAATGTCTCTCCGGATAGGCACCACCCACTTCAAGAACACGGACTTCATCCTCTATGCCATGAAGAATGGTCTTGTGGCCGCCAACGGGTCCACCTATTACCATGCCCATCCCCCGGTCCTCGGCAGGATGCTCGGGGAGGGCACTCTGGACATTGCCCCCACATCCTCCATCATATATGCCCAGAACCATAAGGACCTCCTCATCCTTCCGGACTTCAGCATCAACGCCTATGGCAGGACCATGAGCATCCTGCTCTTCTCTGAAGAAATCCTGACCCTGGGGGAACTTGAGGGCAAGCGCGTCACGGTGCCTGGGACATCGGCGAGTTCATCTGCCCTCCTCGAAATCATCCTCAGGAGGAAGGGCATCCATGCCGAGATAATCCACCATGAGGAACCCGACCTCGACTCCATGCTGGATATATCGGATGCGGCCCTTTTGATAGGGGACCAGGCCCTGAAGGCAAATTATGATGGAAGGACTTTTATCGCAGACCTGGGGGAGGAATGGAGAAAGATCACAGGGAAGAAGATGGTCTATGCCCTCTGGGTCATCACAAGGGAGGCTGCCGAAAGGGAGCCGGAGGGGGTGAGGGAGTTCCACCGTGCCCTCATGAGGTCCAGGGACCTGGCCTACCGGAACCTGGAACGCCTCTCGTCTACCCTGGCCTGGGAACTCGGCGTCTCCATAGATTTCATGATGCACCACCTGACCACCCTGGACTATACCCTGGGGGAAGAGGAGATGGAGGGGCTTGAAGAGTACTTCAGGCAGGCCCACCGATGCGGTATCCTCGATGAGATGCCGGAGATAAACCTCTTCGAGGTGTGAGAGTGTTCCCTGAAGAGTTCAGCATAGAGGAGGGGGTCGAGCTCTACAACAGGGATGTCCAGACCTTGGGCCGGATGGCTGACGGCCTGCGCAGGGAGGCCTGTGGTGACCTTGTGACCTTTGTTATCGACAGGAACATAAACTACACCAATGTCTGTGTGTCGGGATGCCGGTTCTGCGCTTTCTACAGGCCGAGGGGTGCAGAGGACGCCTACGTCCTCTCCATTGAGGAGATTATGGAGAAGATAGGGGAGGCGGTGAAGCTCGGGGCCACCCAGATACTGATGCAGGGGGGGTTGAACCCGGACCTGCCCCTGGAGTACTACGGGGAGATGCTTGAGGAGACGAGAAAGAGGTTCCCTTCCGTCCAGCGCCACTTCTTCTCCCCTGCCGAAATCCAGTTCATGGCGAAGGTCTCCGGGAACTCCCTCAAAGAGACCCTGGAGCGCCTGGTGGAGGCCGGGCTCCAGAGCATCCCGGGGGG
>CAZHQS010000079.1:0-278 GCA_964534545.1 Candidatus Hydrothermarchaeota archaeon
GTATATGAAGCCCCAGGGGGAGAAGGCCGACCTGGAGGAGCCCATGGTGGTCATGCGTGGTTCCACCGTGGGTGACATCTGCGACCGCCTCCACCGGGATTTCAGGCGCAACTTCCGCTACGCAAGGGTCTGGGGGGACTCGGTGAAGTTCGCCGGCCAGCGGGCGGGGATGGGCCACGTCCTCATGGACGGGGACATCGTGAGTATCGTCATCAAGAAATAGCCTTGGGCAGGCTCACAAAGAAGATGCTCCCGCCCTCGGGATTGTCTTCGCAACT
>CAZHQS010000079.1:378-4255 GCA_964534545.1 Candidatus Hydrothermarchaeota archaeon
TTCCGCCTTGTCTTCAATACCGCTATGAGCCCTTGGGCAGGCTCACAAAGAAGATGCTCCCGCCCTCGGGATTGTCTTCGCAACTTCAGAAAGTTGCATCATCATATTGCGGTATTTCCGCCTTGTCTTCAATACCGCTATGAGCCCTTGGGCAGGCTCACAAAGAAGATACTCCCACCCTCGGGATTGTCTTCCACCCAGATCTTCCCGCCGTGGAGTTCCACGATCCGCTTTGAGATCGTGAGACCCAGGCCCGTGCCCTTCACCCCCGCGCTGGCCTTCCGTTTGAAGCGTTCGAAGATGACCGTCTTGTCCTGGTCTGGAATCCCTTCCCCCCAGTCCTTGACATATACCGTATAGCGGTCCCCCTCATCGGTGATGCCGAGCTCAATCCTTGTCTCAGCAGGGCTGTGCTTTACGGCATTGGTGATGAGGTTGGTGAAGACCTCACTGATTATCAGGTTGGCCTTTATGTGATATTCCCCCGATCCCTTCAGGACCACCCGGGATACCTCCTTACCCAGCAGGGGCTCCAGCTCCTTGAGGGCGTGTTCAAGGAGGGTCAAAAGATCGAGCAGCTCAAACTCAACTTCGTCCACGCTCTCAAGTTTTGCATAGGTGGCGGCATTTTCCACGAGCCTGATGGCCTTATCCGTACTATCCTCCAGGATTCCCAGGTAGCCTTTGACCTCATCCGGCAGTCCAGGTTCTTCCTTTAACTGACTATGAAACATCGTTATCACATGGAGGGGATTCATGAGGTCGTGACGCAGGATGTCGGTGAAGAGATCCTTTAAGCGGTTGGCTTCCTCGAGTCGTTTAGAGTATATCTTGAGTTCCTCCTCTGCCCGCTTGCGCTGCGTGATATCCCTTACCAGGCTGAAAAACACCTCCTCCCCGTTGAAAGATATCATCCTCGAATTTATCTCCACGGGCACGATGGTGCCGTCTTTTCTCTGGTGGGCGGACTCGAAGACGGCCCGTCCCTGTTTCTTGAGCAGGTCCAGCCCCTCGGCGCACTTGTGGCCAAGGCCGGGAGGTTCCAGCTGGGATATGTGCATGGTCAGCATCTCATCCTTGGTGTAGCCGAGACTTTCATAGGCCGTTTTGTTTACATCGATGAAATTCCCCTCCTGGTCCAGGATGAAGATGGCATCGGTGGCAGATTCGAAGAGGGTCCGGAACCTTTCTTCTGATTTCTCCAGGGTCTTTGAGTATTCCCTGTAGAGGGAGGTGATGTAGACCACAATACCAAGGGAGGTAAACATGGCAAAGGATACTTCAAAGACTTCTGACATACCTTCGGTTAGGGTCCCTTCTCCAAAGACCAGAAAGACAAATTTCCAGAGGAAGGCGAAGACCCCGCCCACACCAATCAGGACCGCACTGGACCTGGGGAATCCTGCCCTGTAGAGCCTTGCCGCGAGGACCGCAATCATTACCCCCATTAGGGTTAGGGCATATCTTTCACCCAGTATCAGTAGAGGGAGGGGGTCCACTAGCCTCCCCTCCTGATATCCCTGTATACGAGATAAAGTCCCAGGGGATACAGGAAGGAGTTCACTATACCTATGGAGCGCCGCAGGACCTGAAACCAGTGCTCCTCCACAAAATGCCCGTAGGCCCTGACGGCGAAGAGCAGGGTTGCGAGGGTGATGATCAGCCAGCCCCTCCTTCCAGTCAGGACCCTTGGCTCCGTATTGATGATGGTGAGCAGAATGAGGAAGGAGACAAAGGTGAAAACTGTTATCCCTGATATGTCCACGGCATCTTCAAAGGGAATCATTTTCCAAAAATCCTTCCATTCTCTCCAATTATGTTATATATTGTTCCTCATACCATATATCTCTGATGCTGTCGAACAGGGACCTCTGGCTGTTATTACTGATGAAGAAGGAGAAGCTAGCCTTTTCTGATATCATGGAGGCCGTGGACAGGCTCCATGCCGACCCCGGGACCAACCTGCCGGACATCTTCGATCTGGACCTGCCGGGGAGCCTTGAAGGTCTTGCCATGGACTACAGGGCAAGGGACCGCCACGGTCTCTTCCACATGATCCTAAACGACCTGGACGCCCTGGTGGAGGAGGGCCTTGCGGGGCGGACCATGGAGAGCACCGGGGAGGGCGAGCTGGAGGAGCAGTTCGCCATCACCCCTGCAGGGGTGGGCAGGGTCGGTGCCCTCATCGTGGAGCTCCAGGGCGGCGGCTTCAGGGTCCTGGGGTGAGGTGGTCCCATGGACGGCTTTTTGGTGTTCCTGGCCTCGGTTATGGTGGTCTCCCTCTCCGGAGTCCTCTCCCCTGGCCCGGTCCTTGGGGTGACCATCGCCAAGGGATATTCAGACAAGAACGCCGGGGTCCTGGTGGCGGTGGGCCACGGCATCCTGGAGTTTCCTCTGATGATCCTACTCTACCTGGGCTTTTCCTCCCTCTTCACTGACCCCACCTTCAAGACGGTGGTGGGCCTCCTGGGAGGGATGCTGTTGCTTTACCTGGGCTATGGGATGATAAAAGCCATGGGAAAGGTGGAGGAGAACAGTATGGACCTGCCCTACGGCTCCCTGACGGCCGGGGTCATCACCACCGGGGCGGGCCCCTATTTCTGGCTGTGGTGGGCCACCATCGGCCTGGGGCTCATCACCAAGGCGGCGGCCTATGGGCTTCTGGGATTTGTCATCTTCATGTTCGTCCACTGGTCCTGCGATTTCCTGTGGTACGCCTTTGTATCCAGGGCGGTGAACAGGTCAAGGAACATATGGACAAAAAAGGTCCATGCCGTGGTCTTCGGCGGCTTTGGAATTATGCTTATAGGTATAGGGATTTGGTTTATAACCTCGGCCCTCTGATTACCGGACGAAAAACAGCTTCTGGAAGTCCTCCCGCAGCTTCTCCTCCTTCCTGAGGAGTTCCCTGACCTTTTCTATGAGGACCCTGGTGTTCTCCAGGATGGTCTCGAATTCTGCCTTCTGCTCCTCGGTGAAGTTGGTGGTGTCAAAGGATTCCAGGCGTCCGGAGAGGACCTGGAGAGGACTCCAGAGGTCGTCGGCCGTCTTGAATACATGTTTGAGGTGGGTCTCGATACGACCGTCCAGGGCAAGGGCCCTGTCAATGAGTTCCTGGTGCTCTTTTCTGTCCCCGGTCATGGTTATAACATTCCATCAAAGGTAACAAGCCCAAGTATAAATATTCCCTTATGGAACATATATCTTATCATGGAGCTGGAGATCAAGATTCGGGTCCCCTCCCTGGAGGACTTCGAGGAGAAGCTCGATTTTGCTGAGTTCGTGGGAGAGGAACACCAGAGGGATACCTACTTCAAGATGCCGGAGAGGGAGCTTCTGCGGGTCCGGGTGGTGGATGGGGGCAAAGCCCTCCTGGGCCACAAGGCCATCAGGGACGAGGCGAACACGGAGTTTGACGAGGTGGAGTGTGGGGTGGGCGAGGGGGAGGTGATGATGGAGATCCTGAAGCGTCTCGGCTACAGGGAATGGATCACCATAGAGAAGGTGAGGAGGACCTACCGCTACCGGGATATGACCTTCGAACTCAACCGGGTGAGGCACCTGGGGGACTTCGTGGACATGGAGATCATGACCGAGGACCCCGGGGAGAGGGGGCGCATCATGGCCATGATAGAGAGGCTGGGATACTCCGAGGAGGACATCGAGCCCCGCCTCTACAGCGAACTCCTCGTGGAGAAGGGATTTATGGAAGAGTGAAGAAAGGAATACCCATGCTGGAGATTGAAGTTGATCAGGAGAAGTGCACCGGCTGTGGTCTCTGCCTGGCCGTGTGCCCCAAGGGGCCGAGGATATTTGAGATGAAGGAGGATAAAGCCCGTGTCCTGGACCCCTCCTTCTGCACCCTCTGCACCCTCTG
>CAZHQS010000079.1:4355-7939 GCA_964534545.1 Candidatus Hydrothermarchaeota archaeon
ACCCCGGAGGAGGCCTTCGCCGGGGGGGCCAGGGCCATGTTCTCGGTCATGGTGGACCTGGAGACCGTGGAGCCCCGCACCGGGGTGGAGGTGGAGTGCTCGGCTCCGGACCTGGAGACCCTCTTCGTGGAATGGCTCAACGAGCTGCTGTTTTTATCGGACAGCGAGGGGATGGTCTTCTCTGAATTCGAGGTTGAGATTGAAAAGGAGGGCACGGTCCTGAAGGGTAAGGCCCGGGGAGAGCCCCTGGTGCCCGAGAAGCATCATACCATGACAGAGGTCAAGGCCGCCACCTATTCCCAGTTGAAGGTTGAGAAGATGGAGGACGGGCGGTGGGCGGCCCAGTGCATCGTGGATGTGTGAGTTAGCGCAGTTTATACCTCTTTATATTCAAACAGGTGTACTTCTCCTCCGCCATGTAGGCCCCGTGGAAGGCCCTGATTATCTCCATGACCTCCTCCTTGGTCTTGGCCAGGAAGACATTGTCCAGGTCGGACCGGTCCATGAACCCCGTCTTCAAGGGCCATTCCTCAATCCAGTCCAGGAAGGCGGCCCACATGTCCCCGAAGATGATGATGGGGATGTCGCAAATCTGCTTTACCTGGACCAGTTGCCAGGTGTAGGCCAGCTCCAGTAACGTCCCGATGCCCCCCGGGGCAACCACCACCACGTTGGAGAGGACCATGAAGTTGTCCAGGCGCTCGGAAAACCGGTGGAACTCCTTTTTGACATCCAGATGCCGGTTGGCCTGTTGCTCCCTGGGGAGTTTGATGTTGAGGCCGATGGAGTGGATGTCCTGGTTGGCCCTCCCTTCCTGGTGTCCGGCGTTTGCCGCATCCATGATGCCCGGTCCTCCCCCGGTAATCACATCAATGCCCTCGGCAGCGATCATCCTGGAGAGCTCATAGATATCCTTGTATATCCTGTCCTTCTTCTTTATCCTGGCAGACCCGAAGATGGCAGCCCTGAAATGCCCTTTATTTGTGCTGTTTGTCATTTCTTTTACCTGCTGTTTTAACATCCCAATATTGTTTTAATTTGTTATTGTGTTCATTAGAGTTGCACAAAAAAGAACATGAAAAGGAGGTAACGTAAAAAGATGTGCAGGAACCTTTCACCACAGGATGCATACAACATGATACAGACGGACAAAGACATCGAAATCCTGGATGTGAGAACTCCCATGGAGTACCACAACGACGGCCGTATACCTGGGGCGAAACTCATCCCCATAAGTGAGATTCAGTTCAGACTCAAGGAATTGAATCCGGCAAAAAAATATCTTGTTTACTGCCGCACTGGAAGCCGCTCAAGCCAGGTATGCCGCTTCCTTTCCGGCCTTGGATTCAAGAACATCTACAACCAGATGGGCGGCGTGGTCCAGTGGGGCCAGTACGGCCTGCCCCTGGAGGGAGGCAGGACTGTCCAGAGGGCCCCGGGGGTCTTTTACTTCTGAGCCCCCCCTTATTTTTTGATATAAGACCCCTGGCGCCCCATCGAAAAGAAGACGACAGTTATATTAGAAAGAGCAGGCCATAACATACATGGATGACCGTTCAGGAAAGTGAGATCATCAACCTTGTCATGGGTTTATCTTCTGTCCTGATATTTGTCTTCATCTTCAGAAAGATGGAGACGCCTAGGCTTCAGGTGATATATACCGGGTTTTTCTTTATCATCGCCGGTTACATATTCACGGTGGTGGAGGGCATATTCTGGCATAAGCTCTTCAATATCCTCGAGCACCTGAGCTATGCCCTGGCCGGGCTGTCCTTTGCAGTAGGCCTTCGACGGCTGTCCGGCTGGCAAGGGAAGGAGGAGCGACCATGGACGTAGTGGTGATTTTTGATATCGTTTCGACCCTTGCCTTCGGGGCGGCCCTCCTGTATTCCCTCAGGATTCCCCGGGATATCATGGCCCGCCCTACCAGCCGGTTCCTCTCCATATCCCTGGGGATCTATGTCTTTGTGAGCCTCTCCAATGTCCTTGAACACGGGGGTGTGACCGACTATCTGGACCGCTACGAGGACTTCGCCGAGATACTGTTCCTGCCCTTTTTCTTCTTCTTCCTGTATTCCCATCTGACTGCCCTGGAGCTTGAGAAACGCCTGGAGGCAGAGAGGGCCTACAGGGCTTATGTCTTCAGCGTGGCCGACGGGCTGCGCAACCCCCTCCAGATCTTCAAGAGTTACCTGGAGGTGTTCGATAGGTCGAACTTTACAGAAGAGCAGGAGACAATGTTCCGGAAGATCCAGGATGCAACCAGGCGCGTGGAAGAGAATATCAGGGAGCTCACCGAGGAGGAAGGTTGAGGACTTGGCCCAGATAATCTACGAGGAGAAGGCCCCCTATTCCAGGCCCTTGAAGGTCGTCGTGGTTTTACTTCTCATCTGGCTCGTGATCGTCGCACTACAAGAGGATACCCCGGAAAGCTTAGTCTTCGCAATAGTGCTCGTGGGGGGAGCCCTCTGGTCCTTTTTCAATATGCGCTTCAGGATAACCACCGAGGGCGTAGAGGCGGTTATGTTCCCCTTCACGGGAAGGGCCAAGTTCTCCGAGATAACGGATGTCCGTCTGGGGAGAACCCCTTGGTATTCTGGATGGGGGACCCGGTACTGGGGCAGGAGGCTGGCCTTTGTGAGCAGGCGCGGGCCGGCGGTCTTCATAAAGAAAAGGAAGGGCGTCTTCCATACCCTGGTATTGACCCCCAGGGACCCTGAGGGGTTTGCGGAGATGGTGAGGGGGCAGATATCGAGGATTTAGGCCTATCGTTAAATATCTAGACGACATCTTTTATTCATGGACCTTGGAGCCATGAACGATCCTGCAGAGGATGTGGTGGAGGAACTGAAACTCTTTGGAGGGATGGGCTTCGACTTTGCGGACCTTGCCATAGAAGGCCCCGGGGCGGCCCCTGAAACCATGGAGGGAAAGGTGGGGGAGATCAAGGACGTCCTTTCTACCTTTGACATGTTTTTAGTGGCCCATTGTCCATGGTACTTCGACATAGGCCATCCCTATGAAAGGATCAGGGAGGCATACCTGGAAGAGACGAAAAAAGTCCTTGAGACAGCATCAAAGTTGGATGTAGAAAAGATGGGGCTCCACATCCTGAGTCCGAGAGGCCTTTTTAAGGACAAGTTGACCCATAACCTGGAAGGGATCAAAGAAGTTGTGAGGGCGGCAGATGATTTGGGAATTACAATATGTATTGAAAACCTAGAGTTCAGGACCTTTTCGAGAGAGGATTTCCGTGCTGTTTTCAATGAGGTCCCAATGGCGATGCTCCTTCTTGACATCGGCCATGCCAACCTGGGGCCCCCAGATGAGGACGAGCCCTTTATCTTTCTCCAGGAATTCAGGGACCGGCTGGCCCATGTCCATGCCCATGACAACATGAGGGAGAAAGATGACCTCCACCTGCCCATCGGTGCCGGCGCCATCGACTGGGAGAGAACAGTAAAAGAGCTGAAAAAGGTCTATGACGGCACCATCACCCTGGAGATCCATGCCCAGGACAGGGATTACCTCAGTATCAGCAGGGAGAAGTTCCTTGCCCTCTGGAACAGATAAATCACCTACCT
>CAZHQS010000080.1:0-4293 GCA_964534545.1 Candidatus Hydrothermarchaeota archaeon
GAGAAGTCCTGGACAAGATTCACAGGTACGACGGGGCACGGGGGAGCCCGGAGGCCAGAAGGCTGCTTGAAGAACTCCGGGAGAAACACGGCGTAGTCCTGATAGCCAACGACCTGGGTGCGGACTCCGGCTACGAGCCCAAAGTGGACGCCAGGATAGTGGAAATAAAACACGTCACCTGGTAAGCCCCCGGGGGTGATTTTCGTGAAAATCGATGAGGAACTGAACCGGAGGGGTATCGTCTCACCCTTCGACCTCACCGAATTCGACCAGTGGGTGAACGATGCCACCAGGGAAGACCTCGCGACCCTGGCCGAGCAGGATGTCTTCGGGCTCAAGATGTGGGAGTGGAAGTTCCTGCGTGGCGACGAGCTCAGGAACGCGAAAAACTTCGAGGTGGACTACGTCATCCCCGAAGACCGGCTGGGAAGGGTCAAGGCCATAATCGAAAGCTACGAGATGGTAGAAGGGTACGACAGGGACCTGGCCCATAAAACCGTGCGCGAAATTTCGGGTTTGGCGGTCTACTCCTGCATCTGGGTTTGAATCCCATCCGGAGGTGATAGAGATGGAAGTCCATGTTGTAATCGGCGTCTACAGCGGCGTGGTGGAGGACGCCATGGCCGTGCACGTCTACCGGAAGCATGAAGACGCCGAGAGGAGATACGAGGAACTCCGCAGGGAGTTCGGGATCAAGGACGGGGAGGAGGCGTACTCGGATCACGACGTCAGGATCGTAACCTGCGTTGTAGAATAAGAACAAAAACCGGGGGCGGGGTTTGCGCTGCACTTTCAATCGTGGTAGCGCAAGCCATCGACCCCCTCCCCAAAGGAGGTGATAACGTGTTCGGAAGGAAAGGATTGAAGGAACGGCTCATCGAGGAGGGCTACAGGGAGAGCAGGAACCCGGAGGTCCTCTACAGGAAGGAGGAGCGGGACGGCCAGACCGTCATCCATTTCGTGAACCTGAAGACCAGGGAGGAGTGGTACAAGGAGGTGGGCAACGGTTCCGGGAAGGACGCCCGTCCCGTGGACGTGGAGGTGACGGAAAGGGTCAGCGACGCCGCCAGGCTCTACCTCCAGTGTTTCGCCGCGGTGGAGAAGGACTTCCCGCAGCTCAGCAGGGAGGACACCCACAAGGTGGCCTCGGTGCTCTTCAAGGGACTGAGCTACAGGGGGGACGACAGATGAGCGGCAAGGAAGTGAAGGCCATACACCTGGACTTCGCCGACACCAGTCCCAAACAGGAGGAGAGGCGGGCCAAGGCCACGGATATCGAGCTGGAGGATGTTGAGAGCCTGGGCAAGGTGTTCAGGGCAAGGGCCAGGAGCGGGGCCAAGACCTACACCCTGGAGGTCCACATCACCGGCGATGTCGGGTACTGCACCTGTCCCGACTTCATCTTCAATACAAGGAAGCACGGCCTCCCCTGCAAGCACCTCCACAGACTCAAGCAGGTGGCATCGGGTTCTGCACCACCAAGCCCCAAACCCAGGGCAGGTGAGGGTCCCGCAAAGCCGTCCAGGCCCAGGAGGAGGAAGCCGGGGGCGAAGGTGACGAAGCTGAAGATGGACTTTACCGGTGCCCCCAGGGAACTGGTGCCCACCGGAGTGGTCTACTATCCCCAGGGCGGGGAGGTCAGGGCGCTGAACTACGCCGTGGCCACGGTGAAAAACGCCCTCCTCGTGGGGCCCGCCGGCACCGGGAAGAGCACGGTGATCGAGTACGTGGCCCAGGAGGTGGGTGCACCCCTCATCACCATAAGCTGCGACCTGGAACTGGACAAGACCGAGCTTCTGGGCAGGCCCGAGATAAAGGGCGGCGACACGGTGTGGGTGGACGGCCCGGTCACCGAGGCCCTGCGCAAGGGTTACTGGGTGGTCTTCGACGAGGTCAACATGGCAAAACCCGAGGTCCTCAGCGTCCTCCACGCGGTCCTCGACCACCGGCGCAAGATCGTCCTCAAGGAGAACGGCAACGAGGTGATAGAGGCCCACCCGAACTTCCGGGCCTTCGCCACCATGAACCCTGGTTACGAGGGCACCGGGGAACTCAACCAGGCCTTCAAGGACCGCTTCGGGGTGGTCCTGGCCATTGGTTACATGCCCCGGGAACAGGAGACCAGGCTCCTGGTGAAAAAGACGGGTATCGATAGGGGAACCGCCGCCCTGATGGTCCGGGCGGCGGGCGACACACGCCGGATGGCGGAGAACGGCGAGATCAGCGAGGCCATCTCCACCAGGACCCTCATCGAGTGGGCAAGCGCCATCAGGAACGGCTACACCGTCCAGGAGGCCGCGGGGTTCACGGTGCTGGACAAGGTCGCCCGGGACCCCGCGGAGAGGGAGGACGTGGAGAACGTCCTGAAGAACTACTTCGGGAGGCGGTCGGCGTGAGGGTCAGGACGGAGTACACCCGGGAGAGGCTCCAGGTCAGGAGCAGGTCCTTGAGCCAGAACTACCGGGTCGGGCTGAAGTGGGGCGGTTGCGCGTGTACCAACGGGAAGACCATCTTCCTGCCCATGAGGGGCGCCTCGCCCCATATCGACGAGATGGGCAGCGTGGAGAAGCTGGTCTCCCTCCACGCCCTGGCCATCCACGAGGCCGCCCACCTGCGGTACTCCTCCTTCGAGGTGCTGGAGGAGGTGAAACGCTGGCCAGCGGGTGAGGCCGAGTTGGGGATGCACATCCTCAACATCCTGGAGGATTCCAGGGTGGAACTCCTGGTGAGCAATTCCCATCCAGGGACGGCGGACTACTTGCGGTTTTTCAATGAACTGGCTTTTGAGACATGGCTGCCGGAACTCTCTTCGGTGCCCGGGGGGGCGGAGCAGTTCCTCCAGGCCCTGGCCCAGCTGGCCATCTGCGGCAGGATGAAGGGGACCCCAGGGGAGGACGTACTGGAGGTGCTGGAAGATGTCCGCCCCCTGGTGGACGGGGCAAGGAGGAGCACCGACCCCAGGGTGGCCCTCGCCGCAACCAAGGAGATCGTCCAGAAAATCAAGGAGCGGTGGGGCCTGCCCTCACCGCCCAAACCCCCCGTCCCCTTCAGGCTGGACGGGTTCGATGAGGGTGGGAACTCCGTCGGCATGGCGAGGATGAACGCCGAAAGCGACACCGCCGGCAGGGAGCTGGTGGAACTCCACGTACCAGGGGGGCCAGGGGGAGAGGACGACGGCCCGGAATCCGGTGACTCAGACGAGGGAAAAGACGGCGGGAGGCCGGGCGGCTCCCGGCTGGGGGGCCTGATGTCCCCGGACCTCGTCAGGAGGGTGGAGTCCGAGCTCAAGAGGGCGGAAAAGGAGGTGAAGGAGAGGGAGATGGAGACCGCCATCGACGAAGCAACGGAGGAGAAGTTCAGGGGGGAGGGCATCCGGGTCTCTAGCGAGTTCGTGGATACCGGGAACAGGGATGTGTACCTGAGGATCTGCAGCGAAATAGCACCAGTGAAAAAGCAGCTCGTCCGGAAGCTTAAGGACCTCCTCACCGTGAGGTCCAGGACACGCCGGGGTCTCGATAAGGGCAGACTTGACCCCACCAGGGTCCACAGGGTCGCCCTGGGAAGGACGGACGTCTTCTACAGGAGGAGTTCCAGGAGTTCCGAGAGGGTGGGGTTCCTCCTCCTGGTGGACGAGAGCGGTTCCATGCGCGTCGACGACAGGTACGTCCACGCCCGGAAGGCGGCGGTGCTCTTCAGCGAGGTCCTCAGGGAGCTCAAGATCGCCCATATGGTCATGGGCTTCACGGCGGACTCAGAGAGTGTGTGCTCCGCTGAGCACAGGGTCTACCGCACCTTCTCCGAGAGACACGCCAGGGCTTCCCCAGGGATCGCCAGCATAACCGCCAGGGTGAACAACAGGGACCACGTCTCTATCCGGGTCGCTGTGGACTACCTGGCCAGGCAGCCCTTCCAGAAGAGGGTCCTCCTGGTGATAAGTGATGGAGAGCCAGCCGCCAGTGACTACACTGCGCCCGAGAGCGTGAGGGAGACGGCGAGGGCCGTCAGAGATGCCAGGAAGAGGGGCATCCGGGTGATAGGGATAAGCATCGACCCCGGGGCCGGCAACTACCTCCATGAGATATATCCCTCGCGGGTGGTGGTCAAAAGGCTGGAAGAGCTGCCGGCAAAGCTCCTGAAGGTGGCCAGGAGGGAGCTCGCCTGAGCCCCCTCTTTCCCTTTTTATTTTTCCTTTACTGAATTGGGATTCAGTATGAGGGGCAGGATAATAATCTTCAGGCCCGGCAGGGGGATGACCGGGGCCGAGAGGTCGAGGTTTTTCAGGGAGTTCTACGG
>CAZHQS010000080.1:4393-7901 GCA_964534545.1 Candidatus Hydrothermarchaeota archaeon
CCTGGAGGTCGCCGATAAAACCATAGAGGGTAAAAAGGAGATGGAGGCCATGGGGGCTTACAAATCCTACCTCGCCCGGGCGAGGGTGGCTGCGAGGATTGGTAACGCCCCACCGGACCCTTCTGTGGTGGTACTGCCCGAGGGCTATGCTATCATCATAAATGGGTCCTACGTGGAGTTGAAGGACTCTTCCGGCATTGTAGCGAGGGAAGAATGGAAGTAGGTGCGAAGTCCTTATATAGATTCGCACTGGTTGTCTTTCAGAAACCTTCATAGATTTTTACTGGACATGTCTTTTTACCCATTCAATGAATTTTATCGCTGACCTGACAAGGTTTTCCGCCTCTCTTTTGCTCGTAGGTACTCCCAGATAACCAACTGCAGATCTTGCATCCAAGGCGTTCTTTATAATGCTCCTGCAACTACTGTCGTTTATTATCCTCACAACGTCCACGTGAAGCTTGATCGCTTCTCTGTGGTCTTTGGAGGCCCTTCTTCCCAGGAAATAGATTGTCAGGGCATCGTTGGCATTCACGATCGCCTGAATAGCATTGAAGCCAGCCGCGTTGAACCTTTCTTTGGTCAGGTTTTCCTGTGCTGAAACAAGGAACTCGTCCGCCTGCTTCAAATAACCAGAAGCTTCCCTCTTGCTTACTTCCCTAACCATCTGATATCACCGTACAGTACCTTACCTTCGTCCAATACTTTCAAAACAAACCGATCCAACCTCTTTTTTCTTTTTTTGGCCTCTCCCACCGACAGAAATGTGGGGGATATCTCTATGTCATGCTCGTCCAAAAACTCCTGGGACAGCATGTCGACCCTGTCCTTAACAATGTTGGGTCTCTTGCATATAAATAAGAGGTCTATATCGCTCTTGCCGGTGAACTCCCCTCTGGCCACTGACCCGAACAAAACAATGTTTTTTATATCCCTCTTGTCTATCTTGGCTGCAAACTCTTTGGCTATTTTAACAAAGGCGTCTCTTTCTTTTGTATACAAACCTTCCAATTCCTTGAACAATACGTGCTTTTTATTGGCCCGGTAAACCTTTGACCTTCCAATTTTCCGCACTGTCACGATTCTGGAATCGGAAAGGTCTTTTAAGGCAGGATAGACAGTTCCAATGGAGAGGCTAGTTAATTTGGCCAGGTCCTCAAGACAGAACTCCCTATCCTGGTTCTCAATCATCTTCCTGAGGATTTTAACCTTCGATTTCGAGGCGATTATCTTCTCAAGCATAATAATCCCTGATAGTCCAGATATTTAAGTGTATCGACTTTTAGATTCTAGAATCGAAAAATAGAAAAAACGGTAGTCACGGTCCGAGAACGTTGGGGGTATGATGGATACCCAGCAGGCTGGTTCACTCAAAAGGTGCCTGAAAGCGCCTTCATATGGTATCGGACTGAATGGCCGGGGTAAAGACGGTCGTCCTCAAGTTGGAGAACTTTGCCGGGAACTTGTTTTGCTGGACGAGCTTGAGGAACAGCCGGGGTGCGTCGTCGTGGCGCAGGCTGCGGATGTTCAGAAACCGGAGTGTTAAGGCGTCGTTTGCCCGGTACTTGGCGCTCTTCAGCCGGAACTCCGCCTCTTCAATCTCCCTCATACAGCACCACGCCCATCTCAAGTTCCTTTGAGAACTGCTCGCTTTCCTCCACCTCGCCAGGGGTGAGTACGATTGGGACGACCTTCATCTTTGACCTCTCCAGGGTCCCTTCGGCGATCTTGGTTATCTTCTCCTGGGTCTTTTTACTTTTTCTGGTCACAAAGACCGCGACATCGATATCGCTTGCCAGCTCTTCCTCACCCCGGGCGACGCTCCCGAAGAGGATTACTCTGCGAACCCCTCCTACGCCTTTTACTTTTTCGGCGAACTCCCTCGCCGCTCTACGTTGAGGCGACACCTCTATTTCCAAGACCTTTTCTACCTCTTCAAGAAACGGTGTCCGGGTGTTCAGGGTGCATGACAGGGAGCTGCCAATCTTCTCTGTCAAGATGAGCCCTGCCTGATCAAGCTTTCGGATAAAGCGCCAGGTCGTTGCATAAGGGCTCCCGGCAAGTCCTGACAGCTCCCTTACCGTGAACCTCCTCTGGGGATATTTCAGGAACGTCGCCATGATCATTTTGTGTCGGGATATCTCAGCCAGAATTCTGGTCGGAGGAATCGTCCTCCTCTTTTCCCTCCCTTCTGCCGACTTAAAGACCCTCTTTCTGACGGACTCCAGGGGCTCTGTCTCCCCGGGCTCCAGGACGGTTTCGACCCCGCCGTCCACGACCAGCAGTCCTATCCCTATGCCTTTCAAGGTCTGGAGAATGGTTTTGGAGAATACTTTTGAGGGTATCGCCAGGTAGACGTAGTTTGCACCGTATCTGTAGTGAATCGCATCACCTATGCCCCTTATGATATCCCCCATCTCCCCCTTGGCCTCAACCATGGTTATCTTGCCATCCTTAGTGGCAACAATATCCGGATACTTGCCTCTGACTCTGGTTTTCCCTTTTATCTGCCAGCCTCTTTCAATAAGATAGTCGGAAACGGCCTTTATGATGGATTTTTCCGTGATTGCAAAACGATAAGTTTTACTCTTGGATAATTCTATTCACTAATAAAATATGAAGTTTTTTTGTGATTGTCTCTTCTCCCTACAAGCCAACCCCCAAAGGTGGACACGGCCAACGCCGTCCCGAAGAGTACTAGGAAGAAATTGACATCCAAACAGGTATCGGCCATGTATCCGGCAAAGACAGAAAAGATGGTGATCGGAAGTCCTAGCACCCGGTTTGCCTCCATCAGCACAAGGATAGAGTAAGAAACGCTGAATATTCCAAGGCCGAGCAGGTAGGCTATGTTCTGCAGGGCTACATCTCCCAGCCCTGCAGATTCCGTTAAGACACTACACACAATCTGCTCCATCATCACCTCTTTGCGGAATGGAACTTTATAAACTGAAAATACTCCAACATTCCATGAAGTGGACGCAACCTTCTGATTCAAAAAAACCTAGAATCTCCCAGAGGTGGTTCGGGTGAAGCTCCTCTGGGTTATGGCTGTTTTCATTCTGGTGATTACCGTCGTTTTTATGCCAGTGGTAAAGATATTCACAGGGCTGGCGTTGGGTGCCCAGGACACCAGGCTGTACAGCGAGGCGCAACTCATCGCTACCGCTTCGGGGGCCCTCACTTCCGAGGGTAGCTCCACCACCATAGAAGTCTCCATACCCTCAGGCAGGATAATGATAGGCAGGGGCTACGTGGAGGCCCACACCAGCAGGGGTGAGGTGAAACGCTTCGAAGCGAATGTGGACGGCAACCTGAACCTTACAAAGGGAAAGCACATACTGCTGCTGGAATACCGGGGCTCTGTAGTTGAAATGACCCTCGGCAATTTATAGATGAAGGGGTTTGAACTATGAAGAATAGGTACTATAAGGGAATATAGGAATAGACTATAAATCCATGCGTCATCGGTTAAGACATAGTGTAGCATAATCCCGGTCCCGGTTTT
>CAZHQS010000081.1:0-7681 GCA_964534545.1 Candidatus Hydrothermarchaeota archaeon
GGATACTGATGAATGACTTAACCAAAAAAGGATGCGCGAGAGCTGGGGAAAAGTATTATCCCCTTATCAAATCCACCATTTCCTGACCAAGGACCTCCGTGGCGTTGGCCACGGATTTGTTAATGGTGGTGACAGTGCTGGTCGCCATGGTTGAATAGAGGGAGGCCAGGATGATGGCCATTATTACAGTCCCGCCCACCAGGAGCAGGGAATCGGCTGAACCCTCCCCACCTTCTTCCTTCAAAAATGTCTTCAGCATCTTTTCTCCTTATTATCCGATTTTATATTAGTACTAACAAAATATTACCATATTTATAATTTATTAGAATTTTTTGTACTGTATTTGAAAAGTTTTTCAATTATGGCATCTGTGGCATATCCCAAGAGCCCATGATGAGGTGCCAGCCCATCCCCTTCACCAGCCTGAACCCCCGGGGAAGACAGGAGGGCCTGAGACAGTAATCTGACCCGGGATTCCATACCTCCACTGCCTGTATCAACTCCTTTCCCTCAAGGGCAAAATCATCAAAGCACGCCAGACCAGAAAGGATGGCATCCAGGCCGTCGTCGGTAAGGACCCTCCCCTCCTCATCAGAGGTCAGGTTGATCTCCGTAGCCAGGGCGCATAGCCTGTCCGAGCCCCTGGTGACGGGCCTCCACCCGGACCCCTCCCATAGGACCCTCTGCCCCTTGTATCCGCGGTGTTCCAGGCCCATCAGTTTCAAGCTCCCAGAGGGGTAAGTCTCGTAGATCCTCCTTCCCACCTCCCCCTCCAGCCCCGCGGCCTTCAAAAGGGCCTGGAACCTGGCCACCGGGGCGCCGATCCTGTCAGCCAGGGGAGGCATGGCCCCCAGGGCATGGTCAATGGGGCGCCTTGTCAGGGCCCAGACAAACTGGCCGCCAGGGGAGAAGGTATCCAGCCCCTGGAGGTCAAGGGGAATATCCACCCCTATCCTTGAAAGCGGATTTTCCAAAAGGGTCCTTATCCCTTCCACGTCCTTGGCAAGGGCCTCTTGAAGCCTGTCCTTCCCCCTGAATTTTCTGGAGAGGGACCAATAATCCAACCTCACCCCTATCCCGCCATCCCCGCCCCTGGTAAGCTCCGCCACCACGGTTTTTCCCGAGGAATACCCTGACAGATCGATGCCGTAATGGACCTCTTTCATTTCCCACCCGTCACTCCCCATCCTTCAGTCTGGACAGATAGAACCGGTAGGACTCCTCCACCCTCTGGAAGCCCCTCACCTTTTCCACCAACTCCTCCGGCCAGTACCCCCTCTCCACAGCATCTTTCAAGAGCCAGGGGTTCAGGTCCGAGACCTCCATCCACCTTCCATAATCCTTCACCAGCCGCTCCAGCTCACCCCGGCGCGGATCCCTCTTGGAGGGATAGGATACCCGGCGGTCCAACCGTATCCTCACCTTCCTGTCGTTGCCCCGGACCACCTCCACACCCTCCCTTCTGGCAAAGTCGAGCAGGGCCTCCTCCAGCTGCTCCAGCTCCCTCTTGAGGGCCTTCATTTCCTCCTTTTTCCTTGCATATTCGTTTACCAGCTTCACCCCGGGGTCCTTGAGGTACCTGTTCAGGCTCATCTGGCCAGTCTTGACCAGGTGGGCCCGGCTGGGGCAGAGGGACTGGAAGTCGCACCAGTTGCAGAGGGGAGATTCCCGGGCCGGGAAGTGCCCTTCTGCCTCGGCCCTCTCGGTCTCCTGGATGAGGGCTATGGTGGATGCCTTGAGGGCGGCCAGGTCCTCAGGCGACCGTTTGCTCCTGAACTCCACGTCGTGGGCCAGGTAGTGCCAGACCAGGTCCACCTCCCGGACGTCGGACCACAGGGACTCCACACCGATCTGGTAGAGGCCCAGCTGGCGATCTCTGTCCAGGTACTTCTGTTCCGGGAGGTACTGGCCTGACTTGTAGTCATGGATCTCGTAATGACCCTCACCCACCCGGGCCAGGCGGTCGATATATCCCTGGAGCTTGTAGCCGTCCAAGTCGATCAGGACACGCTTCTCCAGGGCCACGGTCCTGGCCCGCCGGAAGGGGTGGTATCTCCTGTAATAATCGGATATGCACTTCAATCCTATCTGGCGGTAGTTCTCCGGGGTGTATCCCTCCTTGACGATCTTGACACCCTCGTGCCAGTTCTTCTCCCAATTCCCGTTGAAGTGGTCCAGGAGATTCTCCAGCGTGTTTTCCTTATGATGGTTCAAATCCCTGTAGAGCTTCTCCAGGGTCTCATGGACCCTTGAGCCAAGGAAGGCCTCGATGCCTTCCGAGGGTTCCAAGTCTATCTTATCGATATATTTATAGCGGTACTGGAGGGGACAGTTCTCATAGGTGGATAGGCGGGAGTGGGAGTAGATGGGCATGGTCCATTATTGGCCTGATTAGGATTTATATCTTCCTGGGAAAGATATTTTATGGGGTTTACCGCTGTAACAAAAAGGAAGTAGATAGACGTGGTTTGGGGACTTCATTCAAGTACGGGCGAGGCCCTCCCTCCCAGGGTCTTCACCAGCGGCAAGAGCCAGGAGGAGGTCATTGATGAAATCCTGGAGGCCTTCGAAGACCACCGGATAGTGTTCCTCCGGGGCGGGGTGGGGAGCGGGAAGTCCATCATCGGGGCCACCGTGGCCGGCATCCTGGGAAGGGCTACCATCAACGTCCCGGTAAAGCCCCTCCAGGAGCAGTACCAGAAGGACTATGAAGGGAGGCTCTTTATTAAGATAAACGGACGGCCATTAAAGATCCGGGTCCTCAAGGGCAGGGACAATTTCCGTTGCAAAAAGATCCTGGGGGGCAGGGTCCGGTGCAGCTCAAGAAGCCTCCCCTGTACCATGCCCCTGGCCAGGGATCTCCCCAGGTGGAAGGTGGCAAGGCGGTGCAGGTACTGGTCTCCCATATATCCCCATGATGTGAAGCCCCTGAGGAAGGAAGAGGGATGCCAGGTCCTTGAATACGATTCCATGGGCGGGACCCAGTACATCTACCAGAGGCGGGAGGGCTGCGGCTACTACGACCAGAACAGGGCCTACCTGGAGGCCGATATCCTGGTCTACAACAACGCCAAGTGGCAGGTGGACAGCCTCCTGGGGAGGAAGCCAAAAGTGGAGGTGGAGGTCTTTGACGAGGCCGACCTCTTCCTGGACGGTCTGACCCTGCGCTCGGTCATCTCAGAGAAGATGGTCTCCCTCCTGCAGGGGGAAGCCCGTGAGGCCAAGGGGGAACTCTACAAGGAGGGCAGGTACTCCGAGGGCATGGCCGTGGAATCCATGGCCGCAGATTTCAAAAAGGGTTTCGAGGAGCTTCTGGTCAGGTATCCGCCCTATGCGCCCCATGACTTCACCCACCAGGTAGAGGTCTTCCTCAGGGAGCTACTGGATTTCCTCACTGGCCTGGAGTCAGATTACGCCCAAAACCTCAAGGTCAAGTTCGAGGAGGTGCTGAAATACCAGGAGATAACGAGTTTTTATACGGAGAGGGACCGGTTGACCTTCTTCGTGGCCGAGCCCGCCAAGGTGCTCCAGGATATGCTGGAAAGGAGCGCCAAAAGGATCCTCTTCATGTCCGCCACCTTGCAGGCCATCCCGGTGCTGAGGGAGGTCTATGGCATCCAGGACTTCGCCCTGGTGGAGGGCGAGACCCGGATGCCCGGAAGGATGTATGTCAAGCGCACAGGGAGGGAGCGGATGGTGAACTGGAAGATCTGGCAGAGGGAGGACTTCCGCAGGGAGTACTGGGAGAACCTCTCCGAGATTCTAAGAAGGGCAGAAAGACCCACCCTGGTCCAGGTCCATGCCTATCAGTACCTCCCTGAGGGGACAGGATATCCTGAGGTGCCCGCAAGGGAGGACCTCATGTCCATGAACCAGGAGGATGGCATCACATCCTTCAAAAGAGGGGGCGACGACATCCTCTTCAGCACCAAGACCGATAGGGGCATCGACCTGCCAGGGAAGATGTGCAGAAGCATCGTCATCATGAAGTATCCCTATCCCTCCATGAAGGACCCCCTTTTCACGGTGATGAAGAAAAGGCTCGGGGAGCGGACCTTCTGGAACTACTACAACGACATGGCAAGAAGGGACTTCATCCAGCAGGTTGGCAGGGGCCTCAGGAGCCGGGACGACTGGATCGAAATATGGAGCCCGGATTTGAAGGTGCACCAGGAGCTGGCAAGATGTAAACCCAGAACGTAACCCATGTTTCCACTGTGGTTCAAAAATATTTTAAAAAAAATTTATATTTTATGAGGACAAGGTTGATTTGCACAACACCTTTTGATGGGGGGAGGGGGCCCACGTCATTTCTTGCTTCGGTATCTTAATATAACTTGAGTAGAGAAGGTACTGCCATGAAGAAAGTCCAGAGGACCATGAAGGGTGTGTACTATGTTGAGATACCCTCGGAGATCATCCGGCTCCTGGGCTGGAAGGAGGGGGACCAGGTGGAGTTCCTGCCGGGAAATGCCATCGCCCCCAGGCGGGAGGACCTGCTCCTGCGCAGGAAAAGCCTTTAATACTCCCAGTGCGATTGTGATACCATGCCAGGACCCATGGGAAAAGAAAAGGGACCGGTGAAGTACCCCTCCCTCAAGGAGGCCCTGGAGGTGGTCCCAAAGATCCACGGCCATGTCTGCACCGCCTCCTACCTGGGCTCAAGGATGGCCCTGGAGGCCGTGAGGCATCTGGACATCCGGAGGAAGAAGGACCTCTGCGCAGGGGTGGAGATCCTCACCTGCGCCGCCGATGGCATTCAGGCTGCCACCCAGTGCAGCTTCGGCTCCGGGCGCCTGGTCTTCCTGGACCGGGGCAAGTTCTCTGTCATCCTCTGCAACCGCATGACCGGCAAGGCCGTCCGGGTCAGGTGCACCCCGGAGGTGGACAGGGAGCACATAGACTACGGCAAAGAGCTGGAGAGGTTCTACCGCATGCAGGAGGAGGGGGCCTCCATGGAGGAGCTCCTGGCAGAGAGGAAACGCCTCAAGAAGATCGAGGACGGACTCATTGCCAAATGGGATAAGATGTCGGACGAAGAACTCCTGATAGTGGAGGAGATCGACATAGACCCGAAGGAACTTATGTACCCCCTGGAGCAGCAGTATATCCCAAGGCCCGTGGAGTGCGCCAAGTGCGGCCAGCTCACCGAGGAGACCAGGACCGAGGAAAGGGATGGGGAGAGGTTCTGCCGGACCTGTATATGATTACTTATATTCAAGGGCATAGAGATAATTGTCCAGGGAGCCAGCGTAGACGGTGCCGTCCGGTGCCACCGCCGGGGTGGTCACATCGCCGCCCGTTTCGTACTTCCATTTGAGGGTCCCATCGGGGTTCAATGCATAGAGGTTGTCATCCACTGAACCCACATATACCGTACCGTCCCCTCCAACTGCGGGGGAGGATACCTCACCGTAGGTCTTGTATACCCATTTGCCGGTCCCGTCGGGATTTATGGCATGCACCCTCCCGTCCTGGGAGCCGGCGTAGATGGTCCCATCCGGCCCTACGGCCGGTGTGGTGGCTGCCGTGGTGGTCCGGTACTTCCACTTCAGGGTCCCGTCGGGGTTCAGGGCAAGGACATATCCTGCCCTTGCCCCCACATAGACGGTGCCATCCTCGCCTATGGCAGGGGTGGAGAGGCCGCTGCTGGTCCGGTACCTCCATTTCAGTCCCCCCTCAGGATTGACGGCATAGAGGCTGTTGGTCTTCATGTCGGCCACGTAGACGGTCCTGTCCGGGGCCTCCCTGGGGGTGGACAGGGGACCTTGGGCCCTGAACCTCCACCGCAGGGCCCCGGAGGAAGAGAAGGAATACAGGTTATTATCGGTGGAACCGGCGTAGACCACCCTGTTCTGTCCCGGTCCCGGGGTGGAGACCGAGCCCCCCGTCGTGTACTTCCACCGCAGGCTGCCCCCGGGCCGGAGGGCATAGACGATGTTGTTCTTCAACCCCACATAGACGGTGCCGTCCTCGCCCACCGCCGGGGGCGAGGCAGTACCCTCGGTCTTGAATACCCATCTCTGGATGCCGTCCGGGCCTATGGCATGGATGCTGTTATCCTGGGAGACGTAAACAGTGCCGTCGCCGGCCACGGCCGGAGGGGAGACATCACCACCGGTGTAGTATTTCCACTTCAGCTGTAGACCCTTCATTGCCTCCTCCCCTCTCTCTTTGGCCTCCCTGGCCTCTAGCTGGGACTTGGAGCAGCCCTGGGGGTTGACGAACTCCCCCGGAGGGGTATCGGGACACTCATCCCTGGAATCGACTATCCCGTCGCCATCCCTGTCCGGTGGAGGAGGAGGAGGGGGAAGCTCCTCTTCCGGCTCCAGGATCTCCTGCTCCTGGACCTGGGGACCTTCCTGGATGGTCTCGGCAGGTTTCTTGGCACAGCCGGATGTGAGGACGATGGATAGAAAAAGAATACAGCAAAACAATGAAACCAGGGCCTTCTGTCTTCCCATAAGGTATTAAGATGTACGGGAGACATCTTAAATCTTTTCGTTGGCCAGGGCTCTCAGCCTATCCAGGAACTCGTCGGCATCCTGGAAGGAGGTGCTGGCCGCCGCCGCCTTCCTGTGGCCGCCCCCGTGGGCATCCAGGCCCCTGGATGCGTCTTTGATCATCCGGTTAAGGTCGAAGCGCCCCTCCTGATTCCGCAGGGAGAACCTGGTCCTGCCATCACCATCCTGGATGATGGCCACCACCCTGTCGGGATACTCGCCGCTTGTGACCGTGGCGAGCTGGGACTTCTGGGGATACCTGGATTCGACCTTGAACCAGATGAAGTCGCCTTCCCTCTTGTGGTGCTGCCGGAATTCCTTGATGAGCCTTTGAAGGTCATCCTCCACGGCCTGAAAGTTCTCTATGAGGGTCCTCACCCTTTCAGTCTTTCCCTCAAGGAAGTCCCTGGGTCCATCCACCTCCAGCAGGGCTGCAAGGGCCAGCTGCCCGCCCTCATGTCCGCCCCAGAGGAAGGAGGCATTGAGGATGTGGCCGATCCTCCCGAAGGAGGTCTTGAAAAGCCTTGGTGTGTCCAGCTCCTTTACCTCAAAGAGGTCCCCGTAGAGGTCAAAGGCCCTCTCTATCAGGTCGGGCCTCTCCAGGGTCCCGTAGTCCAGGATGGTGCCCACGGCAGCCAGCCAGAGGTTATCCGGGTCATCTACGATATCGTACACCAGGGCCGAGGCGGGCATGGATTTGCCCTCCAGATGGGGATTAAAATAGAGGGTCCCTTCAGGGAAATCATAGTCCGGAGGCGGATGGTGGTCCAGCATGATGCACCTGATTCCGTGCCTTGTGAACTCTTTTGCCGCCAGGTCCAGGTCCTTGGCGAAATCTACCGTGATCACGACTTCAGGCCCCAACTCCATGATATCTTCCATGAGGTCTGGAGTAATGGCAGCGGAGCCCCGGGTGGAAAAAAAACTCACCTCGTTCCTCTCTCTGATATACCTCACCAGCTGGACCCCGGAGCATATGCCGTCGCAGTCGTGGTGGAAGACCACCATGACCTTCTCTCCATCAAGCTCTTCCAGGGCCTTCCTGACTTCCTCCATGTTTTACCATTGCCCTCCAAGTCTTTTATATTTCACCCAACACCAAAAGAATAATATTAAATCAAAACGGAGTGATGGATTATGAAGACATCAAAGATTTCTGGTTTTTACAAACTTCCACC
>CAZHQS010000082.1:0-7663 GCA_964534545.1 Candidatus Hydrothermarchaeota archaeon
TGGTGAATATCCTCTCGGCGGTTTCCCTTACCTCGTCGCATACCATCTTTCCACCCGTGGTATTTTGTTTCCTCTCATTTATAATAGTAAGTCTTATATCACCACCGGCCCAAGTGGTAACCTGGAGGCAAGAAAGATAATCTCAAAGAGGAACGGGATAGAGGTAGAATTGGGTGGGCACAGGGTACACCTGGACCCCAGGAGGGCAGTGGGCCTCTCTTTCATCTCCCATGCCCATGCCGACCACCGGCCATCGTCGGTGGCCGGGACGGTTGTCGCCTCCAAGGAAACGTCCTGCCTCATGGGGATTGAGGAGGTTGAGGCCCAAGAGACCCTCCGACTTTCCGATGACATGACCCTCCGGACCGTGCCCTCGGGCCACATCCTAGGCTCCTCTCAACTGGTCATGGAGAACGGGACCACCGTGGTCTACACCGGTGACCTGAACGTGGAGGGGGGCTTCACCACTCCGCCGGCCGAGATTCCTCCCTGCGACGTCCTCATCATGGAGTGCACCTTCGGGAGCCCCTTCTACAGCTTCCCGAAGAGGGAGGAGGTGGTGAAGGAGATGGGGGACTGGATCGAGGACTGCTTCTCCAGGGGCGAAACCCCTGTGGTCATGGGCTACGCCCTGGGCAAGGCCCAGGAGCTCACCCGGGCCCTATCCGGAAACTTCCAGGTGGTGGCCGGTGGTAGGGTCTACGAGAACAACAAAAGGTACGAGGCCCTGGGGGTGGACCTGGGGGCCTATTTTCCCATGGGAGACGGGGACCGGGTCATCATCCTGCCGCCGGGGAGAAAGAACCTCATGGCCTTGAAGGGCCTGAAGACCCGCACCGCCGTTGCCACGGGCTGGGCCTGCCACAGGGGCAGGGCCTCCTGGTACGGTGCCGATTGCGCCTTCCCCTTCTCGGACCACTCGGACTTCGAGGGCCTCCTTCAGTATGTTGAAAAGGCTTCCCCCCAGGTGGTCTACACCCACCACGGGTGCGCCGAGGAGTTTTCACAGGAACTCAGACAGAGGGGATTTTACTCTGAACCTCTGTAAATGATAAAGGCAGTCATTTTCGACCTGGACGGGACCCTTACGAGGTTCAATCTGGACATCCCGCGCCTCAAAGATGAATTGGGGATGGACGGAATAAAGATGGGAATACTGGAGTACATCGACGGCCTCGACCTGGAGGAGAGAAAAAAGGCCCATGAGACCTTGAAGCGCCACGAGATGGAGGCCGCCGAGAGGGCCGAGCTAAACCCTGGCGTCAAAAGGCTTTTCGATTACATAATGGGCAACAAAATCAAGACCGCCGTGGTCACCCGCAACAACCGGGAGGCCCTGGACGCCATCCTGGCCCGCCACAACCTCCCTGTGGAGGTGACCTTCTCCAGGGATGAGGAGAGGCCGAAGCCCGAGACCCATCAGCTGAGGGAGGCCCTCCGCCGGCTGGGGGTGGACAAATCCAGGACTCTCATGGTGGGGGACCACAGGATGGACCTGGAGGCCGGGCAGGCCTTCGGCATCCGGACGGCCCTCTTGAGGAACCCCTTCACCGAGGCGGTCCTGGACAGGGCCGACTTCGTGGTGGACTCCATGGAGGAGGTCATAGACATCATCGAGGGATCGAGATGAGGCTCATCGTTACATCCTCTACGGACGTAGCCGGGACCAACGTCTATCACCACCTGGCCGAGAACTTCGGGTTCGAGAAGGGCGGGGACTTCGAGGGGATGCCGGTCTACAAAAAGGGCGAAGTCTGGCTCATAAACACGAAGAAGAACCAGACCCGGGCCGAGCACCTGGACGAGTTTTTCGATGCCGAGTACTACGTCTTCGCCTCCCGCCACCGCAGCGAGTCCGGGGAGCGTACCCTGACGGTCCATGTCACCGGGAACCTGACGGACCAGGCCAAGGTGGGGGGCAACCCCAGGGAAGTGGCATGCTGCAATGCCGATGCCATGAAGGTGGCCTTGCTGGAGCTGAAAAAGGCAAGGGATGAGGGGGACCTGGACTACCGGGTCTCCATGGAGGCCACCCACCACGGGCCCAGCGCATTGAAGAAGCCGGTCCTCTTCGTGGAGGTGGGCTCCACCGAGAAGGAGTGGCGGGACCCGGAGGCCGTGGCGGCGGTGGCCCGGGCGGCCCTGGCCGCTGCCGAGAATAAAAAAGAGTTCCAAAAGGCCGTGGGCCTGGGCGGCAACCACTATGCCCCTATTCATACCAGGGTGATGCTTGAAACCGACGTGGCAGTGGGTCATATTGTGCCGAGCTACGCCATCCTGGAGGTGGGGGCGGAGGTGCTGAGGCAGGCGGTGGAGAAGACGGGGGCGGCCTTTGGAATCCTGGACTGGAAGGGCATGAACCGCCACCAGAGGGCCAGAATAAAGGAGCTGGCCCAGGAGATCGGTCTGGAGCTCAAGAGGACCAAGGACATAAAAAAACCCGAGACCTGGGGCGTGGAGCTCCCGGTAAATAGGGATCTCCTCACCTGGGCCTTCAAGACGGCTCCCCGGGAGCTGGAGAGGGCGGCCTCGGAGCTGGGTGCCATGATCCAGAAGGACGAGAAAGGGAGACCCACGGGCAGGATTGTGGCCAGATCCCATGCCGGTGTGGTCAGGGGTATTACTGATCTGTGCCTGGAAATAATCAGGAGCAATTACGACGTTGAGCTGGAAGGCCAGCGCCTGGTCATCACCGAGGAGCGTTTCGACCCCCAGAGGGCCAGGAAACTGGGGATTCCCCCGGGACCCCTCTATGGGAGGCTGTCAAAGGGGAAGGAGATAGTTGTGGAGGGCAGGACCATAACCCCGGAGATGGTGACCAAGACCGTGAAAACCCGTATATCCCTGGAGGGGGACCCCTTATGAAAATATATTTATATATGGAAAGGTAAATCTTTGCAAAAGGAGGCCTAACAGGTGGATACCATAATCGACGAAGCCATAAAAAGGACCGAATATGACCGGAGGAGTAAGGTAGGGACAGCCATGCCCAAAAGCGCCTTTGACGACGAGCTCGAATCCCTCCTCACGAATATCAAAGCCAGGATTGTAGTCATAGGGGCGGGAGGTGCCGGTAACAATACCATGAGCAGGCTCATGGAGGTGGGGATCACCGGGGCCCAGACCGTTGCAATTAATACTGATGCCCAGGACCTGCTCTACACCCACGCCGATGAGAAGGTCCTCATCGGGAAGGAGCTCACCGGGGGCCTGGGGGCAGGGTCCATACCCCAGATCGGGGAAGAGGCCGCCAGGGAGAGCGAGGCAGAGATCCGGGAGGTGGTCCAGGGGGCCGATATTGTGTTCATTACCTGCGGCCTTGGTGGGGGAACCGGTACCGGGAGCGCCCCGGTCATCGCCGACATTGCCCAGAAGATGGGTGCCCTCACTGTGGCCATCGTGACCTTCCCCTTCACCATGGAGGGCATGAGGAGACGGGGCAACGCCGAGATGGGCCTTGAGAAGCTGAGGAAGGAGACCGATACCGTTATTGTCATACCTAACGACAAGCTCCTGGAGATCGCGCCGAACCTGCCCCTGCCGGCGGCCTTCAAGGTGGCCGACGAGATCCTGGTAAGGGCGGTCAAGGGCATCGCCGAGCTCATCACCAAGCCCGGCCTCATCAATCTGGACTTCGCCGATGTCAGGGCCGTCATGGAAGGGGGCGGGGTGGCCATGATCGGCATGGGGGAGTCCGATACCGAGAACCGGGCCGTGGAGGCCATCGAGAAGGCGGTGAACTCGCCCCTCTTGAGCGTTGACATCACCGGTGCCAGGGGCGCGCTGATCAACGTGGTGGGCGGCGAGGACATGGCCCTGGCCGAGGCCGAGCAGGTGGTGGAGGTGGTCTCGGAGAGGCTTGACCCCAGGGCGAACATCATCTGGGGGGCCCAGATTGAGGACGACCTCAAGGGCACGGTTCGGGTGATGCTGGTGATAACGGGTGTGAAGTCCAAGCAGATCTTAGGCTCCGAGGACATGGTTGGCCCAGGTCCAGAGGCCGACCTGCGCCAGGAACTGGGCATCGACTTCATCGATTAAGGGGATTCCAGGAAGTTTGAGAAGATGAACGTGAACGTTACCGCCAGCTTCAGGAATACCATGAAGGAGTGGGACCGGGTGATAAAGCTCTCCCGCAAGCCCAGGAGGGACGAGTATATCAATATCGCCAAGATCACCGGCCTGGGCATGCTCCTGGTGGGCATGATCGGGTTTATCATCAGGATGGCGGTCCAGGTCATGGTGGTGTTCCTCTAGGTCCTTCTCCTGGCCAATCTTGTTTTATAGACGGCGGATTAAATGTTTTTCAAAAACTTTATAAAGGAAACCGCCAACCATGGTTTGACGATTTACGAGGTGAAATTGGATGAGCGAACCTACACCGGACACCCCTATGGAGATAACAGACGACAATTTTGATGAAATCATAAATAACAATCCCTTGGTTCTAGTGGACTTCTGGGCCGACTGGTGCCAGCCATGCCACATGGTGGCCCCCACCATCGAGGCCCTGGCAAGGGAGCACAAGAATCTGCTCTGCGGAAAGGTCAACGTGGATACAAGCCCCAAGACCGCCATGCGGTTTCAGATCGCCAGCATCCCCACCATAATCCTGTTCAAGGATGCCAAAAAGGTGGAGACCATGATCGGTGCCGCACCCAAGGAGCATTTCGACAAGATATTGAAGAAGTATCTCGATTAGGACTGCTTCGGCTTGATACCATCGACCCAGGCCGCCACGGCCTCTGCCCATTTCCTCACCGACGACTTTATGGTGGCCTTCACCTCGTCGAAGGGGGCGGCGTTATAGACATAGTAGTACCCGCCGTTTTTTATGTTCTTCTGCTCCCTGTAGATCAACCTCGCCATGGCCAGGTTCTGGAGAGCCCGCTGGACGGTGGAGCGATCTTTATCAAACTTCTTGACCAGATCGTTGACGGTCACAGGGCTCTGGTCTATTATCTCGATATATATCTTGGTTTCAAAGCTTTTGAGCCCGAACATGCAGTTCATGATCTCCTCCAGGGAGAGCTCCCGGTAGGGGGTCTTCAAGTCAGGAAAGTTCTTCATACACCTTCACCTGTCCTAGTGGTAATCGACATACTTATCGGTACCTTTTATCTCGCTTATGAGGTTCAGGGCCGCATCGGCCCCCTGGCCCACGGCCGTGGCCACCTGCCGGTTTCCCCCCGTGCAGTCCCCTGCGGCATAGATGTAGGGGACCCCGGTACTCATCCTTTCGTCCACCTTGATGGTATTTCCTTCGACCTGGATCCCGAGGGTCTTGGCAAAGTCCGTTGCACCACTTGTCCCGACCGCAACAAAGATACCGCTGAAATCCATCCTATCGCCCTTTTCAAATTCGATACCTCCAACAGTCCCCATCTCCGTGCCGTAGACCTCCTTGCACTTCTCAGTGATGACCTTTATGTCATTTTCCTCCAGGAGTTTTTCAAGGGACCCCTGGATATCCAGCTCTCTCCCGTTGGTCAGGATGGTCACGTCCTTAGTATAGTTCAGGAGTTCCAGGGCCTCCTTGGCCGCGTAATCCCGTGAGCCGATAACTGCAACCTTCTTATCCCTGTGGAAGAAGCCATCACACACCACACAGTAGGAAACCCCCCGACCCTCGAAGTCCCCCAGGTTAGTGATCCTGGGCTTTTCGTGCTTGATGCCCGTGGCGATGATGATGCCCTTTGTCTGGAACTTGTGGTCTGCCGTCTCCACGATGTAGCCCTCATCTGAGCGCTTTATCACCAGGGCCTCCTCCGGGAGGATAACCGCACCGAAGCGCTCGGCCTGTCTCCTTGCAAGGTCCATTAGCTCCTCCCCGGTGATCCCCTCCGGGAACCCAAGGTAGTTGTCCAGCTTCTCCACCTTGTCAATGGCGCCCTTGCCGGGCTTGTTCAGGACAAGGGTCCTCTGGTTTCCCCTGGCTGCATATATGGCAGCTGACATCCCTGCAGGTCCGCCCCCCAGGATGATTATGTCGTAGCTGGCCGATTCCTCGCCTGCGCCCATATACTTGTGGGAGGGAATACAAAATATAAATAGTTTTTGTTACTTGTGGCAATACCATACCATACCGCTCAAAGGCCAAAGATCTCTGAGAGGGTCTTTCCTGCCTCGATCTCCCCCTTGTATCTCTTCTCCTTCTCGGCGGTCTCCCTGGATTTCTTGAGGATCTCTCCCGCCCGATTCCCGGGCACCACCACGACACCCACCTCGTCTGCCACCACGATGTCCCCGGGACTCACGGGCTGTCCGCCGCAGGAGACCCTGGTTCCGAGTTTCCCGTGGCCGTGGGGCTCCCCGGCGTTGGGGACCACGTGTCTGGTCCATACAGGGAATCCCAGGTCCCTGATGTCATCAGAATCCCTAACAGCCCCGTCGATTATCACCCCTGCTATACCCCTTTTCATGGCGCTCCGGCTTGCCAGTTCCCCCCAGACTGCGATCTCCACCCCCTGGGCATCCACCACGATGACGTCACCCTTTCTTGCGGCATCCACGGCCTTGACCACCTTTCCCCAATCCCCCCCCAGGGTCCGCACCGTGAAGGCCCTGCCCGCAATCCTCGTCCCCTTGACCAGGGGTTTGAGCCCCCTCATGGCCCCGAACCTCTTCATGGCGTCGGAGATGAAGGGGGTGGGAAGATCCAGGAACCCTGATATGAGGTCCCCCTCTGGGATTTCCTCGGGGGTCCTTTTTTTCACTGTGATCCCGAGGGTGCCGCACAGTTCTCTAACGGTTCCCTCAACGTCCTCGGCCTTGGTTACTGCCCGTCCCACCACGAAGATTTCGGCCCCCGCCTCCTTCAGATATCCAGCAGTTTCTACCGTTATGCCCCCAGCCACGGCCACTGGGATGTCAAGGGCCCCTACCAGTTCCCGCAAAAGCTCCAGGGAAGCGTCCACCTTCTCCTCCTTCACCTTCTGGACGTCCAGGGGTGTGTGGAGAAGAATGTAGTCCACCCCCAGGTCCTGGAGCTCCATGGCCCGTTTGATCCTGTCATGGACCCCGATGAGGTCGGCCATAATCCTTACCCCATGGGCCCGGGCCTGGTTGACAGCCCGTTTGATGGTGAAGTCTTCTGCCAGGGCAAGGACGCAGACCACATCCGCCCCGTTCTTTGCCGCGATTTCCACCTCCAGGTCGCCGGTGTCCATGGTCTTCATGTCGGCGATGATGGTCTTGTCTGGAAAAGAGGTTTTCAGTTTTTTGATCGAGCTGGCGCCGTGGTTCTTGATGAGGGGTGTACCTACTTCGAACCAATCAGCGCCTCCCTTCTCAGCGGCCTCGGCGATGGTGAGGGCATCGGGGATGGAGAGGAGGTCCAGGGCGATCTGGAGGTGGGTCATGAGAATAATTCAATTTGAAAAAACTTAAACCTTTGCCAGGCCAAAGATATTAATATCTACCGGGTTTAAGTCTTCTAGAGGTGTTGAGGGATGAAATGGTGGTTGCTGTTGTTTTTCTGTAGCATCCTGCCCTGGCCGGTCCTTGCCCAGGGGCAGCCCACCTTTCCGGTTGATGAGTTCATCCAGGTTGATGCCACCCCCTACCGGACCCTGCTCCACCTCTACCAGTACGATTCCGGTGTGGTTGAAGGGGCCACTGAAGGGCTCAGGAAGGAGGCTACCCTCACCTACTACACCCCCAC
>CAZHQS010000083.1:0-2790 GCA_964534545.1 Candidatus Hydrothermarchaeota archaeon
CGCCAGGGACAAGGTTTTTAAGTCCTGAACAGGATGTTGGACCATGAAGGTGGAACTCCTCAAGTATACGGAGGGGGGCCTGGACCTGGTGGCCCATTCCGCCAGGGTCAGCGGGGTCCCCGAGGGTCTCTCCAGTGAGGAGATCATCCGGATGATAGTGGACAATGACTATTCCTCGGCCCTGGAGCACATCGTTTTTACCTTCGACCTGCGGGACATCAGCGTTGCCCTCTCCAGGGAGCTTCTGGAGCACAGGATCGCCTCCCACACCGCCAGGAGCACCCGCTACGTGGAGGAGGCTGACTTCGGGTATTTCATCCCCAAAGAATTCGAGAAAAACGAGGAGGCAAAGGAGGAGTTCATCCAGCTAATGGAGGAGATAGCCAGGGTCTACCGGAGGCTCAGGGAGATGGGGATCACCAGGGAATCCACCAGATACGTCCTTCCCCTGGCAACCCATACCAACTATATCTGGACGATCAACGTGCGCAGCCTCATAAACTTCCTGGGGTTGCGTCTCTGTGTCAGGGCATCGCCGGAGCTCAGGGAGCTGGCCAGGATGATCCACCGGGAGGTAATAAAGGTCTATCCCGAGATCTTCAGGGACCTGGGCTGCCGGGGCAAGAACTGGTCGGTGTGCCCCGAAAATGCTGTCCGGGACTCCCCCCAGGGTAAGGGGTGCCCCTACAAGGTCAGGGAGAGCAAGACCTTCATACCGACAAAGGACGACATAAGGTCCGGCCGGGGGTCGCTTTTTTAATAATCTTTGGACCAGTTATTTTTCTAACCCCATGTTAAAAAAAGAGGTGGCGAAATGAGTTCCTGTTCCAGTTGCAGCGGCGGGTGTGGTACCGGTGTGAGCCCCTTTGGCGCCTCGGATGCCGCCGAAGATGAAGGGGGAGGCAAGTACGACCCGAAAAAGGTTAAAAAGCTGACGGCTCACGACCTTGAGAGGACCTACTGGTAGAATCAGGGTCAAGGGAGGAGAACGCGGACCTCTCCACCGGGAGGTATCACTGGAAGCACGGCATAGGTGGCGTCACCCCGCTTCTTAAGCTGGACCGCTCCCTCCACTTCCACATCCCCCAATACCTTCAGGGTGGCCCCCTTCACGGGACGGGCGCCGGTATTCCTTACGGTGACCGCCCTCCCCTCTCTATCCAATACCAGACCTTCTCTCATCTGCCACCATTCCACGGTCTCCCTGGCCGATGGGAACCATACGTCCCTTGCCCGGGCATAGGCGATGAGGGAGGAGAAGTTCCCCAGATGCTGGGCGGCATTCTTGGTGTGGGCATATATGGTGAAGAGGCCATCCTGCTGATGGCTTTTCTGGAACATGAGATAGGAGGGGACGGTGGAGTAGCCCATGGACCTGTCCGACCAGTAGAGGTCAAAGTTCATGGAGACCGGGACTTCCCAGATATCCCCCACCCGGTAGGGCAGGAGGCCATAGGACTGGGAGGAGTCATAGAGGTATCCGGAATCTTCCAATATCTGGTAGGTCTCCCTGGTGGTCTTGAGGAAGGGTGCCCTGAACCCCACCGGATTGTGGCCCTTCTTTCTGAACCATCCGTGGGCCTCCGTTATATCCTTCTGCTGAAAATCCCGGGAGAGGGTCCCACGCTTCCAGGCGGAGTGGCGCCATCCCAGGCTTGCGATTTCATAGGAATCGATGAGGTCCAGGAGACCCCCCCTATCGGCATAGTAGCCGGCGGCAACGAAAAAGGTTGCATTTGCGCTGTTATCCTTCAGAACCCCCTGGCTAATCCTTATATCGGCCTCCCCGGCCTGCTCCAGCTCCAGGGTGATGCAGACCGCCGATTTGTGACCGTGGGGCCAGTTGGCTATCTCCACATCCACACCATGACCAATGCATGATGCGGAGGCCACCAGCAGCCCCAGGCATACGAGCAAACTGCCATAGGCAAACCTTCCCATCCTATTACAATCTGCCGGAACTAGGATAAGAAACTTTTGATATGGGGGGAGGGGAACCCATGAGATACAAAGAAAAAATAGCGTTGCATCCCATGAGTTCATATCATAAAATTAAATTTACATCTGCAAACATTATTAGAAGCGCCGTCAGAATCGAAACCTATCGGTTGAATCCTATTCAAATCTTTTTTAATCGGTCCCGGAAGCCCTGGCGGCTTCCACCGTCCTCTTCAACAGCAGGTGGGCCACCTCCTGGGAGGGCCAGCTCCCCAGGCCGCAGTCCGGACCTGCAAAGGCCATCCTCTCCCCGAAGACCTCTTTGGCCTCCTTGTATCTCGTGGTTATCTCTTCGAGGCTGTCTACCAGGTCCTCGTCCTTGGGACGTTGACCCTTCTCGAGGCCCTCGGCAATTATTGTATCAATGTTGGTCCGGGTGATACCGGCCCTGATGAACTTGTCATGGGACTCCAGGGTCTCCCTGGAGATGAGTTTCATGTTCATGGGGGTGGCGGCGAACTCCCCTGTAAGGCAGTCTATGTTCCTGCACTCCAGGGGGATCTCGGCTGCCTTGAGGGTGTGGAGGTGGATCTGGACCCTTGGTTTTACCCCCTTCAGGGCCTCGTCCAGGGCCGATACCAGGCCCTCCTCTTCGATGTTCAAGAGGTCAACAAACCCCAGGCTGGGCTCGTCTATGGCCACCACCTCGGTCTTTATGTGGGGCAGGTCCAGGATGGCGTTTTTTATAAAGGAGTTGACGCTCCTGGCCAGGTTGAAGAGTATCTCGTCGTAGACGGTGTAGCCGAAGCCGCACTTCAGGTAGAGCTCGATGGGGCCGGTGACGCAGACCTT
>CAZHQS010000083.1:2890-7633 GCA_964534545.1 Candidatus Hydrothermarchaeota archaeon
TGCAAACCGGTCCTTGGTGATGCCTTCGGGCAGAGGAAAGCTACCCACGTCGTCCAGGATGGGTTCCATGGTGCTATCTTTTCACTCGGTAGCTCTAAAAAGCTTGTGGTCGGACAAGTGCGAGGGGGTTCACGTCCCCTGTGAAGGTGAGGTGGATATTCCCCAGCCTACGGCTGCAATTCAATTACATCCCTTATTCCCGTAATCCCCTCCTTCTTGAGGTCGAAGACCTCCCGTTCCTCCTTCCCATCCGATATCTGCAGGGTCATGGTATCGTCCACCCCACCCACATCCCCCGCCGCAATCCCCTCCCTCTCGAACTCCTTTATGAGCCTCTGCGCCTTTCCCTCCCTGGCAGTCATCACGAAGCCGAAGCCGGGGTAGACCTTCACCCAGTGGGACAGTTGGACTCCTTCCGGCCTCGGCAGGCGGGTCAGGTCTACTGTTCCGCCCACCCCGCTGGCCTCGAAGAGCATCCCCAGAGTTCCGATGACCCCGGGGTTGGAGATGTCCTTGCAGGAGGCTGCAAGCTTCCTTTTCCCAATGCGCTCCATGAGCCTCAACAGCCCTTGAACCCTTTCTGAATCCTTCATGGTGGTGGTGTCCCAGTTGAGCTGGAACCTGGGATAGAGCCGTCCCTCCAGGTCCACGGCAACCACTATCCTGTCCCCGGGCCTGGCGGTATGGGAGTACAGGAGGGCATCCCTGTCCGCCTCCCCCAGGATGGCCACGTTTACCGCATCGTATTTCACATCCGGGTGGAGGTGGCCCCCCACCAGGGGAACACCGAACTTCTCCATCCCGTCGGCCAGGCCCCGGCTCACATCCCGGCAGAACCTGACACTGCTCAGGGATAGGACATCCACCATCCCCACGGGCCGGCCCCCCATGGAAGCGATATCGTTGACGTTCACCAGGACAGCACAGTAGCCGGCCCACCAGGGGTCCGCCTTGATGAGCCTGCCCCAGATGCCGTCGGTGGCAAGGAGGCTCACCCCTCTGCCCCCGGTGTCAATTACGGCCGCATCCTCCCCGAAGCTTGCCATGGTCCTGGCCCCGAGCCTCCCTTCACCCCTGAAGGCCCTTATCACCTGGCCGATGTATCTCTTCCTGGTGAGGCCCTCGTAGTTCTTGATCTCCCAGGCCAAAAAGTCCAGATCCATATTCAACTCAAACCCTCAGGAGAAAATAAAGTTAACGTGGGCCCTTCAAAAGATTTAATAAGAGGTATCGAGTTCTTAAAATCATGAAGATAAGCCTCGATGTGGTCTTGAAGGATCGGCCGGGCCAGCTTTTGAGGATGCTGGAACCCATCTCCCAGATGGGTGGGAATGTCATCAGCATAGTCCATCTGAGAGAAACGGTAAAGGAGGGGCGGGTACCGGTCCATGTATCCTTCGAGATAGGGGATTCCAAGACCCTGGATGAGATTCTGGAGGAAATCGAAAAACGGGACATCTGGGTCTCCAAGGTGGGGGAGATAAAGCGCAAGGAGAGGCATACCTTCCTCCTGGTGGGCCACATCGTGGACACGGATCTCAGGGACACCATCGACCGGATCCACGAGGTGGAGGGCGCGGTGGTGGCCGACGTGGGCCTGACCATGCCGGACCCTGACCTGGAGTCCTCGGCCAGGATCGTCATGGACGTCCGGCGGGACGTGCTGGAGAACGTCCTCTCACGGATTGATGAGATTGCAGGGGAGAAGGGCCTCCTGGTGATAAAGCCTTTGGGGATGTGAAGATGGACATACAGATCATCGGCTTCGGTGTCATCGGTCAGGGATTTGTGGAGGTCCTCTCGAAGAAGGCCGCCTTTCTCAAGGAGCGCCATGGCCTGGACATCAAGGTGGTCAGCATCACCGATATCACCGGGACGGCTGTGGAGCCCTCGGGCCTGGACCTGGGAAAGGCCCTGGCCGTAATGGAGGAGACCCGGGCAGTCATAAACTATCCCGGGGCCAAAAAGATGACAGGGGTGGAGGCCATAGAGGAGGTGGAGGCCGACCTGGTGGTGGAGATGACCCCCTCCAATATCAATACCGGGGAGCCAGGTCTCTCCCACATGCTCACAGCCTTCAAGGAGGGCAAACACCTGGTGACCTCCAACAAGGCCCCCCTGGCCCTGAGGTACAAGGACCTGGTAGAGACCGCCCGGAAGGCCGGGGTCCATTTCAAGTTCGAGGCATCGGTGGGGGGTGCCATGCCCATAATAAACCTGGCCAGGGAGACCCTCTCCGGCGACGAGATTACCGGCATCGAGGGCATCCTGAACGGCACCACCAACTACATCCTGACCCGCATGGAGCGGGAGGGTCTGCCCATGGAGACCGTGCTGCGGGAGGCCAAGGAGCTGGGCATCGCCGAGACCGACCCCTCCTATGACCTGGGAGGCATAGACACGGCATCAAAGCTCGTCATCCTGGCCAACGCCATCATGGGTACCGATGCCAGCTACAAGGAGGTCAAGGTGGAGGGCATCACCAGGGTCACCCCGGAGGCCGTGAGACTGGCCTCGGAGGACGGCTATGTGATAAAGCTCGTGGGGGAGGTAGTGGACCACAAGATGGAGGTCTCGCCCAGACTGGTGCCCAAGGACCACCCCCTCAATGTCCATGGGGTCCTCAACGTGGCCCAGCTGAAGACCGATGTGGCAGGAGATGTCACCGTGGTTGGGAAAGGAGCCGGGAGGGTGGTGACCCAGAGCGCCATCCTGTCAGATATAATAAGTATATGGAAAGGCGCCTCCCCCCCTTCCTGAGATAACGGTATCTAGTCGCCGCAGGAAGAGCCGCAGCTGGAACAGCCGCCGGCCTGAATCGAGGGGTTGTTTATGACGAACCCGCTCTGGCCGTCGTTGTCTATGAAATCCACCACGGCACCCTCCATGAAGCCCGAGAGCTGTTTGTCCAGGAGGACCTTTATGCCGTTGGCCTCTATTACCTCGTCCTCCTCCTTGGGCTCCTTGTCCAGGGCCATGCCGTAGGCGGGGCCGGAACATCCCATGCCCGCGATGAAGATGCGCAGGCTGTGGTCTTCCTTGCCCTGCTCCTTGAGGACGTTCCGTATTTCTGTTGCAGCTTTGTCTGTTATAGTAATCATTTTATCACCTTTGGTTACTTTTTCGCATCCCTACCCATCCCTTTACCGTCAGGAATCTTTATTAGAAACCCCAGCCGATGCCAGGGCCCGATGGAGCCTCCACTCCCGCAGGGTCCTGTAGGAGTCCGACCTGGAGAACTTCTTCATCCCGAGCTTCACAAGGAGGAGTGGGGCCAGCTCCAGGGGGGTGTTCAGCACCAGGAAACCGCCCAGGGCCCAGAGGGTCCATTCCGGGGCCTGGTAGATGTAGGCCAGGAGGAAGGTAAGGATGAAGACCAGGGTGGTTGCCAGGGGGCCGGCGGCGTGCATGGCCGCCCTCTCCAGGGGGCTTGCCCGGAGGTAGGTGGCGTAGTCGGTCTTCAGGGTCGGTTCGATGAGGGCAGGGCCGTCCGGGAAATAGAAGAGGAACCTGATGCCCACCAGCCTGCCCACCGCATAGTGGGCCAGGGGATGGAGGGTGGTTATCAGGACCAGGGACCCCGCCACCAGGGCCAGGCCCTGGGAGGTGCCGGTGGAACCCGTCCCGTACCAGACCATACCAAGGCCCAGGAGGGTGGCCACAAGCTCCAGGGCGTGGCCCAGCCATAAAGGCACCAGCAACCAGGCCCGCTCCCTGAAAACTGCGGCATCTATCCTGCCTATCTGGTCTGCCAGGTGCGCGATCAGCTCCGGGTCCTGTTTCACCCGGTTCACCATCTTCCAGAACCCCATCTCCCCGGGACTCCGACCGCCCCCGGTCAGCTCGCCCTCAATGTAGTCCAGCCGTTTTCTGATGTCAAGGGCCTCTGGCATCATCTCCCCCTACTGGTGGCAGTCGGCCTCGCAGGTCTTCCTGGCATATTCCTGCTCGGTCTCTGCCACGTGCTCCTCCTTGGAGACGATCTCCCCGGAGACTGGATCTACAAAGAAGACGATGGAGTTCAGGGACGCATTCCCGGCGCAGCCGCACTTGCGCTCCATGAGCTCCACCTTCCATAGGTACTCCTCCCTGGAGTCGTCCCAGACCAGGGAGGCAAGCTCTACCCGGAGCTCCGGGTCCTTGAAGTGCTGTCTGGAGAAGTTCAGGTAGGCGAAGGACCCCGACGCCTTCTCGATGGCATCCTCCTTTGTCACCGGCAGGTTGAGACTGGACTCCAGGGTCTCCAGCTCGGTCCAGGTATCCGCAAGCTCGGCCCTGGTGGATTGGAGCTCCCCCTCGAGCCGGTGGGCCTTTGAGAAATAATAGGCCGAAGAAGCCAGGGTAGAAAGGCAGAGGACTACAACGGCAATGCCCACAAGACTGGATTTCCCTGGCATATCCTATACTCGCGGGATACCGCCTTCATTGATTATTATAACGTCCTTGACGGCCTTCACCGCTGTGAAGGGTATCAGTATCTCCCCCTTCTCATTGAGCCTGAAGTACTTGGCATCGATATCCTTCCCGGGCTTGATGATGAGCATCATGACCTTGCCGGCCATGGTCTCTATGGACAGGTCCACCAGCTGTCCGATGACCGTTCCCCTGTCGCTAACCACATTCCTGCCGATGAGGCTCTTTCCCATAATCCTAGTCATTACCTGCCCTCCTGTTAAAAGGCACAAAGATAGGAATGACCCCTAGTGATATAAATAATTTACTTCACACCATCCGGTGCTTATC
>CAZHQS010000084.1:0-7605 GCA_964534545.1 Candidatus Hydrothermarchaeota archaeon
ATAATATACATAATCATTAAATGTACCATCCTTTGCTCTAACCCCATAACATGATTGGTTAAATGCCATATCACGGCTAAGCATGGAAACAACTCCAACCGTCCCTCTAGCAGAAATTATAATATCGCCTTTATTGAGAACTTTCGTGCTACTATTTTCTAATCCAAGTCGGGTGATGCTTTTTTCAGCTTTTTTTACATATTTCCGGCCGTTATTAAAATCAGTAACAGAAAGCCACGGTATATCACCACCCCAATATTCTGGAACTGTGGTTTTTGGTGTGCCTCCACCAATCAGCTCGATTATTTCACTCAGTATAACCTCCTTCCACTCACCCACCCAGCCTCACCTCCCTCCAGCCCTCCGGTTTATTCATCCCCTGCCTCCCAGCGCCCGCCCTTGTCCGGGCCGATGCGCCTTATCTTCCCTTCTTTTTTAAGTTTCTCCATGTTCCACTCGACACCCCTCCTGCTCAGACCGGTAATTTGAGTTAATTCCTTTATCGTAATTTCGGGTTTTTCCCGAATTGCGGCTATAATTTTCTCCACAGTTTTCTCCACAGTTTTCTCCACAGTTTTCTCCACAGTTTTCTCCACAGTTTTCTCCACAGTTTTGGGCTCGCCTTCCCCACCCTCTGGTGACAGGGGGATCATTATCTTGAAGATGTCCCCTTCCACGAGTTCCGGCTGACCGCCTTTGGAGTATATGATTTCAACGATCTCCCTTTTATCCATCGTCAATCCTTATCTTCCCGAGGTTCTCCAGTATCTTCCTGTTCAGCTCCTCCTCCTGCCTCAGCTGCCCCTCGAACTCGGCCTTCAGTTTGGTGAAGCGCTCCTTAAAATCGAAGTCGTCCTCCTCCTCGGGAAGGCCCACATACCTGCCCGGTGTGAGGACGTAATCCAGCTCCCGCACCCTTTCTATGGGGGCGGAATTGCAGAACCCCTTCACGTCTTCGTAATCCCCCTCGGGGTTGCGCCAGCTGTGGTAGGTGTCCGCGATCTTTCGTATATCCTCCTCTTTGAAAACCCGGGTCCTGCGGTTGATGAGGTGCCCCATGTTCCTGGCGTCGATAAAGAGGATCTCATCCCTCCTGTTCCTGTACTTCCCGTTGGCCTTGTTCCTGCTCAAAAACCACAGGCAGGCCGGTATCTGGGTGTTTAAAAACAATTTCGGGGGCAGGTTCACGATGCAGTCCACCAGCCGGTCCTCTATCAACGCTTTTCTGATCTCACCCTCACCGGATGTTTTGGAGGTAAGGGACCCCTTGGCAAGAACGAACCCTGCGATCCCGCTTGGGGCCAGGTGGTAGACGAAGTGCTGTATCCATGCGTAGTTGGCGTTGCCGGCGGGGGGTACGCCGTACCTCCACCTGGCGTCCTTTCTCAGGAGTTCGCCGCTCCAGTCGCTGTCGTTGAAGGGGGGGTTGGCTATGACGTAATCCGCCTTCAGGTCCTTATGGGCATCGTTCAGGAAGGAGCCTTCGTTGTTCCACTTCACCTGGGAGCTGTCGATCCCCCTTATGGCAAGATTCATCTTGCACAGCCGCCAGGTGGTCAGGTTGCTCTCCTGCCCGTAGATGGATATATCGTTGACCCTTCCCTGGTGCTCTTGGACGAACTTCTCGGAATGGACGAACATCCCCCCGGAACCGCAGCAGGGGTCGAAGACCCTGCCGTTGTAGGGCTCCAGCATCTCCACCAGGAGCTGAACCACGCTTCGCGGCGTGTAGAACTGTCCCCCCTTCTTCCCCTCGGCTAGGGCGAACTCCCCGAGGAAATACTCGAAGACATGGCCCAGGATGTCGCCGCTTCTGGCGCTGGCGTCCTCAAGGGCGATGTTACCCACGAGATCGATCAGGCCCCCGAGGCTGGTTGGGTCAAGGTTGCCCCGGGCATAGACCTTTGGCAGGACCCCCTTGAGGGAAGGATTTTCCTTTTCGATGGCGTCCATGGCGTTATCCATGTACTTGCCGATTTCGGGTTGTTTTGCCCTGGATTGAAGATAGGACCACCGGGCCTCGGGAGGGACGAAGAAAACATTTTCCGCCTTGTACTCGTCCCTGTCTTCGGGATCGGCTCCGGCATATTCCCCCTCCCCTCTCTGCAATTTATGGTATAGTTCCTCAAAGGCCTCCGAGATGTAGCGAAGAAATATCAGCCCCAGGACCACGTGCTTATATTCGGCGGCGTCGATGTTCTTTCTGAGTTTGTCAGCCGCCCTCCACAGCTGTTTTTCAAGGGGCTCTTCCTTGGAATTATTTTTCTTTGCCATCTATCTCATCTCCTCCACAGTGTATGATAAAAAGGACAGGACCATTTAATTCTTTCCTTTTATCTCGGCCCCTCACACTACTATCCTGTACCTTCCGTAGACGATGTAAAGATTAACGAGAAGAACCACCAGGGCCGCGGCAAAGAACCAGTCCTTGATGCTTTTGTCCTCCCACTCCCTCTCGATGTTCTCCCCGATGTTCCTGTATATCTCGTCCAGGGTGTCCTCGTCCACGGACTTGTAGTACTTCCCACCGGTCTCGGCTGCTATCCATTTCAGGGTATCCTCGTCCAGCTCGGCGTACTGGGGCCTGCCGAAGAGGTCGTAGCCCAGGACCACCGGCTCCTCGGAACCCATCCCCACGGTGTAGACCTGGATATTCTCATCCCTGGCGAACTCCACCGCCTCCTCGGGGGTCACCACCCCAGCGTTATTGACCCCGTCGCTTAGAAGAATCACCACCTTCCTCTTGTTGGGGATGGAGGTGGCCATATCGATGCCCAGGCTCAGCCCGTCCCCCAGGGCGGTCCTGCCCTCCCTCTGCTGGACGGCCTCCAGTTTATCCAAGGCCCTGTCCTTGAAGGGGGTGAGGTAGGAGGCCGTGGTGGCCCCGGACTCGAAGATGACGATCCCCACGTTGTCCTTGGGCTTGAGGCCTTTTATGAGGGTGGCGGCAGCCCTCTTGGCCGCCTCCAGCCGGGTGGGTTTGTAGTCGGTGGCCGCCATGCTCCCTGAATCGTCAATGACCAGCACTACGTTCACTCCCTCCCTGGCGGTCTTCAGGGGTATCCGGGGGTCGGCCAGGCCGATGATGATCAATGCCACGGCAGCCAGGAGGAGGATGAAAGGCAGGTGGGGCCTCAGCTCGGCCCTGGGGTTGGCGCCCTTGACCAATCCCAGGGAGCTGAACTTCATGGCCGCTGCCTTCTTTTTGTCCTGGTGCAACCTGTAGAAATAAATGATAAGGGGGACTGTGAGCAATAACAGCAGCCTCCACGGCTCCCCGAACCCGGCTCCCATGCTTATCGCCTCCTGGCCCTGGCGGCAAAGAACCTCCTGAGGGGGACGTGGAAGGGCTCGCCGGTGCCCACCTCCACCATGTCCACCTTCAGGCGCCTCATCTTCTCCCGGAGGTCTTTCCGCCTCTCCTGCGCCAGGGCCCTGTATGCCTCCCTGAATCCCCTGTCCCCGGTGTTCACCACCACCTGCTCCCCGGTCTCGGAGTCCTCCAGGAGGACGTAGCCGACATCAGGGAGCTCCTCCTCCCTTATGTCCGAGAGGGTCACCAGCACCACGTCGTGCCTTTTTCTGAGGATTTGCAGGGGCCTCTCGAAGTCCCCCGAGAGGCAGTCCGTGATGATAAAGACGATGCCCCGCCTCTTAATTATCCTGTTCAGGTACATCAGGGAGCTTTCCATATCGGTCCCCCGGCCTTCGGGCTCGAAATAGATAAGCTCCCTCAGGAGGCGGAGGACATGGCGCCTCCCCTTCCGGGGCGGTATGAACCTCTCCACCCGGTCGGTGAAGAGGGCCAGGGCCACGTTGTCGTTGTTGCCCAGGGCCGAGAACATAATGGAGGCCGCCACCTCTGTACCCACATCCTTTTTGCTTCTCTGGGAGCCGAACTCGGTGCTCCCTGAGACATCGAAGACTATATAGACGTTCAGGTCCCTCTCCTCCACGAACTCCTTGACGAAGGGGGCATTGAACCTGGCCGTAACCTTCCAGTCTATGGCCCGGATATCGTCCCCTGGCCGGTACTCCCTAACCTCAGAGAACTCGATGCCCCGCCCCCTGAAGGCCGAGCGGTAGTTGCCGGAGATTAGTCCCTCCACCAGCCTGTCGGTGGCAACCTCCAGCCTCCTGATGTTTTTGAGGACCTCCCTGACCCCGCTCATGCTCCCACCTCACGGCGGCCTGATCCTTGACAGTATCCTGTCGATAATGTGGTCGGTGGTGACCTCCTCTGCCTCGGCCTCGTAGGTGGGGATGATCCGGTGGCGGAGGACCTCGTGGGCCACGGCCTTGATGTCCTCCGGGATGACGTATCCCCTGCCCTGGAGGAGGGCACAGGCCTTGCCGCAGAGGACCAGCCAGATGGAGGCCCTGGGGGAGGCACCGTACTCGATGAGCCCGTTCAAATCAAGGCCGTAGTCCTCCGGGTGCCTGGTGGCGTCCACTATATCGGTAACATAGTCCTCGACCTTTTCGTCGGCATATATCTGCCGGTTGAACTCCTGGATGGCCGCCATATCCCGGGAGTCCAGGACCGCCTCTGGATTGACCTCCGTGCCCCGGGTGTTCCTCTGGATGATGACCTTCTCATCCTCCTTTTCCGGATAGTCTATCAGGAGCTTGAGGGCGAAGCGGTCCACCTGGGCCTCCGGGAGGCGGTAGGTCCCCTCGGACTCGATGGGGTTCTGGGTGGCCAGGACTAGGAAAGGCCTCTCCAGGTTGAAGGTGTCGCCCTGGATGGTAACCTGGCGCTCCTGCATGGCCTCCAGGAGGGCGGACTGGACCTTGGGAGGGGCGCGGTTTATCTCGTCGGCCAGAATGAGGTTGTGGAAGATGGGCCCCTTCTGGGTGGTGAAGGTCCCCTTCCGGTGCTCGTATATCTTGGTGCCGATGATGTCGGCAGGCAGGAGGTCGGGGGTGAACTGGAGGCGGCAGAAGCTGGCGTTTATGGTCCCGGCCAGGGTCTTCACCATGAGGGTCTTGGCCAGGCCCGGCACCCCTTCCAGCAGGACATGGCCGTCGGCGATGAGGGAGATCAGGATTTTTTGGAGGACATCGTCCTGGCCCACGATGACCTTCCGGACTTCCGTCAAGACATCGTCAAGGACCCTGGAATACTCCTCTGCCCTGGTCCCGAGTTCCCCTATGTCCACTTCCACCGCTACCACCCAAATAGAGAGGCGATGGACAACGTGGTAAAATTTTTCTGTTGGCCATCTTGGGCGGATCTTTAGAACCGCCTTCCACCCCGGCGGGGCCTGCCCCTGAAGCCACCCCTGCCCCTGGGGCGTCCGCGCCCGCCCTTCTTCTTACCGGTCCGGATGCGGTCCTTGCTGCGGAGCCTCGGGTTCAGGGGGGCGTACAATTCGGGATTGAAGCCCTGGACCTCTGTGAACTCCACATAGCCGTGGAACTTCTCGAAGTTGCGCATGTCATGGTGGCCCGAGGGGCTTAAAAGGGTGATGGCCTTGCCTTTTTTACCCATCCTTGCGGTGCGCCCGATCCTGTGGGTGTAGTCCTCGGCGTCCTGGGGGACGTCATAGTTTATGATGTGGGAGACATCGTCGATGTCCAGGCCCCTGGAGGCCACATCGGTTGCTACAAGGATGGGGTATTTCTTTTCATAGAAGCCCTTGATGACCCTCTCCCTCTTGGACTGCTTGAGGTCCCCGTGGATGGCCCTGGCGTCATAGCCCTGGAGCTTCAGGTTCTCGGCCAGGGTGTCGGTGAGGGTCTTGGTGTTGCAGAAGAGCATGGCCGAATCAGGGACCTCCTCGTCCAGGATATACATGAGCATCTGGAATTTCTCATCCTCCTCCACCTGATAGAAGACCTCCTCTATGTCGGGTTTGTCCATCTCAGAGGTTATCTCAACATGCTCAGGGTCCTTCATGTACTTTTGGCTGAGCCGGACAATCGGCCGTGGTATGGTGGCGCTAAAGAGCATGGTCTGCCTCTCCTGGGGGGTGGCCCGGATGATCTTCCGGATGTCATCGATGAAGCCCATGTCCAGCATCCGGTCGGCCTCGTCCAGGACCAGGATCTTTATCTGCCGCAAACTGATGCTCTTGCGCCTGAGGTGGTCCAGGAGCCTTCCCGGGGTTGCAATGACTATGTCGGCCTTGCCGACCTTCTTGAGCTGGATATCTATGGACTGGCCGCCGTAGACCGCTACGACCTTCAGTCCCCTGTTCCGGGTCATGTCTTCCATGTCTCGGGTAATCTGGAGGCAGAGCTCCCTGGTGGGGGCCAAGACCAGGGCCTGGAGCCCACCTCCGGGAACCACCTTCTCGGCGAAGGGTATGGAGAAGGCGGCAGTTTTTCCAGAACCGGTGCAGGACTGGCCCAGGACATCCTTTCCAGAAAGGGCGATGGGAATCACCTGCTCCTGGACAGGGGTGGGCGCCTCGTAGCCCAGGGTGTTGATGGCTTCCAGGGTCTTTTTATCAAGAGAAAAATCTTCAAACTTCATTGGTCACACGTCACTTATACGCTGTAGGTGGAAAAAAAGAGTTTTTCCATCCTTGTATTATCGCTTAACGATAAGAAACATTTATCTACCAAGAGTATAAATCTTTTTTGTTTTCGGAGTGGTAGCTCAGACTGGGAGAGCGCTCGACTGAAGATCGAGTGGTCGCGAGTTCAAATCTCGCCCACTCCATTGGATCCACTCGCAATCAAGCTGTTTGTTTGGGCCTTTGCGGATGATTCCCCGTGTCTCCACCCTAGGGTGAGGCTTTAATCCTTGCACTTACTTCTGCAAACGCCAGGGATTAAAAGCCGAAGTGGTAGCCCCTTCGGCGCAGGTATCAAATCTCGCCCACTCCACTTTGAATCTACTCGGCGCGCGTCGGACTTATCGCCCTAACCCGCCGAGCGTCTTCACCAAAAACCCATAGATTCATCCGTACACGTGCAGAGTTTCTTTTTGAGAAAAGAAAAACAGGTTCTTTATACTTCAATCATCTGGGTTTTGTGTGAAGTCTTTTACATAAAAGGATTCAAGCCGAGGGGGGGCAGGCATCAAAAAGTCGGTAATCCTTCCCCCTTTTCCACTATTTATTTGTTTTTCTCCATCAAAACAAATTAGGGAATCATTAAAGAATTTCATTCCGTCTTTACAGCCATTCAGATACATGATACTAAAATGGACGCCAAACTATTTAAATTTTTTGCTCGCCTTTTCTGGCAGCTTCCAGAAAGGAATCTATCCCTCTATATAGCCTTTTTTCTCTTGGCTTTTGGGGGTTGTGAAAGTGAGTGTGATGATAGAATCCCGCACCCGAAATGAGGGTATCCTTATACGGAAGGATAAGGGCCACCTCATTGAGAGGTTTCTCAAACCGTGATTTCCAGCAGCACCCTCCTTATCTCCCCGGCACTGAAGCCGATCACCCTGCCCACTCCTTCGATTTCCTGCCTGGAAACAGTGGTGATGACCCTCCTGATATCCTCTTTCCTGTAGAATCCCAGAAGCCTCGACTTGATCTGCCGTATGTCCTCCCCGCTGAACCACAGCAGGGCAAAGATGTCGGCAATGTCCTTCAGCTTTTTGTGCTCTTTGTCCCTGGTGACCACCGAGTTCAATTTGGTTGC
>CAZHQS010000085.1:0-7518 GCA_964534545.1 Candidatus Hydrothermarchaeota archaeon
AGGAACTCGTCCTTTGACAGGTGGTGGGGGTCCATCTTTGCACCATCAAGATATTAAAGTCCAAAGGGGTATATAACTGGCATGGTCATGTGGGAATGCCCCAGGTGCGGGAACCGGAAGGACGTGGTCTGCCCGGTCTGCGGCGCGGATAAAAGGGCGGGCCAGGACTGCCCCTCCTGCGGGGCCCAGTTCTCCCACACCACCTGTCCAAAATGCGGTTTCGAGGAGAAGGTAGACTACTGAACTCACTCAATCCTGATGAGCCGATAGTCCTGGGAACCCGCCCCGTGCCTCTCGGCGGCTTCGAGCTGCCATCTGGCGTCCAGGTCATGGAAGAGGGTTTCGAACTTCTTGGCCCCGGCTTCCGTGGCCCCCGGGGGGAGGAGACTGTCCTGATGTCCTGCCGATGCCTCCACCTGGTCAAGGCTTGCCCTGTCCAGGGCCACCAGGTCGGAGGAGGCCAGGACCCCGAGGTCAGGCACGATGGGCCGGTCCGAGAAGGCGCAGCAGTCGCAGTGGGGGGTGACCTCCAGGAGGAAGTTGAAGCCAAAGAACCGGTCCCTGCCCATGGCCTTCAAGAGGGCGGCAGTACTCTCCCCGATGCCCACCGACAGTTCCCTGTTCCCGGTCCAGGGGACCTCCACCGCCCCGGTGGGACAGACCTCGGCGCAGCCGGTGCAGCCCACGCACCCTGAGGTGTCTATCTGGAAGTCCACCACCGCATCCACGGGGCATATCTCCACGCAGGCACCGCACTGGTTGCATTTTTCGGGGTCGATTTTCATCTCCCCCTGGCAGTGGAGGGCGTACTTGGTGGCCTTGGTGACGCACCCGATTCCCAGGTGTTTGATGGCCCCGCCGAAGGCCGTGCCCATGTGGCCGGTGAGGTGGGAGAGGAGGATCACCTTGTCGGCCTCCCAGATACCCCTGGCGGCCCAGACCTCCGAAAGCCCTTCCCCTTCAGCGGGGACCCTGACTCCGTCAAGGCCCAGGAGCCCGTCGGCGATGATAAGGGGGGCACCCAGGGTCTCCTGGGTAAAGCCGTTCTCGGCGGCAATGGCCAGCCTGCCCGGGGCGGTGCATCTTTCCATGACCATCCCCAGGCCGCAGGTCTCGGTGGCAAAGGGGCGCCCACCTGCCTCTCTCACCAGCTCGGCGGCCTTGCGCACAAAGACCGACCTGAGCCCCCTGGTGGTCCCCCGGTCACCGAAATGGACCTTCAGGGCCACCAGGTCATCCTTTTCTATCCAGTCGTGGCATCCACAGGTCTTGAAGAGGGTCTCCAACTTGGTCAGGAGGCTGAAGTCCGTGTTCGCCCAGTCCGCAAAATCCCTTACCCCTGCCCTGGGGTCTGTCCAAAAGACCTCTGATGTCACTCCACAACAACTCCCTTTTAGCGGAAAATTTTTATGTTAATACTTTTCATGTTAGCATTAGAATAAAAATATGGTGATTGCCATGGATGAGAAAGAGTGGAAACTAACCATTGAGGATTTCGAGAAGACCGCCTGCTACCGCGATCACGGCGATTATACTCCCATCCCGCCAGAATAAATACATGCTGATCAGCCGCAACCCCAATGTGGTCTGGAGGAGGGAGACCAAGGGAGGGGTTTCCGACGGCCTGCTTTTGCTGAACTATTCTACCCGGGGCATCCATTTCCTTGAAGGAAAGGCCAGGCGGATCTGGGAAGAGTGCCATGGCGCAAGCCTTGAGGAGCTGGTGGAGAGGCTGGATGGAGCAGGCCATGAAGAGGAGATCCTCGCCTTTTTGAAGGACCTGGAAAAAAGGGGGCTGGTGTCCCTTGAGTGAGGGTATGTGGAGGCAGAGGCAGTACCTGGACGCCCCCATCTTTGTCCAGTACGACTGCACCAACGCCTGCAACCTGCGCTGCTCCCACTGTGTCACCTCCTCCGGGGAGCCCATGGAGGGGGAGCTTACCACCGATGAGGCCCTGGGTCTCATGGACACCCTGGCAGAGGCCGGGGTCTTCCAGATCGGTTTTTCCGGGGGGGAGCCCCTGATGAGGCCCGACATCTTCACCCTCATGGAGAGGGCCAGGGACCAGGGGATGATGGTCCAGGTCACCACCAACGCCCACCTGGTGACAGAGGAGAAGGCCAGGAGGCTGGCAGAGATCAGGCCCATCACCGTGGGGGTGAGTGTCGAAGGGGGGACAGAGAAGGGTTACGAGACCTTCAGGGGCAGAGGCGGCTTCCAGAAGGTGAAGGAGGGGATAGGGCTCTTGAAGAAGCACGGTCTCCAGGTAAAGCTCAAGACCGCAGTCTCCAGGGCCAACTGGAGCGAGATGGACGAGATCATCGGCCTTGCCCTGAGCACCGGTGCGGACGGTGTGGACATGTTCCTGATGTACCCGGAGGGCAGGGCCAGGGGGATGGAGGAGGATATGCTGACCCCGGGGGAGGTCAGGGAGTTCCTCACTGTTTTAAGCAGGAAGAGGAAGGAGTTCGAGGGGCGCCTGGAGATCGATATCGATGACAAGCCCAACGCCTTTCTGGTGGACCCGGAGCTTTCCACCGCCACCTGCGGTGCAGGCATCTACTGGATGGAGGTCCTGCCCGACGGCAGTGTGGTGCCCTGCATCTTCCTGAAGGACCTGAGGGCAGGGAATGTCAGGGAAGATTCCTTCAAGGCCATCTGGGACTCCCCGGTCTGGGAAGGGTTCAGGGACCGCCGGGATCTCAAGGGCAGGTGCGGGAGATGCGAGTACCGCTTCCGCTGCGGGGGCGGGTGCAGGGCCAATGCCTATCTGTCCCTGGGCAGCCTCCAGGAGGAGGACCCCCTGTGCTGGTACCAGCCGGGGAAGGGAGGAAAATGACCAGGCCAGGGGAGCACGGCCTCTATGCCGTGGAGGTCCGCCTGACCCGGGCCTGCAACCAGAACTGCATCCACTGTTCGGTCTCAGGGGGCAGACCGGCAGGGAACGAACTTGCAACCCCGGAGATATTTTCAATCCTTGCGGAGATGGCCGAAATGGGGGTGCCCTACGTCACCTTCACCGGGGGTGAGCCCCTCCTCCATCCCGACCTACTTAAAATCGTGGAAAAGGCAGCCTCCCTTGGCCTCATCCCGAACCTGGACACCAACGGGACCCTCCTGACAGAGGAGGTAGCCCTGAAACTCAAGGAGGCAGGTCTCGACAGGGTCCAGGTGAGCCTTGACGGGACCGAAGGGACCCACGACCGGATCCGGGGTGAAGGTTCCTTCAAGGAGGCGGTCAGGGGGATAAAAAACGCCGTAGGGGCAGGTCTCAAGACCTCGGTGAACTTTACTGTCTCGGGCCTCAACCTCCGGGAGCTTGAGGCGGTGGCTGACCTTGCCCAGGGCCTGGGGGCCGATACCTTGAGCCTTGAGAGGTTCATCTCCACCGGGAGGGGGCAGACCTCAGGGATACCACCCCTGGAACCCCGGGAGTTCAGGGAGGTCCTGATAGAACTCTACGGCCTCCAGGCGAGGTTCAAAATCAAACTGACCACCACCGACCCCCTGAGGGTCCTGGTCCTGGAAGACCTTCAAATGGAATATGCAGACGAAATGGAAAGGCGCATCTGCGGCGGGTGCACGGCGGGGATCGCCGCCCTCACCGTCTCCTTCGACGGAGAGGTCTACCCCTGCCCCAAGGTCCCCCACCCCCTGGGGAACATCAGGGAGGAAAGCCTTTTTAAGCTGTGGGTTGAGAACATGGCCCTAGAACCCTTTCGGATGAGGACCTTCGAGGGAAAATGCAAAACCTGCCCCCTCCTGAACATCTGCGGCGGTTGCAGGGCCGAGGCCCTCGCCCGGGGCGAAATATTCGGGGAAGACCCCCTCTGCTGGAAGTGAACCCATGGACAACCAGAGACTGAAGATCGAACTCCTGTGCCAGGGCGCAAGGATTGATGAATCCGGCTGGGACTACTACAAGCGCAGCGCCGGGTTCCCGGTGAAGCTGGACGGGACCCTGGTGAGTGTCCCCTCCCACGGGAAATACCAGCGCTACGCCTTCGTGGACCAGTCCCCCTTTGAGATCAGGCTGGAGGAAGGTGTGTGGAACCTCTACAGGGAGGGCCGGGCCATAAGGGAGGTCACGGTGGCAGACGTGCCGCCCTTCTACGAGAAGGAGACATCTGACGGGGTCAAGATGAAGAAGGTCTTCCAGGTCTGCGGCTGGACCTGCCTCCTGACCGGGGTGGTCCAGAGCTGTTCCCTACAGCGTAAAGGGACCGAGTGCCGCTTCTGCGGGACCATCTACAACCCGGTCTACGAGGGGCGCCTGGACAGGAAGACCCCCCGCCAGCTTGCCGAGGCAGCGGCCGAAGGGAAAAAGGACGGCATGGAGCACATCGTCATCACCTCGGGTATCATGCCGGGGGAGGACCGGGGGGCGAAGATACTCCTTGAGGCCGCCAGGGAGATCAAGGAGACGGTGGACCTCCCCATCCAGGCAGAGCTGGCACCCCCCGAGGACCTGAAGCACCTGGAGAGGCTCCTGGAGTACGTGGATTCGGTATCCATCAACGTGGAGACCATGGACCAGGAGGTCAGGCAGCGGGCCTGCCCCGACAAGTCAAGGATACCCTATGAAGATTATTTCAGCGCCTGGAAACTTGCAGGAGAGGTACTGGGAGAGGACCAGGTGAACTCTTGGATCATCGCCGGCCTCGGGGAAGACGACCCAGCCATCCTGGAGGGGGCGGAGAGCCTCGCCGGTGCCGGAGTCTTCCCCTTCCTGGTGCCCCTGCGGTCAACCAAGGGAACCCCCTATGGTGAGGTCAGGCCACCCTCCCCCGACCGGATGGAGCACCTCACCAGGAGGACGGCCGAGATAGCGGCCGAGGCCGGGCTGAAACCCGAAAGGATCAAGGCAGGCTGCCTTCGCTGTTCCGCCTGCTCGGCGGTCAGGGACTATATGAGAAGGATATGAACCCCCATGAGATTTCCGCAGGCTGGAAGGAGGGCTATAAGAGGCTGGCCGAGTTCCTACTGCCCCATCTGCCAGGGGAGGGAAAGATACTGGAGCTGGGCTGCGGCAGGGGGCAGCTCACCGGTTTCCTGACCCGGAGGGGATACAGCCTTTTCGGGACCGACATCGACCACGAGGTCCTGAAGGAACTGGGGCAGAACCACTCCATTGGTGTACTCTGTGCGGATTTCTCCTCAGGGCTTCCCATAAGGCCCGAAACCCTTGACCTCATCCTTTCCAACTTCACCCTGGGCTGGCTGGACCGCCGGCAGGTGAGGGGGACCTTCAAGGAGTGCTTCCGGATTTTAAAAGAGGACGGGGCCATGCTCCACTCGGACTTCCTGCCCGTGGCCGCAAACCCCGCCCAGGAAATCGCCATAGAACAGGGCCTGCCAGAGAACAACCGCAATCCCTCCAGGAGATGGTGGACCCCCAAGGAGCTGGAAGACCTTGCAAAAGAGGCAGGCTTTGGCCGGATGGAGACCCTCTATTTTGACTGGAAGAGGCGCTACGGTCTCCAGGAGGCCCTCCACCAGCTGAGGCACTGGGATGCCACAGAGGAGTTCATGGAGAGGAGAAGGGCAGACCTGGAGAGATGGGGCATGGAACTTCCAAAGAGTTTTATTCTCATCTGCAGGAAGTAGGAGCATGAAAAGGGTGCTGGTCCTGGGCGGTGTCCATGGTGACGAGCTCAATGGTATCGAGGCCGCCGAGGCCCTGAAAGGGGTCCCGGGCCTGGAGGTAATCTCCCCTGCCAACCCCGAGGCCTACGGGGCCGGGACAAAGAGGACCCCCTCTGACGGGGCAGACCTCAACCGGAGCTTTCCGGGCACCCTTACGGGCACCGCCACCCAGCGGACCGCCTGGGGAGTCTTCCAGAGGGTCAAAGAGTCCGATATAGTTATCGACCTCCATACCGGCAGTGCCGGCCGCTACCTCCTCCCCCACGTAAGGCTCCGGGTGGACACCCCGGAGAACAGGCGCCTGGCCCCGGGCTTCGGCCTGCCCTATATCCTGGTGGAGGCAGGGACGGCGGGGATGCTCCCGGTGGAGGCGGCCAGGGTCGGGGTCCCGGTCTTTGTCCTGGAGGCAGGGACCGCCGGGGCGGCGGACCCAGGACATGTTAAGATTCTAACAAAGGCCGTGAAGGACTTCCTGAACTACCTGGAGACCGGCGAGACCCCCGGAGACCCCAGGTTTGTCAGAAGGGAGAAGGTACTGGCGCCGGGAGATGGGGAGTTCATCCCGGCCGTCGAGGCAGGGGAAGGGGTCAGGCAGGATGACCCCCTGGGCACCCTGGCGGGCAGGGAGGTCCGTGCCCCCAGGGACGGGGTCGTCCTGGGGCTCAAAGGCCGGTCCCGGGTCAGGGGGGGCACACCCCTTATAAGCATTGCCTTCCAGGAGGAATAGATATGGATTACCAGATGCACGACAGGGCAGCCGACCGGATGAAGAAGGCGGACTACGCCGGGGCCATAGAGGTCTACCGGGAGATACTGGAGAAGGACCCCGCCGACGAGAGGGCCTGGCTCCAGATGGGAGGCGCTCATAGAGCGCTGGGGGAATACCAGGAGGCCATCCGCTGCTACGAGAGGGCCATAGAGATAAACCCGGAAAACGACGACCACTGGTACTTCCTGGGAAAGATCTACGGCAGGATGTCCCGCCACCAGGAGGCCCTGGAGTGCTTCGAGAGGGTCCTGGAGCTCAACCCAAGGGACGAGTACTCCTGGATAGCCAGGGGCAAGGCCCTGAAGGGCCTGGGGCGCTACGAGGATGCCCTGGAGTCCTACGACCGGGCCATCGCCATCAACGGGCGCAACGAGGACTCCTGGAATTTTCGGGCCGAGGTGCTGGTGATCTTAGAGAGGTATGAAGAGGCCCTGGAGGCCCTGGACCGCTTCCTGGAGATAAACCCCACCCAGGAGGATATCCGGAAGAGAAGGGAGGAGCTGCGGCGGAAACAGGACAGTTGATTTTAAATAGGCCCCCGAAAATATTCAACCAGAGGAACATGGAAGAAGACGAGTATCCAACTGTAATCCCTGTGGTGGGGGGGAAGGGAACCAGGCTCTATCCCCTGACATTGAACATCACCAAGCCCATCGTGGACATGTGCAACCGGGCCATCCTGTCCAGGATGCTGGAGCCTCTGGTCACCCAGGGATGCAGGGACATCATCATCGCCAGCAAGGGCTATGAGAACACGGCCCAGCTCAACAAATACTTCAAGGAAGGGGGCGGGTTCTTCGCCAAGCTCGGCATCGAAACCGATGCCGAGTTCATGTACCAGCCCAACTACGAGGACCGGGGCTCAGGGGACGCGGTGGCCTTCTGTGCCGAGTATTTCGACCTGAAGAAGGACTTCCTGGTCATGGGGGGGGACAACATCTTCGACGTGGACCTGGAGGCGGTCATGAGGTTCCACCGCTCCACCAAGGCCTACCTCACGGTGCTCCTGAAGGAGATCCCTGAAGGCCGGGACATCTCTCAGTTCGGGGTGGCGGACGTGGACGGCGACATGCGCCTTAAGGGGTTCGTGGAAAAACCCTCC
>CAZHQS010000086.1:0-7497 GCA_964534545.1 Candidatus Hydrothermarchaeota archaeon
TTCGAGAGGAGAGGTATTTCTGCTCATCCATCACTAGAAAATGCGACTGTGCCGTTTTACCCATTTTTGGCACCCGTCGAACCGAAGGAGCATGAGATACCGAAAATCGTATTCTTTTTATATGAATCATATTTTAAAATAATGGCCATGATGGGGAGATTGGCTCTCTTCTCAATAATTGGATTGGTATTTTATGTTCTTCCCATAACCGCCCAGGCAGGCTGGGAGACCCTCTTCGAGGGATGGGTGGAGGAAGGGGGAGAGTTTCAGGTGGTCCTTTACGACGAACCCGTGACAGTTAGGATAGACAAAATAACACCGGGAGGGATATGGTACTCCGAGAAGACCTCCCATGGCCACGGTAGCGGGACCATGTTTCCGGACCTCACCGAGGAGGATTACTGGTATATCCAGTCCACCGGCAACCAATATATCACTCACATGGATATCCTCAGCCTGGAAGATAAAAGGGTCTACATCAGGCTGACGGGCAAAGGGACCATCCATGACATGGAGACCAAGGAAGCCGTAAGGGAAGGTTGGACCTACAACCTGTTCAATGATCAAAATATTATGGTAGAAGAGGTGGATGGGGACCATTTGGTCTTCACGGTGGGGCCTGAACGCTATGTCCTCGGCGTGGGCGAATCCGCCGTCTACAAGACCATCGAACCCTTCAATGACTGGTACACCGCGTACAAGGCAACTGTCGAGTATCTGGGTTTCGTAGATGGGGAATTCCGCATAATGAAGTACTTGGACATTGAGAACGTGGACATGATGATAGGGGAAGGAGTGGCCGATGAGGTCTTCAATTACTCCGCCCCAGATTCCCTGGATTTCTATTCCCTAGAGCTTGAGACGGTCTTCGATGAGGATGTAAAGGACGGGGACCACAAAACCGTGGAGTACAAGGATTTCAAGCTAGATTTCACCGTGGATGTGGATGACTATGAGATCCAGCTGGATGACCCCTTTTGGGGGACCCTGGGAAGCGCCCGGGCTCACGGCCAGTTCATGCACGTCGGGATCATAGAGACCAACCTGGGGCCCTATACCGTTGTCAGGAAATTCTCGGTAGGGGAAATTCACGGGAGTAAAGGTCATCTACGTCTTGATGCAGCAGTGCTGAAAGGTGGCTACGAGATCTCACAGCCCAGCGTGAGCATGAAGCTCCACCTTCCGGGGGAGTACCTGACCCCCGGGGAACATCTTCTGAACATGACGGTGGCCAACACGGGGGTCATCCCCCTGAGGAACCTCACCGCCACCATTTACCTCGCTCCCGGGAAGTCCGACCCCCGGGGCCTCTCTTTCAACCAGACCTCCTATTATGTCGGGGACTTGGCCGTGGGCGAGGAGGTGACTTTTCCCGTCCTGGTGGTGACTAGAAAACTCCCCTATAAAGGACCTCTGTCCGGGTTCGGGTCAGAAAACTACGGGGTGGTGGGCAAGTACAGGGACAGGCACTTTTATATCATGGCCGCCAGTTCCGGAGATGTATGGAAGGGTTACGCGGGTACCGCACCCTGGCCCACAGAGAGTATATACGTCACCACCACCAAACTCTTGGAGCAGGAGAGGGTTGAGGGGGAGAAAGAAAAAGCTATGATCAAAAGGGCCATTTACTTCATGCAAGTAGCGATTTTCCTGTTTTTGGTCCTATCTGTTATCGCTTTGTTCATTAGGAGTAGGAAAATCACCAAACTCCAAGGCTCCTTCTTTGTGGTCCTGTTCGCCATGTTAGCTGCGGGATTTGGTTTCGTGGGATACATCGTCGGTAATCTATTATTCGGACTAGCTACTTTCTGTGTTTTCCTGTTTTTTGGTATCATGGGATACCGGTACTTTATCCTGCCCAAGGCCTCTCTGGAGGGAGCCCAGGAGGAACATCTCCTAGTAGAGGGACATCTGCCTTACCGCGTCAAAAAGGACCCTATAGGGAGTATCTTCTTTGGTATCGTAGCCCTTGGGATTGCCTATTTCCTCCCTGGGGCATTCAAGGAGGACATGGAGGCATTCCTAGCGGGCTTGGGATTATTCGTCTTTGCAGGTCTGCTCTTCGTTAGCAATACTTTTGGGGGGACTGTGCTCACAAGGGAGGGGATAAAGACGACGGATTTCTTCATGAGGAAACATTTCCTGACATGGCACAGCATCAAGAGGATTGAAAAGGAAAGCATGCCAGACGGGAGCCCGTATATTAAACTTGAACTCAACAGCTATAGCAAGAGAGTCTATGGTCGGGGTTCTTTTAATATACCCGGTCTTGGAAAAGCCGATCTAGGGAAAGTTTATCAGATAATCAAGGGAATGGGCAATCAACCGTCGGAAAGTTACAAGAAATGGCTGGAAGAAGAGAGGCGTCTGCTTTACGAGGCTTACACAAACGGTCATATCTCTAGGAAGCTTTACGATGAAATGCGTAACAAAACTTTCAATATAATCGTTAAATGAACCATATTGGAAATGGCGAGTTCTGCTTTGAGAATCGTTTTTTTCTCAATGAGTGATTATAATAGTGCTCCTTCATCCATAGAGACTTCAATCAGAGCCTGTTCTGGACTTTTGATTTGATGGTTAATAGCTCGTAATTTGAGGCTTCGAACTAAACATTGAACTCCCTCCCTAGGAATGTTATTGTCTTCTAAAATTGGAGCCTTGGGAGGGCTTTTGTAAGTCTGGACAGGACTCAATAATCAATAGCTAGCAAAGCGCTTAAATACGAAAAACGATGCCCCCACAAGGAGCAGAGAGAGGACCTCCACATTGAAGGGCCTGTCCCCCGCCCAAGAGCCGTGGTAGATGTTGATCCACAAGGCGGAGAAGGCTAAGAAATACCCCAAGAGTTTCTTTTCATTTTTTAGGTCGTCTTTGAAGGAGAGCCGTGAGGCGATGCTCATGAGACCCATGCCAGTGATGGCGAAAAGCCAGGTACTGATATCCAAGACAGGAATCAGGAGAAACGTCCCGGCAAGGGCGAGGGGGATTCCTGGTCTGATGCCGGTAAAAGCAGCATAGGCCGTCCATACCAGAAAGGTGTCCCACATCTCAAACAGCGCCCACCTGCTCATGGGGGCGACGTCTAGGGTCCTGTCGAAGACATAGCAGTAGGGGGCGTAACCCTCCAGAAAGATGAAGACAGGTCCCACGGCTGCCAGGGCCAAGGCGGCCAGAATCCTCTTTCTCGGGCTGTAGCTTGAGAAGTGCCAGAAAAACCTGAATATTATAAAGCCCATCAACAGGGCCATGAGAATCTGGGGGAGGGGCGGGACGGTCATCTCCACGAAATACCCCCCGATTATTAGACTTCTCTTGTGGTGGAGGACGTAATCGCTCCAGGTCGCGAATCCCGCCAAGCGGTAATAGGCGAACTGGGCCACCCCTGGGAAGAGGTAGAAGGGGTAGAATTTCACCATGTACGTCACGAAGTTGTCGAATACTTCCCTGTTTTCATCCTTGTACAACCCGAAGAGCAGGGAACCAAGGAGTATGATCTTCACCGTCATCACAGGGAAGAATATCAGCCCTCCAACGAAAAAGGGAAAGCTCAAGTGGAGATCAAGGATACTGCAAAGTTCCATCCCTGTGGCGGACTCGAGTACCAGCCGAAGAGATATCACGAGGAGGAATCCGGCAAAGTACCTGGAGGGGTTCCTAATCCTCTCTCCAGCGAGATTCTCCAAGTCTGCACGGGAACCGAAGTACCTCAGGATGTCCAAGGGATCGCCCCCAAGACGTCCGTCACCATGCCCACGAGAAGTAGGTAGAGGTTGATGAAGGACCTCCTGTAGAGGATGACGGCGGCCCTCCTCGAGTGCTCTTTGAAGTAGGGCATGAAGATGGCGATGTTGTAGGCATAGACCATGACGAGGAGGGGGGAGAGGAGGTAGTTGATGATTAAGAGGGTGATGGTCATGGCCAGGAGGGTCCCGGTGAGGATATATGAGACGGCCTTCTCCGGACCATACTTGGTGGCCACGGTCTTCCTTCCTGCCAAGGAGTCCCCCTGGTAGTCCTTCAGATCCTTGACCAAGGAGAGGACGCCGGAGGGGAAGCCCAGCAAAAGGGCGTACTTCAAGGTCTCGGGGGAGAAGACTCCATCGTAGACCGCTCCGGCGAAGAAGGCAGAAGAGCTGAGGAACGCTATCCCCGGGTTGAAGTATGTGGACCTTTCTTTAAGTCTGACCGGCGGGGCGGAGTAGAAGAACCCAATGAGGAAAGAAAGCGACATCAACAACCCGAAGGGCTTTCCCACAGAGAAGGACCCTGCTAAGAGAAGGATGGTGGACATCACATAGACCGTCCGGAAGGGCTTGAGCCCAATCCTTTTGAGGGGCCTGTCGCCTTCGTTCACGGAATCTTCCTCCCGGTCGAAGTAGTCGTTGAGCATCACCGAGTTGAACCAGAGCAAGGCGACGAGCAGGAGGACCTCGAACAGGTGGAAAGAGTCGAGGCTGGTGGCCAGGAGATCGGCGTCCACCACTGCCCCGACGAGGACCGAGGTCCATAGGAAGAGGAGGGGGAAGGGCCGGATGAAACCGAGCCAGGGTCCCATCACTTAAGCCTCCCGCAGAAGTAGTCGAAGCCCTTGGCCTTCACCCTAGCCGGGCACCCGCCCAGGTCCGTGGAGAGTTGACTGCACCCATCGCAAGCTGCAGGGGGGTTCCATATCCGCCCGAGGGCCTGTCTGTAGTCAGCCTGGATATCTTCGGAGTCGAATATATTCAGTAGGGGCTGCCGATCAGAGAAGCAGTAGTAGACGTCTCCCGAGGGGTTGACGGCCATGAAGAGGCCCTTGAGACCCACACAGCCCGTCCCGTAAATAGGGAGTTTGGTCTTCACCATGGAGTCCTGAAAGAGAGGTTCAAAGGACTCTATGGCCCTCGCCCCGAGATCGGAGAAGAGGGAATCCAGCTGGCTGAGGAGACCTATATAATCATCCACGTTCTCGTTCACCATGCCCAGTGCACTCCCGCTGGGAACGGCATCCGTGACCCTGTACCTGCTGACTCCCAGGGAGTGGGCGTACCGGATAATCTCCACCAGTTCTGAGACGTTTTCCTTTGTGGCCACTGTCATGCAGACTGTGTCGATGCCTGCCTTATGGGCGTTCCCAAAGGCCTTCACCGCCATGTCGAAGGACCCCGGCTTTCCTCTTATCCTGTCGTGCTTCTCCCTGTCAAGGCTGTCGATGTTCATCTGGACCTGGGAGAGCCCCAGCCCGGCAAGGGTCTTCGCCCTCTTCCCGGTCAGGTAGTAGCCGTTGGTGTTCATGTGGACAACCATTCCGCGGTCCCTGGCCTCGGCCACGAAACTGTCGGTGTGGGGCCAGAGGAGGGGTTCCCCACCGGTGAGGGTGACCTGCTCCACCCCGGCCTCCGCCAGCACGGCTATCATGTCCAGGGCTTCGTCTATCCCCAACGCAGTTCCCTCTTGTTTCCCGACATAACACCACCTGCACCTGAAGTCGCAACGCTCGCTGACCTCCACGGAAGCCCACGAGACCCTGCCCCTCCGCTTGAATACCAGGTGCTTGCGTCTGGCGTCAGTATCTTCGAAGTCAAAAGTGACAAAACACATCCCTACTTCGCCTCCACCGTTATACTCTGTGAATAACCAACACTTCCCTTGGTGTCGTACGCCTTTACCTGGAGTTCGTGAACGCCGCGGGGCAGGTCTACTGTGGCGGTGTAGTTTGTGTTTGAATAGCCGTTGCAGTTGCCCCACTGGTCCCAACTGATGCAGATGGGAGATGCCCCGCCCCAATGGTCGCCATCATACCCTACATAAACCGAGGAGATGCCGTCTGGATCGGTGGCGTATATATCTACAGATAATTTCCGGTGGGCATTGCAATTGCCCCAGCTGTCGTAACCTGAACACCATGTGTAGCTGTATCCGTCCTGGGGAGAAGTGATCTCCACATGAGGTATCGTGGCGTTGATGGTAACCGTGACCGTCGTAGAATAACTCCAGGACCCGGCCCGGTACCCCCTGGCCTGAAAGGTGTAGACACCGGCAGAAGTGAAGGAGAGGTCCTTATACCAAGTGGGCTGGCTCTTCCACTCCACGCAGTTGCCCCAGGAGTCATAACGGGCACAGGTTTGCAAGGTTGCACTCTCCCAGGGACCGTTGTCCACGCTCAACTCCACTTTGGTCACTCCCCAACCGGTCCCCCCTGTTACCCTGAATTCCATGTCTTCCGTGACCGTGCCATCTCGTGGCGAAGTTATCCAGATTGAATAGTCCCTCCGGAGCACGATGTCGTCCGTCCACCCCTTGGAAACATAACCGTTTGCATCTTGTGAGACGACCCACTTCAGGGTGTGGACGCCTCTCGGCAAAGTGGCAGTGCTCCCGTTTGTCCAAGCCCCTGTCTGGCACCATCCTGCTCCGGTACCCGCTGAGGATACTTGGTATCCGTCCACGTAAAAACGCTTGCTGCCAGCATAGTCGAACCACCCGCCGTAGGTGCGGCTGAACCCCGACCTCCAGATATAATCAACCCTATAATCTCTCGAAAGCCCCAGTTTGACATTGGCCATTGTGGCTGAGCACCCTCCGGGACCGCACTGTGAATAGGATGCATACGGGAGACTGTAGCCGGTTTCAAGCGAACCATAACTCCACTTATACCGCACCTCATCGGTGTCGAAGTCGTAGATTATCGTGTCTGGCTCGGAGTAGTAGATTGTGATGTAAGTGATCCATTCCCTTCCCTGGCCATCAACAGCCTTCGCATATACGGTGTTCCACTGGTTAGGCTCGAAGAGAAGGTTTGATTCATCGGTGACCGTCCAGGTCATGCTTCCCTTGTTGATGCTCGCCTGTACCCAGGGACCGTTGTTCAGTTTTACATAGGCGGCCGTTGCGGGAGTGGTGGTGGTTCTGATGTACCCCGAGATGGTGGCCAAGTTATCCACTGGCGTGTAGGTCTCACCGTCCTTGTGCGAAGTGATAACCGCCACGGGAGGGGCATTGATGGTGTAGGGATGCACCCCCTCCCTGACATTTCCTGACTCGTCTGTGACCCTGATAGTGATACTTGTCTGGGCAGCGTCGGGTATGACCTTGAACTGGAAGCTACCATTTTTCACGCTCGGGTAGGTCGCCACCGTGAGCCAGTTTCCATCGGCGACCTCCACGCCCTCCTTCCTTATCACGCCTTGGTCGATCTTGGCCTCCACCTTGACCACCCCCCAGTCGTCTGAGACCGTGCCATTCAGGATAAAAATTGGAGTGGTAATAACGGTCCCGTCGGCGGGGGAAACGGTGTGGTAGGGAAAGATTGTATCGTAATATAAATCTACTTTGGCGGTGCTCACTTTCCCGGTCCAGTCCTCTGCCTTGACGTCAATGGTGTTCCAGCCCTGCTGGAGGTTCAAATCCACGGCGGAGGTGTAGAAATATTCCGTCTCAACACTCCGCGTGGTGACATAATAACTATTTATAAATTGGTCTCTGGCTACAATGAATTCTTCAGTATATCCGGTT
>CAZHQS010000087.1:0-7449 GCA_964534545.1 Candidatus Hydrothermarchaeota archaeon
TTCATGCCCTTCTTTGCCTGTTCAATGACATAAAACGTAATCCCTTCTATCCATGGGGTTCAACCTCCGTTGGGGACATGTCTTAGTGGAAGAGTACCGATATCAACCTTTTTGTAACCGCAACAACTATATATCCGGTTGTGCAGGTTATCTCTTTACTGGAACAAGCGAGGTAGTTGGATGGAAAGCACCGTGGAATCCCTGATGTCTCGAGATTTGATCACTGTCGGGAGAAAGACCTCGGTGGTGGATGTCGCTGTGATGATGCGGGATCGGGACATCGGTGCCATCGTGGTGGTGGAGGACCACAGGCCGGTGGGGATAGTCACCGAGCGGGACTTCGTGAAGACGGTAGCAGAGGATTGCTCCGTTGACATGCCTGTGGAGGAGATCATGTCATCCCCGGTGGTAACCGTCTCCAAGGATACCCTGCTATCCGACGCCCTTGAGATCATGACCAAGAAGAAGATCCGACGCCTCCCCATCACCGACGACGGCCGCCTCATAGGAATCGTCACCACAAGGGATATCTTTCCCAGGTATATCGACAGCCTTCTGGAATCCTTTAACCGTATTTATGATATCCTTGAGAACATCAAGTGAGGTTCCCTTCCTCTGTCTTTTCCTCCCGGTCGTTGCGGGCCAGACCCTTCACATCCTCGAAGATTTCCTTGAAATCCTTCTCCAGTTGCTGGATGCTTACGTTCAAGACCCGCATCCTCTCAAAGATCCGGGTAAGGTCCTCGGAGTACCCGCCCCTCTTCCTGAGCATCTTTCCCAGGTGGTAGAGGTGTCTTATCCTCTCCGACTTCCTGATCCCTGACAGCACCAGGGTGACCTCCATCTGGCGCTTCCTGGGCGATGGCATATCCCCACCCCTCACCTCGCATCCCTCGATCCTTTTCTCAAGCCAGAGCCGGGCAGGGATGCTCCCCAGAAAATCCAGGTACTTCCTGGGTCCTGACACCACTGCCAGGGCCTTCTGGGCGGCCTCCACATGGAAGTCGAAGAGCATCTTCTCCGTGGCCTCCTCGGTCAGGGATACAACCACCCCGGGTTTATCCACCCCTTCCTGCCTCCTGCCGAAAAGGCCTCCGCCCCCTGAGACATCCATACTCCCTATACCGATACTCGAGACCCCGTTTAAGGTATTTATTATGTCAGAGGAGCCGATGACGTTCTCCCCCAGCTCCTCCCGGCTGCGGTACTCCCCCACCTCGAAGAGGTTCTGGAAGTGCCTCAGTATTTCCCTGTTGATGGTATTGAAGGAGCCGTGGAGGTTGACCCGCTTCAGGCCGTCATTGTCAATGGGAAACACGGCGTGGCTGTTGGATACGATGGCCTTGAACTGGTCGGCGAAGTTCATGGTGATCCTTTCCGGGTCCTCCACGGATGGAAGTATCCCGATGCAGTAGACGGGCTCCACATAGCTTTTTCTCAGCTCCTCTATGAGGATGTCCACCGCACCCCCTGTTCCTCCCCCGAGACCTGCCACCACAAAGATGGCGTCCATGGAGGATTTGATCCTGTCCATATGCTCCACGATGGCGTAGCGGTCCGCCTCCATGGCCTCCCGTCCTATCTTCACATCCTTGCCTGTCCCGTTGCCGTCCAGGATGTTCTTGCCCAGGAGGAACCGTTCCCTGTGGGGATAGAAGGCCAGCTCCGAAGCCTCGGAATCCACTAGAAGCCCCGTCATGGAGACCCTCCCCGTGGACTCCTTCAGGAAGAGGTCTCCGATCCTGCACCCTGCCCTGCCTACACCAACGATAAAGGGTTTCAAGGGGTCGCCACCTCTGTAGGCATACTGGGTTTCCCTATCCCAGCTCTTCGCGCTTGCTCTTCAGCATCAGGAAGACGATAAGCACCAGGATCACCGCTGCCCCGATGACCAGATACTTTTTGACATTGGACTCCTGGTGGGTATCGGTATCGAGCTTGGAGGCCTCGGAGATGATCTTCTCCAGGGACCTGGTGGCGATATCAGCGTTGGTCTTGGCCGCCTCTATCCTGCCTTCGTCGTGGGCCTCTTCTGCGAGCCTGATCTGGTCTATGGCGTCCTGAAGGTCGGCTTCGAGACTTACCGTATCCACACCCTTGGCCTTAAGGCTGTCTATCAAAGACATGGCGGTGGCCCGTTTTTCCTTGGCGGTCTCGATGGAGGAGATGGTTTCCCGAATCTCCTGGGCAGTAACACGGAGGGTGAGGCTTGCTATCTCCTGGTCGCCGTAGTTATCCTCGTCATAGTACACATAAACTGTGGCATCCAGGACCTTCAGAGTGGTGAGCTTTTCCACGGTGGGGGCCTCGCCGTCCACACGGATTTGAACCTTCTTAACACCAGTCTCCGAAAGGTTCACCGTCACCTCGTCCTTGGCATAGGCAACGGTTGAACCGTCAATGGTCAGCGTAACCTGGGGATTGATAACCTCGGTTTTGATGGTCAGAGAAGATTCTCTAGGAACAGGGCCCACCTTGATCAGGCTGACACTCCCAGATATCAGGTCACCCTGCCTCGCCGTCTCTGGGGGGGACAGTTTGGACTCCTCTACACCGAGGTACTGGGGGACGGCTGCGCTTACGCTCCCAGCCGCCAATAGAATTGCCATAAAAAGCCACAAAAAGGACCCAATCTTCATTCACACATCCTCCTAAATTATTGACTCGATATCACCTAACAGATCATCTATCTCCGATGGTTTGCCTCCTTGGTCCTCGAACTTCATTTCCTTGCCGACATCCTCCAATCCCACTATATCCAACATGATATTTAAATACTTTGAGCTAGGGTGGTCTTTGAAGACCAGCTCCAGCTCCTTGCCGAACCTCTTCTTGACCCACTCCCTGGCAAAGGACTGGCCGTAGATGTTCTCGGTGTTGCCATGGATGAAGAGGTAGGGTTTTTCAATCTTCTCCATGTCCAGGTCGTAGTACATGTAATCCCGGAGGGTCCTGTCGATTATGTCCTTTATGGCCATGTGTTCGCTCCGGGTGCGCCAGACCCCCATGGTGGAGACCTTGTCCCGGTTCACCCTGAGGATCTCGTGGGGCTCCAGGGTCTTCAGCATCCTGAGAATGGCCTGGTCTATGGTCCTGTGGGCCGTGGCCATGTCCTCCCCTTTGTTTATCAGCACATGGTTGTCAAAGAGCAGGGCGCCGTCCCCTGACGCCAGGACCCCTTCCAGGTTGGAGTAGGCGTTCTTCACATACAGGGTCCCCTCGGATTTCGAAGGCAGGACCAGGATGAGGATTATGGGAACCTGGTAGGTCTTCCTGATCCTCTCGGCGAGGTAGGGGACCCCCCCGGTGCCCGTGCCCCCGCCCAGGCCCGCCACCAGGAAGAAGACCTCGGGCTTTTCGATGTTGACCCTCCTTATGGCGTTCATGGCCAGGGTGGATTCCTCCACCACAATCTCCCTGCCCATCTCCACATCGCCCCCGGTACCGTGACCCTTGGCCCTGCTGGAGCCGATGAGGACCCGGTTGTTGGTGGGGATACCCCCCAGGGCCTTGATGCTCTCACAGGTGTCGATGGCCACGGCCCTCACCATGTCCTCGCTCTTCAGGGAGAATTTGCTCAGGACACTGGTGACTATGTCCTTTTTGAAAAAACCTTCCACTATCTGGCTGCCTGCACCGCCAATCCCTACAATGGAGAGCATCGGGCGCCCCCTTCAAAGGGTGTCGATATCACCGAGGAGGGACTCCAGGTCTTTCTCTTTTTTAGGCTCCACACCCACCTTCTCCTGGACCACCTTGGCCTTCTCCAGCATGGCCTTGACCCTGGGGGCGTTGGCGATGCCTGCCAGCAGGACCACGCACCCCACATAGCTGCTCTTCAGCAGGGGATAGTCGCCACCCCTGACCTCTGTCCCGGAGATGGTGTTCTCGAGCCACTCCCTGGCCTTTTCGATCCCCTTCCTGTCGAGCTGCTCTGGGGGACCGGCGATGATGATCAGTGCCTTGTTGGCAGAATGGTAATCTGCCGGGAGAAGGAGCCTCCCCTTGACCGCCCTCTTCACCACCGACAGGATACGTGATGCCTTGCCGATCTCATACTGCTTCTTCTTGAAGACCCTGGTGAAAAGACCCTCCCTTTTGACCTTCTCGGAGGCATAGCCGATGCTGCATACACCGCCGTTGCGCAAGGTATTGATGATCTCGGAGGCATCCACCACCATCTCTCCTACCTGGCGCCTGGAGCGGGTCTCCCCCGCCCGGCACAGGATGCCGATGCGTTTCACGATCTCCTCGTTTATCCTGTCATAGGCGGCCCTGACACTTTCGCCGGAGCGCAGGAAGGCCCCGTTGTCCACCAGGATGACGGCATCGCAGTTGGGCAGGAGGGCCTTGAGGCTCCTGGCCGCATTCAGGGTATAGATATCCCCCTCGTTCTCAGCCGGCAGGATGCCCACGGCATAGATGGGCTCGTCGTAGATACTCTTGAGGTGTTTTGCCAGGACGCTGATGGTACCGCTGCCTGTCCCGCCGCCGAGGCCGGCAATCACCAGGAAGGCGTCCATGTCGCTGACGTTCATATGGGAGATGCGGTTGAGGACTATCTCAATCTCTTCCTCCGCGATTCTCGCCCCCTTCTTGTTGTCTGCTCCCACCCCATGGCCCTTTACTTCGGTCTCCCCCAAAAGGATCCTGTCCTCCTGGGGGATGTACTGCAATCCCATGAGGTCGGATATGGCTGTGTTGACAGCGATGCACTCGAATGTATGGGGGGCGTGGCTCCTCCGGTCCTCCATCAGAAACAGATCGGCCACTTTGCTTCCTGCCTGGCCCAAACCGATAGTCATTACCTTCATTAGCGTTCCTCCAGATTACTATAAGTAGATATATTTATAACCTTTTCTCCTGGTGTACCTTAATATAAGTTTCGAATCAGGAAAGTATTTATCCCCAGGGCAAAAATTATTGACAGGTGCAAGATGGACGGTTTTCTCCTGGATGTTGATTACAAGACCATTGAGGAAAAACCAGTGGTGAGGCTCTTTCTAAGAAATACCATGGCCCTTGACCCAAATGTCAGGCCCTATCTCTATGTCCTGGCGCAGGACCCGGACTCCCTGAAGGAACCCATCCTCAAGATAGAGATGGATGGCGGCTCCAGGGTCACGGGGGTGGAGGTGGTGGAAAAGGGGCTCCTGGGCAGGCCAAAGCGGTTCTTGAAGGTCTATCTCCGCCATCCCCAGGACGTGCCAAGGATCAGGGACCGGCTGCGGGACCTTCCTGGCGTATCGGCCGTCCATGAGGACGATATCCTCTTCTCCAGGAGGTACCTGATGGACAAGGGCCTGACCCCCACAGGCTGGGTGGAGGTTGAGGGGACGGTGGTGGAGTCGGATTTCATCGTCCATGCCATCAGATCCGCGGATGGCGGCCCCATACCTCCCCTGAGGGTCATGTCCTTTGACATGGAGGTCTACAACCCCAAGGGGGCCCCCAGGGGAGAGGTGGACCCCATCATCATGGTGAGTGTGGCGACTTCAGGTGGGGTGAGGAAGGTCATCTCATGGAAGGCGCCCTCGGGGACCCTGGGTTTTGTGGAAACCGTTGCCGACGAGGCGGCGGTCCTGAAGAGGTTCGATGAGCTGGTGAGAGAGGAGGACCCGGACATCGTCGTGGGCTACAACACCGACAACTTCGACTTCCCCTACCTGAACCAGAGGCTGAAGGTCCTGGGGCTGGAACTTGGCCTGGGCAGGGATGGCTCCCCCCACAGGACCACAACCCGGGCAGGCATGAGCGAGACCAGGATGGCAGGGCGGCCCCACCTGGACCTCTATCCCATCGTCCGCCGCTCCCTGAGGCTTTCCAGCTACGTCCTGGAGGACGTGGTGCAGGAGATCCTGGGGGAGGAGAAGGAGAAGGTCCCTAACGAACGTATGGGGGAGATATGGGACCGGGGCGGCCATGAGCTGGATCAGTTCTTCAGGTATTCCCTGGAGGATGCGGAGGTCACCCTTCGCCTGGGGGAGAGGTACCTGCCCCTCTACATCGAGCTCTCCCGGCTGGTGGGCCAGCCCCTCCAGGACGTGGCCAGGATGACCACGGGACAGCTGGTGGAGTGGTACCTCATGCGGGAGGCCGCCACCAGGGGTGAGGTCATACCAGAGAGACCCAGGGGGCGGGAGTTCGCCAGGCGAGCCGGGGACACCTATGAGGGGGGCTATGTCAGGGAACCCAAGAAGGGTCTCTCTGAAGATATCGTGGTCTTCGACTTCAGGAGCCTGTACCCCAGTGTCATCGTGACCCACAATATCGATCCATCCACCATCCGGCCAGGGCCGGGGGAGAACCAGCCCCCTGGGATCGATTTCCATTTTTCAACCGAAAAGGAGGGCTTCATCCCTGCCCTCCTGAAGGGGCTGGTGGAGAGGCGGGCCCAGGTGAAAGGGGAGATGAAGGCCGCCACCGATGAGGGGAAGAGGAAGATGCTGGACGTCCAGCAGCAGGCCTTGAAGATCCTGGCCAACAGTTTCTATGGCTACATGGGATACCCCAGGTCCCGGTGGTACCGCAAGGAGTGCGCCGAGAGCGTTACGGCCTTTGCCCGGGATTACATTCGGCGTGTCATGGAGGTGGCAGAGAAGGAGTTCGGCCTGGAGGTGGTCTATGGGGACACGGATTCCCTCTTCGTCCTGGTGCCCCGGGGGGAGAGGGAGAAGGCCATGGCCTTCCTGGAGGAGGTGAACAGGCGTCTGCCCGGGACCATCGAGCTGGAGTACGAGGGCTACTACCGGCGGGGCATCTTTGTGACCAAGAAGCGCTACGCCCTCATTGACGAGAAGGACAGGATAACGGTGAAGGGCCTGGAGTTTGTCCGCAGGGACTGGGCGGCTATCACCAAGGATACCCAGGAGAAGGTCCTCATGGCCCTCCTCAAGGATGCCTCCCCGGAGGAGGCGGTGAAGATCGTCCGCAGGGCTATCGAGGACATCAGGGCCCGCCGGGTGAGCCTGGAGGATTTGACCATCTACACCCAGCTGACGAAAAAGATCTCCAGCTACAAGAACGTGGGGCCCCACGTGGAGGCCGCAAAGAAGCTCATGGAGGCCGGGCGCGAGGTCTCCCCCGGTATGATCATCGGCTATATAATCGGCAAGGGGTCCGGCCTGATAAGCAAGCGCGCCATCCCGGTGGAGCTGGCGAGCCTGGAGGACTACGACCCGGAATACTACATCGAGAACCAGATATTCCCTGCTGTGTTGCGCATCATCGAGGCCATGGGGTACTCCAAGAGCTATTTGCGAGATGGGGTGACCCAGGTGAGTATGGATAAGTGGTTCTGAGCCGTAAATTATTTGGGTGGAGGGTTCCGGCAGTGGTGGAGGTCAAAACAGGAGAAGGGAATCAAAGGACACCACAGATTCTTCTGCGAATTATTCGACACACCCACCCCGAATCAAAAAGTTTAAATATCAGGGGGTGACACACACA
>CAZHQS010000088.1:0-7359 GCA_964534545.1 Candidatus Hydrothermarchaeota archaeon
CTACTTCCTCGCCGTCCGGTACCTCTTGAGCGCATCCGGGAGTATCCTGCGCAACGGGTTCGACGGCAACCGGAACACGATCCTGGTGCTCGCCTCGGGAAAGACAGGAAAGACCTTCAGCACAAAAGGCTCGATGTACTCCCCCTTTACGTCCATGAAGGTGATGGCCTCCCCGATTCCCATCCTCTCCATCTTCTCAGCCATGTGGGCGCTAAGCTTCAATGACTTGGCCGCGATCTCCCTGTCCTGGCCCCTGAGCTTCAGTAGGAGCAGGGTGCCTGCGTTGTTCACCGTGTAGTTCTCGGCGTCCACGATTTCCTGTGTGGAAACAATCACCCCTACCCCGTACTTCCGCCCCTCCTTGTACAGGGGCCGCACCGGCGAGTTCTCGACACTCACCACCTTCCATGCCTCGTCCAGGACGGCGATGAGCCTGAGCCCCTCCCGGGATACCCCCAGGTTCCGCATGTACTCCACCAGGAACTGCAACACGGTTATGGCCACCGCGGACCTGCTCCTCTCGTCCGGGAGACGGGAGAGGTTGAGCACCACGAACCCGCTCTCGAAGATGTCCTCCATCCGCAGCGTGGACTGTCTGGCCAGGACGTCGTGGGGCGGTTTGGTGTACACCTCCAGCTTCTCCAGCAGCCCCAGGGAGCTCTCCCTCATGGAGTGGCTGCCAGCCAGCATCTGGACCACGTTCTTCATTTCCCTGGTGTACTCCTTCTCCTGATACTCCCCGGTGAGGGCGTCCAGGATCAGCCCCTTCAGCAACTTGCAGACATCCTTCAGCGTGGGCGGGGTCCTGTCCCAGGTCTCCGCGTCCTCGGTGATCCCCCTCCTCCGGTAGCTCTCCTCCGCCAGTATCCGGAGTATCCTGGACTGCCTGGTCGCCCGCTCGGTATCGAGGAAGGGCTGCAGGGCGGTCTCGGCCTGCTTCGCCCTGATGCCCGGGGAGACCCCGCTGAGGTCCAGGATGTTGATGGCGTCCCTGCCCAGGTTGATGACATGCCCCCCCACGGATTCCGCGTAAGCTATGTACTCGCCGGTGAAATCCAGCACCAGAACGTTCGCCCCGAAGACTATGTTCGCTCGGGTGGTCAACGCCTCTATAGCCGTGGTCTTCCCGAATCCCGAGCCCCCCAGGACGGTGATGTGGGGGTTCACCTGCCTCTCCGGGCGCCAGAAGACCGGTTTGCCTATGATGTCGGTCTTGCCCAGGAACACCGCCCTCTCGTCGTGCTCCGGGATGAGGTGGCTGCTCTTCGGTTCCGGCGGTTTCACCAGTATCGTCCTTGTGACCGCCTCTGATACCCTCGTCCTCTGGATTACCGTGATACCACCTCCCCGATGCTTATGACCTTGAGCTCGCCCTCCTTTTCCAGTGACTGGAAGAATGCGGCCTCCTCCCAGCTGTCTACGGCATTTCTATAGTCGCTATAGTCGTCCTCTGTCAGCACCACCCAGATCTCTGTCTGATATCCGAACCCCCTCTCCCTGTCCACCTCCCTCAGGTGCCTCAGCTTCTTGAGGTGCTTGAGGAGGTCGCCCTCCAGGTCCTGGCGCCTCCTGGAACTCAGCACCTCCACGTAGACTACCTTCTGCCGGTCGGTGAGCACCAGGTCGGGCAGCCCCTGGAAGCTGTAGTCCCTCTTGGTGATGGGCTCGGCGTAGTACCCCAGGTCCAGGGCGTGGTCGTAGACCGCCCGGATCATGGCTAGGTGCTCGATACTCTGCCCGGTTTCCCTCTCCCAGACCACCGGTCCATGGTACCCGTAGTGGCCCTCAACCTTCATGTCGTCTCGGAGATGACCCATCTTGTCCATGAGCCTGGTCACCACCCCGGCCGTGGGTGTTACACCCTTGGATACGTACATGCCCAGGGCGTGCTTCACCTCTTCCTGGCTTAAAGGGAGGTACTCGGTGCCCATGTGCTTGTTGTACTGGTTGAATGCATTCACGATCTTTGTCGCAGCGACAAGGGCTCCCTCATCCCTTTCGGGTATCCTGAACACTATGGTAGCGATTCGGTCCCCCGTTCTCCTAGAAAGAGCCAGGGTGGCAGCGCCGACGAACAACACGACGAGAGCTACGAATCCCAAAGGGAACTTCTCACGAGATGGCGGAATCCATTCCACCGGAACGGCGTACCCGTCGAGATACAGGGTGAATTCCTCGTCCCTGATCATCAGTTCACCCTCGATGTCCAGGACGCCCTTCCCCTTCTCAGGTGTCTCCACGGTGATCCCGCCCTCGAAGGGGGTGCCGTCCCGTGATACCTCGACCAGGTACCCGCCTTCCACTGGCCTGGCAGTGGCAGTGATATGGGGAACGGTCACATACTCGCCCCGAGAGAGCCTGTCAGCCACCTCAACCGCCAGGACCGTTTTCCCGGGGGGCAGACCGACCTTCCCGCGGAAGGCGTTCTCCCCCGCAACCGCCTCGCCGAGATCGGTCTCCCTGCTCTCGCTGGTGGTTAGGCTGGTGGCAACAAGTCTGGCGGTGCCGTTGACCGGTGAGTTGAACTTCACCACCGCGTTGCGCTCTCCGGGAAGCACGGGCTCGAAGAAGGAAACGGACATGTTGAAGGATTCCCCCGTTGACCCCACATCCTCGGTGAAGACCTCTGCGAGCCGCCCCCCGTCATAGGCCAGGCACATGACTCTGCCGGTATCCCCCGGTATCCGAACGAGGGAGTTGAGGACGTCCCCCCCGGGGGAGAACTCTTCCACCGGCAGGGAGAAATTCCCTTTAGAGATGATGGCTATGAGTGTATCCCAGGCAGCATCCTCCGGGCTGGACCAGCCGGAGCCGAGGGTGTTGGTCAGGACGGTCATGCAACCCACCCTATAGACTGCGGGGAGGCCATCGGCCCTCTCCACTGGGGCGGACCCGTGGCCATCAAGTGCATACGCCGACCTCTCCATCCTCGCCCACCCGGCAACCACCGGGGAATCGGACCGAAAGGTCCCGGGGAACCCCTCTGAGGTATCCACGTTTCCATTTGGGCCTATGGTAACGCCGTCGGGCGGGGTGCCGAGGTACACAACGCTGCAGTTCATCCCTCTCCGTATCCTCTCCAGGGCATCCCCGTCGGCCGGGAGCGCCCCGTTGGCGATAACAAGGACTGAGTCATTGGATAGGATGGACTCGCTCACATAATGGACCTCCACTCCCGCCATGGACAGGTACTCCACCAAGGCGTTGGTGTAGTCGTCGAAGTCGCCGGAGGATGTGGAGACCAGGGGGTAATCCAGCACGTAAACCGCCTCCGGTAGATACGTGACCGGGTAGACGACCAGCCTGTCGTAGCCTGTGGAATACAGCCTCAGGAGGTAGCCGGAATCAGGATCACGGGCGGCAGCGCTGAAGAACACCTCCGGCTCCATGGTGGGAGCGGTGACCCTCTGGTTGGTGGTGCGCCCCTCGAGCTTCACCCTGATCCTGTAGCTTTTTCTGGAATCCCAGATGTATCTCACCTTCAGACCCTCCTTCGGTACCCAGAGGTTCCCGGCTACCTCCACGCCGTCCACCTCCACCTCTTCCAGGAGGCCTGGCCTCTCCGGTAGCAGGAGGAGATATTTTCCCTTCCCGTCGCATCCCATGGCGACATATCCGTCGTCTGGACCGATGAGCCCTCCCTTGACCAAGTAGATCAGGAGGGACCCCAGGAGGAAGGCCACCAGGATGAAGTAGACCGCGTTGCTTGCCAACCAGCCTTTGGATTCTGCCATTCCCCTCACCTAAAAGGCACCATCACCCGGGACATCCTGCCCAGAACGTTGGACTCGCCGCCGATGGCTTCGGTCAGGCCCAGCACCAGAATGATGAAGAACACGGCGTTTATCACAGGGACGAAGTACCAGAGCATGGCCTTCTCGGCCCACCACTCGAACACGAAGTTCACGAAGACCTCTTTGGTGGTCTTGAGGAACAACTGGGATACTGCAGGCGGGGCCGCGAGGGGGTTTGCCAGGACTTCCAGGCGTCCGTACACATCCCCGATGGGCACGTTGATATCGTAGTAGTCCTCCGGGTCGGCCCTGATCATGTCCGAGACGGGTATCATGACCGCCACCACGGTGAGGGGGAAGAAAAGCCACAGGGCCACCGACACGCTTATCAGGAAGGCACCGGCCCTGCGGAGGCCGGGGAGGATGTAGAAGAGGAGCCCCAGGGGGAAGACGGACCCCATAGCGTAACGGTGACCGAACTCCAGGATGGCCTTGTGCACCGACATACTGCTGACGAAACCCCAGGCGCTCCAAAGGAGAATCTCTGTCACCCTTGAAACCGGTCTAATCAGCTCTCCCACCTTCACCTCCGCCGATACGCCAAGGTTGATCCCTATCTTGAGCGATGACGCCAAGGCCATCACCTCATACACACCGAGCACAGAGGTAAAGGTATCGGTGGTGGCCGATATCTGATCGTTCAGAAAGTCAGAAGAGGTATCATAGAGCCAGCCCACGCCTGTGGCGGAACCAACCCAATCAATGCCGCCGGTGAGGGCGAAGGTCGCAAGGGTTATGAGAAAGAAAAGGGACGCTAGCTTCCTCTTCTTTTCGTCAAGGTCCCTGTGCCCGCTGCCGGAGGATACCAAGACATATCCCAGGTAGAATATGATGGCGGCCATCCCGGCGTAGACCACAATGTGAGCCCACGCAGTGTTCCCCTCCGGTTGGGCGTGGACTGCATCCGCACCCACGGTCAGTATGGTACAAAGTAGCGTCTTCCTTCTCATCCCGGAAGCGGAAGAAAGGGGATTATAAAAGGGAAAGGGCCTCTTTTTCTGGGAGGTACCACATCAGTAGTCCCTGTCCAGCCTCTCCAGGACATTCCTCCTCATGGCCAGGCCGAGGAGCTCGTCCGCCCTCCCTTCCAGCGGAGGTTCGAAGACCCCCTTGTATCCGCCTTCCTCAACGGCTCCTAGGGCACCACCACCCTCCAGCGCCTTTCCATTCTCCTCGACCACGCCCTCTACAAGCTCCCCCTCCACCAGCATGAGGTATCCGGCCTGGACCAACCGACCTCTCCTCTCGGCCAGTACCCTGACTAGACCAGAGTACTGTTCCTTTTTAAGCAGGGGGATATCGATGTCCTCTGGCATAGGAATCCACCACCACTACCACGCACTCAGGTAGAACATTCCTGCGGAGCAGATCACGAAGACGGTGAGGGGCAGGAGGACATCGTTGTTGTAGTGGATTCCCGCCCCGAACCTAGCGGCAGTGAAACACAGCATCATCCCGACCGCCAGCACGGCGGCGGAGGCGTAGAAAGAATCGATGCTGAGCAGCGGGGGCTCGGCCAGCCCCCCACCTGATACCACACCTCCTTGCCCCATTCTGTCTAGCATACCGGTCATGAATGAGACGGCCTCGGTAAAGGGGGCGAGGGCCTGCGATAGCCGGACCCCAACTCCAATGGATACCAGGAACGAGCCATAGCCATAATAGAAGGAGGAGCCCAGAAGGACCGAGGCGAGGGCTAGGAGGAAGTCGTCGGGAAGTATCTGGGCGAGGGCGGTCGCCCTCCCGTCGGCGAATGGTGCCAGAAGGCCTATGAAGAACCCCACCCCGGCCAGAAAGGAGGCATCGTCCTGGCGGTACAGCCCCCTGATCCAGGTCTCAGTATCCTTCAACGGCCGAGCCACCTCCCGCGTTTCCCTTTCTTTGCCGCCGCCCTTCTCTGCAGCTTGAGATTGCGTCCAATCTCCTCCAGCCTCGCCTCTGTATCCTTGTCCGGCTTGGGCCGATTCCCTTTTGCCACATCGTCCTCGATGGCGGTGGAGAGAGGCACCCAGCCCAAGAGGGGGATACCGAAGCCCTCCGCAGTCGCCTTGGCCTCTGCCTCGTTGGCGGCCATGGTGACCACCAGCCCCAGGACCTGGGCCCCGCCCAGGTCCCTTGCATCCTCGAGAATCCTCCTGGTGGCCGCGGCCTCATGGACGCTGGGCGAGGTCACCAGTACGACCCAGGCATCAGGATTCTCCCGGAGTATGTGGTAGTAGGGCCTGCCGTACTTGTCCACCCCGGAGGTATCTACCAGGGACGGGGTTATCAGTCCCTCTTTGGTGTAGGGCTCGGCCTTCGGGCAGAGATCTCTGAGCGCCCCGTAGGGATCCGCGTCGTACACCCCCACCACGTGGGTATCCGCCAAGAGAGAGGCGGTGACGGTCTTTCCCGGGCCCTTTCCGATGAGAATAGCCTTCACATGAATCACCCCCAGGTCGGCACGTCGTCGGCAAGGCCGCTGCTGGGAGTCCCCACGTTGAGGAGGAACTTCACCAGCGTGGGCAGGGCCGCCAGGATGGGTAGCACGATGACGGCCACGACCACCATCTTCTTGCCCTTGGAATACATCCCCGCTGCCTCCAGCCTCTCCCCCCCTGCGGCACGGCCTACCAGCATCATGCCCAGGCCGATCAACATCACAGCAACGTCAAGATACACCAGTATCCTCGCCAGATCGCCCACATAGAACTTGTTTCTCAGCAATGGGATGTTCTGCATGAGGTCCTGCATGGAGGTGGGCCCGGAGGAAGCATAAACCCCCTGGAACAGGACGAGTACAACGAAGGCAACCGCTAATGCACCCTTAATCATGGTTTCCACCTGGTCACCGGAAAAAGAGGGAGTATATAAAGAGTCAGAATCCGTGCTATAGTCCCTATAGTGGTTTGTCCCTAACCATCACTTCGACCCAGCATCCCGAATCCTTTTACTATTACCACTATATCCTTGTAACATCCCAGCATATAGGGGATAAGACCCATGAAGGTCGGGAAAACCACGAAGACCAATGCCCCGCCCATGATGGCCAATGAAGCGTTGATGACGGCATCTGGTTTGCTGTTTCTCCTCACCATCACCCCGAATTCTCCTCTTCTCAAGTTGAACACGAAACCCAGGTAGATCCCTCTCCACTTTGCATGCAATACATGGATGGCCTCATGAACCAGCAATGCCAGCCAGAGTATCCCCAGGAGATAAAGCAAACCTTCCATCTCTTTTCATCCTCTAAGAACCACGATAATAAGGATTCCGATACCGGAAAAAAATAGATTAAGTGTCGGGTAAATTAAAGGTATGGCAGAACATTTCGCTTTGATGTGCAGGGTATGTGGGCAGACTGGTGACATCCTGGTATTTCAATACAGGGATGTTCTGACGATCCAGTGTCCCAACTGCGGTATCGAAGAGGACCTCGTGCCAGAAGGGAAATATAAAGAAACTTAATCGTATTAATGATATATATGAGACTCAAGACAGTACTTGTCCTCTGTATCCTCAGCTTCATATTGGGAGTGGGAGTATCCAGCTACTTTTTCATATCCGCAATAGGCGATCAACCTAG
>CAZHQS010000089.1:0-2952 GCA_964534545.1 Candidatus Hydrothermarchaeota archaeon
GAGGCTTTGGGGGTGAAGGCAGTGGGCGAGCTTCTTGAAAAGGAGTTGGGCCTGGGGGTAGAGTTCATAGACCACCCCACCGGGCTATAGGCGCAAGTCTTAAATTTCGGCGGTGACAGAAGGCACACCATGGCACAGACGGACTTCCCGGAAATCCCCCCCTCCAGGGGCGACGACCTCCACAACCTGGAGTACATGGAGGACGCAGACCTGACCCTCTTCATGGCAGGGAACCAGTTCATGGCCATGGAGAAACTCCTGGAGGCCTTCCAGGATGGGCATCCCGGGGTGGAGAAGATATTCTACGAGACCCTTCCCCCGGGCCTGGAGCTCAAGCAGATCCTGGCCGGGGGTGCCCTCTTCCGCGGTCAGGTCCTGACCGGCCGGCCGGATGTCTACACGGCAGTGACCGAGGATGCCATGGAAACCCTGAAGGATCGGGGAATCATTGACGATTACTCCGTCTACCTGCACAACAGGCTGGTCCTCATGGTGGCGGAGGGCAATCCCAAGGGGATAACCGGGGTGGAGGACCTGGCCCGGGAGGACGTCAGGATATCCCAGCCGGGGGAGATGGAGGACATTGCAAAGTACATCGAGGACATGTACCGGCAGGCAGGGGGTGAGGACCTCTTCCTCCGGATTATGGAGGAGAAGCGGGCCGAGGCCACCACCGTATTCACCATCGTCCACCACAGGGAGACACCCCTGCGGATCACCAAGGGGACGGTCGATGTGGGCCCGGTATGGGCAACGGAGGTGGAGAACGCCCGGCGCCATGGATTGAAGGTGGAGGCCGTTGAGGTGGGCCCGGACCTGGACCAGCACGACAGGGTCAACTACTACATGGCCGTGCTCAAGGAGGCGGCAAACAAGGAGAATGCATTGGCCTTTATGGACTTCCTTCGGTCAAAGGAGGCCCAGGGGATATACCAGAGCTACGGTTTTGTCCCTGAGTTCTAGAGGGCGGCGCACGGCTGCCTCACGGATGTTCCTCTACCCAGACCTCCCCCTTGGTTGTGAACTCCTTCTTCCAGATGGGGACCGCCTTCTTGAGCTCATCTATGAGCCACTGGCAGGCTGAGAAGGCGTCCGCCCGGTGCTCTGCGCCCACCACCATGAGGACGATGTTCTCCCCGACCTTTATCTCCCCGGTCCGGTGGATGATGGAGACCTCGATGATGTCAAAGTTCTCCAGAACCCTTTCCCTCAACTCCGCAAGCTTCTTCTCTGCCATGCCAGGATAGTGCTCGAAGACGAGTTTCTCCACATCCCTGCCCCTTGAGAAGTCCCTGACAGTACCCAGGAAGGTGACGATGCCGCCTATCCTGGTGGAGGCTGCCTTTACCCTTTCTATCTCTGCCTCCACCGAGAAATCCTCTTCCTGAATACGTATCATGGATAATCCTATCGTCCCTTCAGATATAAAATTGTGAGGTTCGAACATGTTCGCCGTAGAGTATATCTTTTGTTAAAACCCTTTGATTATATGTGCAAGCCCAGAGATTTCGACAGGCGGTTCAGGGTGCCATCGTCCTGATTCTCCTCTACGAGGGATGGCGGTTTTCACGGTTTGTGGCCCATTTCAGGGAAGGGGCGCCCTACGTCCCCAGGCCCCCGGCGGTGGAGGCCTTCCTGCCCATAAGCGCCCTCATGGGTCTTAGGAGCTGGATAGGGACCGGGGTCTTCGACCGGGTGCATCCTGCGGGTTTGGCCATACTCCTGGCTGCCCTTCTCACCGCCCTGGTCCTCCACCGGGGCTTCTGCGGCTGGCTCTGCCCGGTGGGCACCATCTCCGAGTACCTGGGGCGTCTAGGTATCCGGGTGGTGGGGCGAAAGCTGACACCCCCGAAGGTCCTGGACTATCCCCTGCGCCTCCTCAAGTTCCTCCTACTGGCCTTCTTCCTGAAGGTCATCTTCCTGGATATGCCGGCAGAGGCGGCCTCGGCCTTCATCAACGCCCCCTACAACAAGGTGGCGGACGTCAAGATGCTGGACTTCTGGCTCTCCCCGGGGGGTCTTACCCTCCAGGTCACCGGGTTCCTGGTTTTACTGTCCCTCCTGGTCCAGAACGCCTGGTGCAGGTATCTCTGCCCCTACGGCGCCCTCCTGATCATCGTCGGGCTTTTGAGTCCCTTCAAAATCAAGAGGGACCAGGAGAGCTGCATCGACTGCGGTAAGTGCAACCGGGTCTGCCCCAGCTACATCGACATCCAGGGGAAAGAAAAGGTCACCTCAACGGAGTGCATCAAGTGCTTCCGCTGCGTTACGGGCTGTCCGGTGCCCGGGACCCTCTACATGGAGCCCCTGGGAAAGAGGGCCTTCTCGGCCGTGGACTACGGTATCCTCCTCCTGGTCCTCTTCTTCTCGGTGCTCTTTGTCGCCAAGCTCACCGGCCACTGGACCTCGGCCGTGGACTACCGGGAGTACCAGGACCTGATACCCAGGGCGTGGATGTTCACCCACTAGAGGGTCCCCACGCACAATCGGAAGATATATATTTTTCTACAGGCAATAGACATTGGGTAGACCAATGGCGGAAAGGGACAAAACAGATTTGACCGATATCTATATCGAGAAGTTCGCTACCTTGATCACCTCGGCCTTTGCCCTGGTGGCGGCCCTGGCCTGGAACGACACAATAAAGGCCATTATAAATGAGGTATTTGGGAAACCTGATGCCATAACACCCATGGTTGTCTATGCCCTCATTGTCACCGGCGTGGCTGTCCTTGCTACTCACTGGATAGGCAAAATAGCTGAAAAAGCAAAGGATTTTACCTAGGGGTGGTTTCAGACCTTACGCCCTATTCTCACTTTCCAAAGGCCGTCCTCTTCATCACCGAGCCGAAGATGGCCAGGGTCTTCTTTGTCCCCAGAAGCTTTTTCGAGATGGTAATGCGCGTCTTCCAGTCGGGTTTCACCGGCATCATATACTCCAGGAGGACGCGC
>CAZHQS010000089.1:3052-7359 GCA_964534545.1 Candidatus Hydrothermarchaeota archaeon
GAGGGGGTTGGCCTGGGCCGCGGCGTCGCCCACCCGAAGGGCCCCGTCGGTCATAATGTCCTCGGCGATTCCCGCAATGGGGTATGCCCCGCACTTGTAGGCCAGCCTGGAGGACTCGGGACCTGTGTTCTCCCGGACGACGGGGTGCTCCTCGATGAACCCGTCCAGCACCTCCTGGAGCTTCAGGCCCCTCTCCTTGAAAGCGGTCAGCAGTCCTGCCACCCCCACCCTGGCCATACCGCTGCCGATGGGGAAGACCCAGGCATAGCCCAGGCCCTTGTACTGGATGGGGATTATCCAGGCCGTTTCCTGGTCCCCCTTCCAGCCCATCTCGTACTCGGCCCCCACGCCTATGACCTCGGGCTTCCAGGACAGGTGCATCCCCAGGTCCCTAGAGGGCCGGGTGTCCACACCGCTGGCGTCGGCGAAAAGGCGGGTCCTGATATCATAGGAGACCCCCTTGGATACCGCGGTCAGGGTGAAACCGCCATCACCCCGCTTTATGGAATCCACGAAGGTGTTGGTCTCTATTCTCACTCCCATGGCGACCAGTTTCTTTGACAGGACTCTCAAAAGGGCCGGGAGATCCAGGGACTCCAGGTAGGGCTCCTCTGTCCGAATAACGGTCCATCCCTTCTGGGTCCCCAGGCCGAAGCCGGTGAAGCGCTGGAGGACCACCCTTTCCCTCTCCTCATCCTCAAGAGGTAGCATCTCCAGGGTGAAGGTCCAGGTCCCGGCCGAGGAGTTGGAGTCCTCGCCGATGACCCTTTTTTTGTCGAGTATCAGGATGTCAAGGTCCGGGTTCTCGTTAATCGCCCCCAGGGCGGTGCAGAGGCCGGCGATGCCGGCGCCGCAGATGACGAGGTCGAATTTCCTGTCCAGGTGTTTCGGGGTAGGGACCTTCTCATGGGCCGTGGACGCCTCTTCCTCCTTTTCCGGGAAGATAATGGCCCCGGTGGGGCAGTTCTGCACGCAAAGGCCGCAGGAGACGCACGTCCCGTAGTCCACCACCACCTCCCTGCGGAGCTGCCTCATGGCCCCCACCGGGCAGATGCCCACGCAGGCCCGGCAGGTCGAACAGGTAACAGGGTCGATGACCGGTATGTTCATAGGAAGGCTTCCAGGCGTTCCAGGATGGCAGGGTTGAGCTTCAGGAGGACCTGGGCTAGGACCTGGGTGATATTCAGGCTCGACAGGTTCTCCACGCCCAGATCCAGGATGACATCGGCCAGGTTGTTCAGGTCCTCATCGGTGAACCCGGTTACGATCTCCTTCATCTGGTAGGCCAGCATCAGCTCGTTGCCGTACTTCTCCCTCCACCTGCGGTCATACTCCATAAGGGCCTCCTCGGTGACATCTCCCCTAGAAACGCTGGCTGCCACCTCCCCGGCTATCCGGCCGCACATCATGGAATATCCCATCCCAGCCCCTGCCAGGGAGTATATCTGGCGGGCTGCGTCCCCCACCAGCATCACGTTCTCTTTTACGGTCTGCTCCACAGGGGAGGATAAGGGTATCCCTCCGGCCACCACGTTCACCGGCGTGGCCTTCCTGGTCATCTCGTTCTCTTGGACGAATTTGTCGAGGTAATATTTGGTGTTATGGGGCTGGTCCTTCCCCACGGTGATTCCAATGCCTACGTTGGCCACGTCGTCCCCTTTTGGGAATATCCAGGCATAGCCTCCAGGGGCCACCTTGTTGCCGAAGTAGATGTACTCCGTGGTGGGGGAGTCCAGCTCCACGTTCACCATCTCGTACTGGAGCCCGCTGGCGGCATCCTTGAACTTCAAGGCCTTGCTCAGTCCCATGAGCCTGCCGACCCTGGACTCGTAGCCGTCGGCCCCTACGATGACCTTCCCTTCATACTCCACTTCCTCCCCGAAGGATTCGGCTTTGAGGGCGGTGACCCTGCCCTTCTCTCTGATGAGGTCCGTGACCCGGGTCTTCACCCGGTACTCCGCCCCGGCCCTGGCGGCCTCGATGGCCAGATGTTTGTCAAAGATCTTCCTCTCCACGATATAAGCCTGATTCTCGAAACATACCCGCCTTCCGTTAGGGGCCACAAGACAGGAGGAATCCAGCTCCTGGGCGATCCACTTCCTGCTTGGCTTCAAAAGGGACCTCTCCATGCCCACCTTGCCCAGGGCCTCACCGCACTGGACCGGGGCCCCTATCTCTGCCCGCTTGTCAAGGACCAGCACCGAGGCGCCGGCCTCGGCTGCCGCCCTGGCTGTGGAGGAGCCGGCAGGACCCGAGCCCACCACGATGACGTCATAGGCCATTTGTCATTCCTCCCTGATGGCACTTACCGGGCATATTTTCACGCAGTTGCCGCACTCGATGCAGCATTCGTCGTCGATTACGGCATGGGGGCCTGCTACAGATATGCAGTACTGGGCGCACACCGAGGTGCAGGCACCATTGCAGGCCATGCAGATGGATCCATCAACCTTCATGTCATCCCATTAACTGTAAATCGTATAAAAACATTAGGGATTCTAGGGGGGGTTGTTCGAACATCTGGGACTTAACGGCTTTAAAACACCAGGGTACCCCAAACAAAAAATATAAGGAGGAATGATTTAAACCCCATGAGAATAGATCTCCATGTCCATACCAAATATTCTCCGGACTGCAAGGAGAGACCGGAGGCCATCATCAGGACGGCTAGGGAGAGGGGCCTGGGTGCGGTGGCCATCACCGACCACAACACCATAAAGGGAGGTATGGAGGCACAGAAATTGGCCGGAGACGATATGGAGATCATAGTGGGCTCGGAGGTCATGACTGAAAAGGGGGAGGTCATCGGCTACTTTCTGACAGAGGAGATAAAGTCCAGGGACTTCTTCGAGGCCGTGGAGGAGATCAGGGCCCAGGGTGGCATGGCGTCCATCCCCCATCCCTTTGATTACATCAGGTTCTCCAGCAGCCTCCTGCCCGATGGCGAGATGCTAGAGGCCGTGGACATGGTGGAGGTCCTGAACTCCCGATGTCTCCTGGACAGGTTCAACCGGAAGGCCCGGGAGGCAGCAATGGAGCACAGTCTTATGGCCGTTGCAGGAAGCGATGCCCACACCATAAGAGAGCTGGGGGAAGCCGGTATAATCGTGGACTCGGTGGAGGATTTCAGGAAGGGAAATGGTATCCAGATCTTTGGGAGGCGGACCCCCTTCTTGCAGCTGGCCGGCTCGAAAATCCGCAGGATGGTCTAGATAATGCCCAAGGTATTGCTGAAGTTCAGCCCCCAGGATTTCGATCTGATAAAGGCGATTCTGGGAGATGGGTATCCAACAGTTTCCCTGGAGATAGACGGGGAGGTGGAGGAAGGGGTGGATATGCCCCTGGAGGTGCCGGCAAGGGATTTCTACGGGCTCATGGCCGTATTTCTCCAGAACAGGGTTGCCTGGAGGTGATAGGATGCCCTATGTGGTTATGGATGTGGACCCTGCCATCTTTGAATCCTTAAAGGGCTATCTGAGGGGGGCCTTTTCAGAGAAGGAGGTGGTTGTAGGTGGCGAAAGGGACGAGGCCCTGGTCTTTGACAAGGAGATGGTCATGCGGGACTACGTCACCCTCCAGTCCTTCCTGAACCAGGACCTCCTCTGGGGGGAGTAGTTCAAAAGGTTTTTATGCTCCCCCGGGATATCCTCAATCGGTGTTAAGATGGGCGACAAACTAAAGGCAGAGGCCGCGAGATCGGCGGTGGCCCTGGTAGAGGATGGGCAGAAGGTGGGCCTCGGGACCGGTTCCACCGTCTATTTTGCGATTCAAGAGCTCGGGAAGAGGGTCAGGTCAGAGGGCCTTGACGTAAGGTGCATCCCCACCTCCCTGGATACCCGGATCCTGGCCATCGAGAACGGTATCCCTTTGACCTCCTTCGAGGAGTGCCAGTCCCTGGACATAGCCATCGACGGGGCCGACCAGGTGGACCCGGACCTCAACCTGATAAAGGGGGGCGGTGCGGCCCATGTCAGGGAGAAGCTTGTGGCCAGGGCTGCCGAGCGCTTTGTGGTCATCGTGGACGAGTCCAAGGTGGTGGACCAGCTCACCTGGCCGGTGCCCACCGAGGTCCTGCCCTTCTCATGGAAGCTGAGTGCAGAAGGGATGAAGGACCTCCATGGGGAGGCAAGGTTGCGCACCGCCAAGGGTAAGTCCGGACCCCTCATCACCGACAACGGGAATTTCGTCCTGGACGTGGACTTCGGGCCCATCCGGAACCCGGAAAAGCTGGAAGCAGAGATCAATGCCATCCCCGGGGTGGTGGAGAACGGCATATTCTGCGGCCTGACCTCCGAGGTCCATGTGGC
>CAZHQS010000090.1:0-3904 GCA_964534545.1 Candidatus Hydrothermarchaeota archaeon
AAGGCTCTACCCAAAGACCCACATTTCCCCTGTCTGTCTAATTCGCGACTGCGACAACACTCTACGGGTGAAGACGTGAGCAATCATTCATCAGAGCCAGTGAGAACAGCTTGATTGCGAGTGGATTCAAAGTGGGGGCACCGGGACTCGAACCCAGGTCGGCTGGTATCTCCCATAGGCGCGAAAGCGCTTCAGGAGTCGTCTGGAGCCAGCAATGATAGCCGCTACACCATGCCCCCGTGGGGTACATCTGGCATGTCTTCCTCTCAAGATAAAAATCTTTCGGACCGGCATTACAAAAATTTTAAGAACCCCTGGAGGCAATAAATAAACGGGAAGTGGGAAGATTGGTTCGTATCAGCGCTTATACCCTTGACAGCTTTCATGCAAAACTAAAGGAGACCTTCAGGCTCTTCATGAATAAAGACGATGAGTTCCACACCATGAGGAGGGAGTTCCGGGAGGGCCTCAAGGAGCTCGTGAAGAAATACCCCGATGACACCGAAGTCGGCGAATTTTTAAACCACTGGCTGGAACTCCGGGCACAGCGAAAGGCGGACATCCCCTGGGAGGAGGAGAAGATATGCCTGACCTGGCTGTTATCAGAGTTGAACCACATAGTCCACTGGAGGAAACTCGGCATGTCCTCCGGCAGGGTCCTGCCCTTCCATGACTTCAGGACCATGAGAGGCAATGTGGGAAAGCGGGGCTATTAGCTACCTGAAAAAGCTGTCCAGGGACGCCTGGGCCCGGGCCTCCTTTGCGGATGCCTCGAGGCGCTCCAGGGACTTTTCCACCCTCTCCGGGGAAAAGTCCTTTTCCTCGCAGAGGAAAGAGAGGACGCCGTCCCGGTCCGGCACCCCCCTTTCGATACTGTAATCATCTGTCACATCTGATTCCAAGAAGAGGTGCCGTATCTCTTCTAGGTCAAAATCTACAAATATTCCCTTCTCCTCCAGGGCTCGGGACGCCGTCCCGTATTCCTTCACCAGCTTATAGGCCTTCTTCGGCCCCAGACCCTCCACCCCCTTGGGATTGTAGTCGGTCCCCACCAGGATGGATATGTCCACCAGCTGCTCCCTGGTGATGTCCAGGGTCGAGAGCACCTCTGACAAAATGAAGATCTCCGGGGTTATGTCCACATAGACGTTTTTTCTGGGAAGCTTCCTCCTGCCCGAAACCGTCAGGTTCCTCACAAGCCTCTCCCCCCCGCACAGGAGGGAATCATAGTCCTGGGACCCCACGGCCCAGGCATCCCCCTTGGATACCATATATGCGGCCTGGGCCTCTCCCTCTCCTGGTGCCTGGACCACCGGGATGCCCATGAGGTCCAGCAGCCGTTTCGAGTCCTCAATCATCTCAGGCGAGAACCTGGAGGACTGCTGGGCCGCGGTCCTGGCCTCCGCCAGGTCCCCCCGCGCCAGGGCCGCCTTCCATCTTTCCCCGGCCTCCTCCCTTATCTCCATCCTCTTCTTTATGGTTCCCTCCTTCAGTTTATGGGGCCTCCCGTCGAAGACATAGACCGGCCGGATGCCGTACTCGATCATATTGATATTGCGATAGAACAGCCCGGAGAGGTGGCTGGTTATGTTGCCTCCGGAATCCTTCAAGGGCTCGCCTGTGGGCTGGCGGATGATGGCCAGGAACTGGTAGAGGGAGTTCATGGCGTCGATGGCGACGGTCTTGCCCGCCAGTTCCTTGAAGGATATGGGCTTTGGGCTAAAAAGTCCTGTAAGCTGGACCCCCATCTACCCCACCTATATAATCCTTATCCTGAGCTTTGTCAGGTCCTCTTTTATCTCGGCCTTGTGCCCCATCCCCGCCAGGACCTCTTCAAGGAACACCTTGATGAAACGATTGTTCCTCTCCGAACCCATCATGAGGGTATATTCGTTTTCCGAGTCCTTCTTCAACTTGTAAAAATTGCATGCCTCAAGCCTCCTCAGGAGCTCCTCCGGGGTCCGGGTCTTTCCCGGGAGCTGCTCACCATGGGACTTGGCGATCTCGTGGTGGTCCTTCCAGAATTCCTCCACCCCCTCCAGATATTTCATGAACAGCAGCCAGTGGTCCATGTCTATGATGAGGTGTTCCCCTTCCGAGAGCATGTCAAGATATGTCTTGATCCGCTGGTCCTCCCCCTGGAGCATGTCCTTGTATGCGGCATAAAACTTTAACGCCCTCCTGAATAGGCCGCTCTGGGAGGCCCTTTCCTCACTTTTAAGCTTCTCGAAGAGGCGAGCGGTTTCTTCGTCGAGGGCAATGGTCACCCTAGTCGGTGTGGGCATGGGGATTAATCTCATCTAAAAGGTATATGTATTTTTCTGAGTTGGTAAGAAGGAATCATAAGCCATCTTAACCCTTCTCAAATCCCTTTTTATAGGCCCTTTCCCCCAGAACCTTCCAGTTCAACAAAAGGTGGTGAAAAATGATAAGAAAGTTGATTTCAATATCTGCACTTCTCACAAGCCTGGCGACGGTCAGCGCAGAGGAGGCGGCAGAGATAAGCGCGGGCGATACTGCGTGGGTCCTCATGTCCACTGCCCTGGTGCTTTTGATGATACCCGGTGTGGGCCTGTTCTACGGCGGCATGGTGAGGAGAAAGAATGCCCTCTCCACCCTCATGATGGTCTTTGCCACCATGGCCCTCATTGGGATCCAGTGGGTCCTCTACGGCTACAGCCTGGCCTTCGGCCCGGATATAGGTGGATTCATAGGTGGTCTTGACTACCTGGGTCTTCAAGGTGTCGGCATGGAGCCCAGCGGGACCATACCCCACCTCCTCTTCATGATGTTCCAGGGGATGTTCGCCATAATCACCGTATCCCTCATCGTGGGCGGCATCGTGGAGAGACTGAAGTTCAGCGCCTGGCTCGCCATCGTTCTCCTCTGGTCCACCTTCGTTTACTCCCCGGTGGCCCACTGGGTATGGGGCGGCGGCTGGTTAGGTGAGATGGGTGCCCTGGACTTCGCAGGGGGTACGGTAGTCCACATCAACGCAGGGATATCTGCCCTGGCCATCGTCCTGGTCCTCGGGGCCCGCAAAGGTTTCGGCAGGGACCCCATGGAACCCCATAATATCCCGATGACGGTCCTCGGTACGGCCCTCCTGTGGTTCGGCTGGTTCGGCTTCAACGCGGGTTCCGCGCTGGCGGCCGACGGCCTGGCGGCCAACGCCTTCGTGACCACCAACACAGCAGCGGCAGCCGCCGCTCTTGCCTGGATGCTCTTGAGCTGGAAGGACAGGGCACCCTCCGTCCTGGGCATTGCCACCGGTGCTGTGGCTGGCCTTGTGGCCATAACCCCTGCCGCCGGTTTCGTGACCCCCCTGGCCTCCATCGCCATAGGCGCCGGAGCCGGGATAATCTGCTATTATGCCCTCCTCTTCAGGGTGAGCAGGGGTATAGATGAATCCCTGGACGTCCTGGCGGTCCACGGCATCGGGGGCACCTGGGGCGCCATCGCCACGGGCATCTTTGCCAGCGTGGGTGCCACGGGTCTCCTGGCAGGGAACGTTTCCCAGTTGGTGAGCCAGGTCATCGGTGTGGCCGCCACCTATGCCTATGCCTTCGTGGTGACCCTCATCCTGGCCAAGGTGGTGGATATTACCATCGGACTCCGTGTGAGCGACGATGAGGAAGATATAGGTCTGGACATGGCCCTCCATGGCGAGAAGGCCTATGCGTGAGGTGATTGAGATGAAGAAGATAGAAGCCATAATCCGGCCGGAAAAGCTCGACGTGGTAAGAAAGGCCCTGGACGAAAAGGGATTTCCCGGTATGACCTCCATCCAGGTGGAGGGCCGGGGGCGCCAGAAGGGTATCACCCTCCAGTGGCGGGCCGGCGAGTACCGGGTGGAGTTCCTCTCCAAGGTGAAGCTCGAGGTCCTGGTGGATGATGACGAAGT
>CAZHQS010000090.1:4004-7344 GCA_964534545.1 Candidatus Hydrothermarchaeota archaeon
CCGGAGGACCTGGGTGATTGCGACGGTCTCATCATCATGGGCGGACCCATGAACGTTTACGAAGAGGAGGAATATCCCTTCCTGGTGCGGGAGGACCGATTGATAAAGGATGCCATCAAGAGGGATATCCCCATCCTTGGTATCTGCCTCGGTGCTCAACTGATTGCAAAAGCAGCCGGGGCCAGGGTCTACAAGGGGGAGAAAAAGCAGATAGGCTGGTACCCCCTGCGCATGACCGAGAGGGCCGGGGAGGACCCCCTCTTCTCCGGCTTCCCGGAAGAGCTCCAGGTCTTCCAGTGGCACGGCGACACCTTCGACCTCCCCGAGGGGGCCACCCTCCTGGCCAGGGACGACCTCTACCACCAGGCCTTCCGCTATGGAAAGGCCTACGGCCTGCAGTTCCACCTGGAGATAACCGAGGGGATGATAAGGGACTGGATATCGGAGTACGAAAAAGAGGTCAAGGACGAGAGGATAGATGTGGGAAGGATCGAGATGGACACCCGCAAATACATAGATGACCTGAACCATCGCGGCAGGCGGCTCATGGAGGGATTCCTACGGTTATAGACTCCCATGTCCACATCGGTGGGCCTGACAAAGGCGACGGCGCCACCCTCACCCCGGAAGACCTCATCCAGGAGATGGACCGCCTCGGCATCGACAAGGCCGTGGTCTTCCCCTTTAATGATGTGGACCAGGGTCCGACCTTCTGCGATGCCAATACCCGGGTGGCCGGGTATGTGAAAGAACATCCGGACCGGGTCATCGGTTTTGCGCGCTTGGACCCCCACTTCGGTGACCAGGCCCTCGAGGAGCTGGAGCGCTCCCTTTCCCTGGGCCTCAAAGGGGTCAAGCTCCATCCTGCAGGCCAAAACTTCTCCCCCGATCACCCCACTGTTCTCAAAATTATTCAGAAGGCTGCCGGCCACGGGGTCCCGGTGGTCTTCGACAACGGGAAGCCCATCTCCCCGAATGACGCCATCGGCAGGCTTGCCGGGGAGGTCCCGGAGGCCACCATCATCCTGGCCCACATGCGCGGCGAGGGGTTCATCGAGGCGGCCGAGGAGCACGGGAACATCTACCTCGGGACCGTAAAGGCCCTGGACCTGGATGTGATAGAGGATGCCATCTCCAGGGTGGGCCCTGAAAGGATTCTGGCGGGCTCGGACTACCCCTATGCCCCCATGGAGTACGAGATGGTGGAAAAGTGGGACGAGATGGGCCTTTCCGGGAGGGAGCGGGAGATGATAACCGGGGGGAACATGGCAGGGCTCCTGAATCTTCGCCCCTAGACCTCCACCCTCAGCTTGGAGAAATCCTCTTTAATCCTGATGTCGAAGCCCAGGCCCTTGGCGATCTCCTCCAGGAGGACCTTGAGGAACCTCTTGCTGGGCACCGTGCCCAGGATCAGGGTGAACTCCCCCTCCCCCGCCTTCCTGAGCTTGAAGAGGTTGCAGACCTCCAGGCGCTCCAGGACGTCCTTGAAGTTCTCTGCCTTCCCCACCAGCTGCTCGGCGTGGGACCGGCCTATCTGGCGGTGGACCTCCCAGAACTCTTCCGGGTCCTTCAGGGTCTCCAGCATCCGGAGGAAGAGGACCCAGTGGTCCATGTCCAGGATGATGTGCTCCCCGCTGGAGAGGAGTTCGTGATAGAGGCGGGCCCTTTCGGAATCGAAACCCCCTATGTCTCCCCCGGTCTGGTCGAAATAGTTCTCCAGGAGCTCCTTTACTATCTTGGACTGGCTCTTGCCGGTCTTCATCTTGTATCTCTTTATGATATCCTTCATCCTGGGGTCAACTGAGATGACCAGCCTTTCCGCTTCTGCCATAGCCCTTTCAGTTCCCCTGAAGTAGATTTAAAGCTATTTAAGCAGGAGTAGGAAGGATTATGACCATTTTTATAAAAGTATTAAAATATCGTAAAAACGTTTTTTTTAAGTGAATAAATAAAATTTTTTTCTCAAATATCGTTTTATATCTATTTTTTATTAAAACAGGGAGAAAAAATAGGGTTTTACGCCCAGGAGGTAAAAGATGAGACAGATTGCATTTTATGGAAAAGGTGGTATCGGGAAGTCCACCACCCAGCAGAACACGGCGGCAGCCCTGGCATCCATGGGCAATGCCATTATGGTAGTGGGTTGTGACCCCAAGGCCGACTGCACAAGGCTGCTCTTAAATGGAAAGAGACAGCCTACTGTCCTTGATACCTTAAGGGAGGTGGGACCAGAGAACGTCTCCCTGGACAGGGTCATGGCCGAGGGCTATGGCGGTGTGAAGTGCGTGGAGTCTGGAGGGCCCGAGCCAGGGGTCGGCTGCGGCGGTAGGGGTGTTATCACCTCTATCCAGACCTTAGAGTCCCTGGGGGCCTACAATAATGACCTGGACTATGTGTTTTACGACGTCCTGGGTGATGTCGTCTGCGGCGGTTTCGCCATGCCCATCAGGGAAGGCTATGCCGAGGAGATATACATCGTGGTCTCGGGGGAATACATGGCCCTCTATGCCGCCAACAATATCTCCAGGGGCATCGCGAAGTTCGCCTCCAGAGGATACGCCCGATTGGGAGGCATCATCTGCAACTCCAGGATGGTGGAAAACGAGAGAGAGCTGGTGGAGGAGTTCGCCAGCCGCATCAACACCAAGATGATTCACTTCGTTCCCAGGAGCAAGGACGTCCAGAGGGCGGAGATAAACAAGAAGACGGTTATCGACTACGATCCCGAGCTACCCCAGGCCAAGGAATACCTGGAGCTGGCCAAGAAGATCCAGGAGAACGAGGACTTCACAGTGCCCACCCCCATTACCCTGGATGAACTGGAGGACCTCATGAAGGAATTCGGGATTGTGGACTAGGAGGTTTAAGGCATGAAGATGATTCGAGCGATTATCAGGCCGGAAAAGGTTGAAGATGTGGCGTCCTCCCTGGAGGCCGCCGGGTTTCCCTCCATGACCAAGATGGAGGTCTATGGAAGGGGAAAGCAGAGAGGTATCACCATTGATTCCATCCACTACGAGGAGCTGCCAAAGACCATGCTGTTGATGGTGGTGGAAGACCAGGATGTGGATAAGGTGGTAAATACCATCCAGGTCTCAGCCCTTACCGGCCACTTCGGCGACGGCAAGGTCTTTGTGAGTCCTGTGGATGCGGCCTATACCATAAGGACAGGGAAAGAGGGGCTGTAACCATGAAGGAGATCGTGGCCTTTTTGAGGGTCAACAAGGTCCAGAAGACCCGGGATGCCCTGGCCGAAAGAGGCTACTATTCCATGACGGTGAACAATGCCCTGGGCCGGGGACGCCAGAAAGGTCTCCACTATGAAATCAAGGGAGAGCCC
>CAZHQS010000091.1:0-4389 GCA_964534545.1 Candidatus Hydrothermarchaeota archaeon
TACCTCCGGGGAAACTACAAGCTCTGGAAAACCTCAAAGAAATGAGAAGAAATGTGATAAAATGATAATTGGCGTCCCCAGGGAGATAAAAAAAGAGGAATACCGGGTGGGCATCACCCCGGAGGGTGCAGGGAAGCTCATAGAGGAGGGCCACAGGGTCCTGGTGGAGGCCGGGGCCGGGGAGGGCAGCGGCTTCTCCGACAGGGAATACCTGGAAAAAGGGGCCGAGGTGGTTGAGCACAGGCCCCTCTTTGAAGAGGCCGAGATGATTGTGAAGGTCAAGGAGCCCCTTCCCGAGGAGTACGCCCTCCTGAGGGAGGGACAGGTGCTCTTCACCTACCTTCACTTAGCCGCCAACCCGGAACTCACCGAGGCCCTCCTGAAAAAGAGGGTGACCGCCCTGGGATACGAGACCCTCCAGAAGGACGGCGCCCTGCCACTACTGGCGCCCATGAGCGAGATTGCCGGCAGGATGGCGCCCCTCATGGGGGCCTACTACCTCCAGAGGGTCAGGGGCGGCAGGGGTATCCTCCCCACTGGGGCCACTGGGGCAGACCCTGCCAGAACGGTTATCCTGGGGGCGGGCACCGTGGGCGCCAGCGCCACAAAAGTCTCGGTGGGCCTGGGCATGGAGACGGTGGTCCTCAACCGGGGAAAGGAGAGGCTTGAGAGGATAAAAGAGACCTACGGAGAAAAGGTCAGGACCAGGACCCTCACGCCGGAGGCCGTGGCCGAGGAAATCAGGGATGCTGACATCCTCATCGGCGCCATTCTGGTACCCGGGGGCCGGACCCCAGTGCTTGTAACCAAGGAGATGCTGAGGACCATGAAGAAGGGGGCCGTCATCGTGGACGTGTCGGTGGACCAGGGGGGATGCGTCGAGACCGCAAGGCCCACCACCCACGACGACCCGGTCTATGAGGTGGAGGGCGTAATCCACTACACCGTGGCCAACATGCCCGGGGCCTACCCCAGGACCTACACCCAGGCCCTGACGGCCGCCACCCTGCCCTACATCAAGACCATTGCGGCCAGGGGGATTGTGGAGGCCATCAAGGACCCGGTGATAAAAACCGCGGTGAACACCTATAAGGGCAAACTCGTGCATCCTGCTCTGATGGAGCCAGGAGGATGACAGAATTTGACAAAACCCGGTGGTCAGAGAAGACCTATGCCTATGAATATCTGGATAGAGCCGACCTCCAGGTCCCGGAGCGCAGGAGGATGCTGGAGGTGCTGAAATCCTTCTACAACCATTTCCTCAAAGGCAGGGGGCAGAACAGGGTCCTGGACCTGGGCTGCGGGGACGGCATCCTGGTCCACGAACTTCTGAAGATAGACCCCGGCATCTCGGCCACCCTGATAGACGGTTCCGAGGACATGCTGGAAAGGGCAAGGGAGAGGCTTGCCGGATATGAGAACCTCACCTTCATCAGGGCGAGCTTCCAGGAACTCCTGGAGGAAGACCTCCGGCTCCCGGAGTCTGACCTTGCGGCCTCCTGCCTGGCCATCCACCATCTGGCAGGAGATGAAAAGAAGGCCCTCTTCGGCCGCATCCACACCTGCCTCAAACCCGGGGGCCGCTTTGTCAACCTGGACCTGGTCCTGCCCCCGGTCAAGACCCTGGAGGGATGGTATCTCCAGCTATGGCGGGAGGAGATTGCCGGGGACGCTGACGCCATCCAGAGGTGCATGGAGGAGGACCACTACCGCAACCTGGACACCCTGGGAGACCAGATGAAGGCCCTGGAGGCTGCGGGGTTCAGGGACGTGGACTGTTTCTACAAGTCCGGGATATTTGCCGTCTATGGGGGCAGGAGATGAAAACGGCCGTCTACAAGGCCCCGGGGGGTATCATAAGAGTGGCCCTGGAGGCCGATGAGGTGATAACGGACATCAGGATAACCGGAGACTTTTTCCTCTTTCCTGAAGAGGCCATCGAGGGGCTGGAAAGGGCCCTCTCAGGTGTTCCGGTGGAGGGACCTGAACTGCTCAAGACCGTGAAGGGCTTCTATGAAAAAAACCGGGTCCACTCCCATGGCGTTGAACCTGAGCACATTGTCGAGGCCATCAAAAGGGCCCATCAGGGATAGGAATCCAGAAGCACCGGTGTTTTTCCCTCATGGTCCCATCTCAGGAGGAGGACCCCCCCTTCATCTATGTAGGCCAGGGTATCGAAGACATCCTGACCCTCCTCTGTAACCCATGAACCGGTGTTCACAAAGACCTTTCCGGTCCTCCTCACCACAACCCCGGGGGATATCTCCGGCACGTGGGTATGGCCGTAGACCACCACATCCGCCTTGATGGTGTCCTTCCTGTGGTCATAATACCCGCACTCCAGCACCTGGTTTATGTCAAGATATTTTGGTTTGTCCGCGAACCTTCTCCCGACCCTGGCCCAGAAGCTACCCTGGAGATAGGTGAAGACCTTGGGCACGGAAAAGACCCCCGTGACAGCCAGGCCCGCCTGGACAAGGCCGCTTGATTCCAGGAAGGTGAGACGGCCAGCCAGGAGGAGCAGGAACAGGAGCAGGACCGACCATCCGCCCAGGGGGAAGAACCTCGACACCATGGAGTTCATGCCGGCCATAAAGGAGGGGATTGCTGCCAGGGGGCCAGCCCACCTGAAAAGCCTGTCAAACTGATGCCCGTGCAAAAAAACGTATCTCCGGGGACCGATCTCCAGGGGTTTGGTGACATCTCCTGGATAATGCCTGGGGAAGACGGCAATCCCTTCTGACAGCTCCCCAGCAAGGACCTCCAGGCCCTCATCGTGGTTCCCTGTCACCAGGAGGATGTCGCATTTCAGGTTCAGAAGGTCCCTGAGGGATTCAAAAAGATGCCTTGCAGGATATGAGAAATCATCATCCACCGGGTCGGCCAGTTCAAAGATGTCGCCCAGGAGGATGAGCCGTTCAGGATACTCCAGCCCTCTCTCCTCTTCCCCTACCACAACCCCCTGGCCGGTGCCGAGACCATCCAGCCACCTGACAAAGTCCGAAAAGGCCCTGTGATTCGAGTGCTCTCCCCCCAGGTGTATATCCGAGACCACCACGGTGCTGCCCATTTCCATCACTCGTATTTTGAAATCAGTCTTAGTATCTTCAAGACGACCTGACGCATGGCCAAGTCAATTCTGGAGCGGCCTTCTTTTAGTGGGAAGGCCGGATCCATATCAGATGAAACAAAACCGAAGAAATTTGAAAACTTATAGAACTCCTCGCCGATATTGAAGATATGGTTGATATACAGCGGTACGTTATCCCAATCGTCGTAGACAGAGTCGTCACCATCCACGTCGAAATCGGGCATGCCGAACTCCTCCACCGCCAGGGACACGAAGGAGCTTTCCATGGGGTCGAGGCCCATCTTCCTTCCCCCCACCATGTCCACGGCTATTATATTCTCGCCCGCTATTATCGTCCTGGTGTGCTTGGGCGTGAAGTCGGCCTTTATCCCCAGGAGGCCGTCGGCACTCCAGACCCCATCGATTATCCCGAAGTGCACCGGGAACTCCTTGAGCATCTCTATGGTTACCCAGTCAACCTCCCTCTTCTTGTGGTACTGGAGGAACTTGTTCTGCTCAGGTGTTGTGCCGTAGATGTTCTTCAGGCAGAGGGTGAAATAGCAGGAGAAGTGGGTCTTGTTCTTGGCAAAGGATATGCGGAAATCCGCATCCCTCCAGGTGGGGCTGGCATAGTAGTCACCGAGCCTGCCGGGATAGGTATGGGGGATCTTCTCTTCTGTGATGTCCACTATCCGGTAGCCGCTGCCGCTGTAGCCTGCCACCCTGGCCACGGTGGCCACATCCCGGTTCCTGAACCAGTTGCCGAAGACGTTCTGGGACTCCACCAGGGCTATGTTGGTGTATCCCCTCTCGCGCATCCTTTCTATGAGATGCTCCACCAGGGCGGGGTCGGTTATAACGCTCATATCCTTCCCGGAATAGTACATCATCAGGTTCGGCTTAACGGCTATGGAGAAGTCCTCCCTCCCCTTCCCCGAGGCCGTCATGACCTCCTGGAGCCTGTCCCAGAAGCCCGCCTTTCCCAGGGCCTCGTCCAGGGCCGAGAACCTGTCGCTGTCGTCCTCTTCCTCTGTCTTTGTGACAACCACTCTGGTCTTCCCATGGCTCCTTAAGGGATTTGCCTCCCGCCCTTTCCCTCTTCCAGGGCCTGTGCCCCCATGCCCCCTGATTCTCTCCCCCATCTCCATCCCCAGCCACAGCCACAGGGGATAGGCCCCGAAGAGCACCACGGCAAGGACGTCGGTCCCCCTGGACCTCTCAAGCCCTGTCCCAAGGCCCGAGTTCAGCATGAAGTCAGAACCCTTTACCCAGCCGGTAAACCAGGGCCAGGGAATGACATCCAGGTACAGGAGGAGGCT
>CAZHQS010000091.1:4489-7272 GCA_964534545.1 Candidatus Hydrothermarchaeota archaeon
CTGAACCTCTACTATACCGGGGACGCCTTCCCTGCCATATCGGTCACCGGCAGAAGTTGCGCCCTCAACTGCGCCCACTGCGGCCGCCACATGCTCGATGGGGTCCACCATGCCGTGAGGACCAAAGAGATAGTCGCTATGGCAAAAAGGTTCGAGGAGAGGGGGTCCCTGGGTGTTCTCCTCACAGGGGGATGCCGCCCCGACGGCTCGGTGCCCCTGGACGGATTCCTGGACGCCATCGAGATTATCAAAGAGGAGACCTCCCTCTTCCTCCTGGCCCACACCGGCATCATCGACGCCCCCACCGCTGAGGCCTTGAGAAAGGCAGGTCTTGACGGCGTTTCCCTGGACGTGGTGGGCAACGTGGAGACCACCAGGAAGGTCTATGGCATCGACATCCCGCCCGGGAAATACCGGGAGTCCCTTCTGGCCTTCCAGAAGGCAGGGTTCAGGGTCATCTCGCCCCACGTCTGCGTGGGCCTCGACTACGGCAGGACCGGCCACGAGCTCCAGGCCCTGGACATCATCTCCTCCATCACCCCCACCACCATCGAGGTCATCGCCCTCATGCCCCTGAAAGGCACTAAGATGGAGGGCCACCGGCCCGAGCCCATGGACGTGGCAAAAACTGTAGCGGTGGCCCAACTCATGTTCCCTGAGGTGCCCATCACCCTAGGCTGCGCCCACTCCACCGGCACCGGCAGGGCCATCATCGAGGAGCTGGCATTAAAGGCCGGGGCCTCGGCCATAGCCCTGCCCACGCCGAGGACCGAGAGGCTGGCAGAGGAGATGGGCTATGACATCAACAGGGTCAGGACCTGCTGTGCGGTGCCGCCGGAGTTTTTGGGGAGGTCGAGATGATGGAGAAGGTCAGGGTCTCTGTTGGCACCGCCCACCAACTGGGCCTGAAACCCTCCAAGTTCAAGGTCAGGATGAACACGGCCTACCTCCTCACCTATCACAACGGCAGGTGTTCGGCCAACTGCGGATTTTGCGCCCAGGCCCGGGGGGGTTCGGCCGACCTCCGGCGGGTGGCCAGGGGGATATACCCCGAGTATCCCTTGGAGGAGACCGTGGAAAGGCTGAAGGAAGGCGCAAGAGACGGGGTAATCAAGCGGGTATGCCTCCAGACCATCAACCATCCTGCGGTGGACAGGAAGCTTGAGGCCCTTATTGAAGACCTCCTCGGGGTGGGGGTGCCCGTCACCATCTCCCGCCATCCGGCAACGACCCAGGAACTGGAGGAGCTCAAGGCCCTGGGGGTGGACCGGGTGACCATCCCCCTGGACGCCGTTACAGAGGAGCTCTTCGACAGGATTAAAGGCAGGGAGGCGGGCAATACCTACACCTGGCAGGAGCACTGGAAGGGACTGGAGAGGGCCGTGGAGGTCTTCGGCAGGCTGAGGGTAGGGACCCACATCATCATCGGGTTTGGGGAGACCGAGGAGGAGGCCCTTGGGACCATCTCCCGCCTCTGGGCCATGGGTGTTGGCTCGGGCCTTTTTGCTTTCGTGCCCATAAAGGGAACGCCCATGGGGGACCTGCCAAGGCCGCCCATCGGCCACTACAGGCGGATTCAGCTGGGCTACTACCTCATGAGGAAGGGCCTTGTAAGGTTTGAGGACTTCATCTTCGAGGACGGGGTCCTGAAGGATTTCGGCCTGCCGGAAGAGAAGCTGCTGGAGATAGTCGAAAGCGGGAAACCCTTCGTCACCGTGGGCTGCCCCAACTGCAACCGGCCCTACTCCACCGAGGCCCCGGACGGTCCGCAGTACAATTACGCCCTCCTGCCCGGCCCTGACGAGATTGAGAAAATCAAGGATGAGCTGTGGTTGCCATGAATCTGGAGAAGGCCGCCGCCGGAGAACCCCTGACCTATGAGGAGGCCAGGGAACTCTTTGCCCTCAAGGACCCGGGGTCCCTCTTCGAGGCGGCAAGGGCGGCGGCCCGGAATGAGAATGGGAACTCCGTCACCTTCTACAGGAACTGCTTCCCGCCGGTGTCCATCACCGGCACCGCCTGCTCCCTCAGGTGCGCCCACTGCGCCACCCACTACCTCAACCACATGCGGCCCGCCCCCACGGAGGAGGAGTTCGTGGAGCACTGCGTCGGTCTCCATGAGAAAGGGGTGCCTGGCATAGTCCTCAGCGGCGGGTGCAGGCCCGACGGTACCGTTCCCCTGGACGATTTTGCCGGCGGCATCCGGGCTGTAAAGGACCTGACCGACCTCACAATCCTTGCCCACACCGGGCCCATCAACCAGAGGCAGGCCCGGACCCTGGGAAGGGCGGGGCTGGACGGCGCCCTCCTGGATGTCATCGGGAGTGCTGAGACGGCGGAGAGGGTCTATGGGGTGAGAATGACCCCCGAGAGGTTTGCCAGGACCATCGAAGCCATCAAAGAATCCGATATCCAGAACCTTTCGCCCCACATCATCGTGGGGCTGGATTTCGGCAGGGTCAGGGGAGAGATAAAGGCCCTGGAACTGCTCCAGGGTGCGGACCCCGACAACATCTGCATCATCGTTTTGATACCCACCAGGGGCACGAAGATGGAGCACGTCCCGCCCCCTTCCCCGGAGGTGGTGGGGAGAATCACGGCCCTGGCGAAACTCATGCACCCTGGGGTCCCGGTGGCCCTGGGATGCGTGAGGCCCGGCCTTGGAAGTTACCGTCAGGAGCTTGACAGGATGGCGTTGATGGCCGGCGCCACTAAGGTGGCGGTTCCCAGCAGGGGGGCGTGGGAGGCGGCGGAAGAGCTCGGCCTGAAGGTCAGGGAGTTCC
>CAZHQS010000092.1:0-1674 GCA_964534545.1 Candidatus Hydrothermarchaeota archaeon
TTAAGGGTTCAAAAATCCAGGTATGGATATCAGTATCAGAGTCAGAGGAAAAAGCAGAAGAGCTTCTGTATTTGATGAACGAAAACAAGGCTAACTCCAGCATCTTCTCCAACCAAAGAGTGGAGGACATCAACGGAAAAACGGTCCACAGGGTTGATGGCATGGGCATGGACCATTATTACTATAATCAAGGAGGGATGGTAGTGTGGATCGCCTCGGATTACGGTGTCCCCAAGGAAGTCCTCGAGGCGTTTATCAGCTACCTGAACCGACAAAAATAGGACATTAGTCATGCCCATGAGGGACGGCCCGGAGGACCTCCTCTGCATTGATGGCATCCCCGGTCTACTCCAGGGCAATGGAGTAAAAGTCTTCATTTCCCAACCATTTGTTCTTTGAAAATATTCTTCAGAACCTCTCCATCCCTCTGTACCCATCTCTGTCCGCCTCAGCCATCCAGCCTCCTTTTGATCTCCCGGTAGAACTCCACCACGTCCCCCATGTCCCTGCGGAACCTGTCCTTGTCCATGATCTCCCGGGTCTCGGCGTCCCAGAAGCGGCAGGTGTCCGGGGATATCTCGTCTGCCAGGATTAGGTTCCCCTGGGCGTCGTACCCGAACTCCAGCTTGAAGTCCACAAGGATTATTTTTCTAAAACGCAGAAAGGACTTTAAAATGCCGTTGACCTGGAGGGTAATCCCTCTCATTCTGTCCAGCTCCTCCTTTCCCTCGACAAGACCGAGGGCCAGGGCAATGTCCGTGTTCACCATGGGATCGTGGTACTCGTCGCTCTTGTAGCCGAACTCGATAAGGGGGGGATTGAATTCCTGGCCCTCCTTAAAGGGATAGCGCCTCAGGAGGGAGCCTGCGGCAATATTGCGGCAGATGACCTCAACAGGTAAAATCCTAACCTTCTTTGCAATGTGCTTATTGGGCTCTTCGAATCCCAGGAAATGAGTCCTTACCCCATTTTTCTCCAGAAGTTCAAATATCCAGGCAGATATCTCGGCGTTCAGGGCCCCCTTTCCAGCCATTGCTTCCTTCTTGGCGCCGTCACCGGCAGTAATGTCATCCCTGAACTCTATAAGGACAGAATTCTCGTCCACCTCATAGACGCTCTTCGCCTTTCCCCCATACAACAGATTCATCATACACCTCCCGATTTTGCAAGGATGTCTTTTGGGACCTTCCCAACACCAGTCACCGCGGTAAGGACCATGGCCCTTTTCAATTCCTCGTTGAAGTTCTCGAACATCCCAATCACACCGGGGCTTTTCGCCACCAGAGCCCGGATTACAGGTCTCCCCACCAGGACTCCTCGGGCCCCCAGGGCGAGTCCTTTGAGGACATCGTAACCGCTCCTGAAGCCCCCGTCCACGAATATAGCTCCCTTAAAGATTGTCCTGATTTCTGGGAGCATAACGGCGGGCGGGACACAGGTATCAAGGACCCTACCGCCATGGTTGGAGACCACTATCCCGTCCACATCGAGCCTTCTGGCTATCCTGGCATCCGTGGGTGAAAGAATCCCTTTCAGGATGAAAGGTATGTCTATCGCATCTCTTATCCTCGGTATCTCCTCCGCCGACAGGGGTGCCATGGCCTCGTAGGGGAGGGCCTTTTCCCCTATCTTTATGCCTGCCGCAGAATCGATGTCTATGCCCACGGCCCTGCA
>CAZHQS010000092.1:1774-3270 GCA_964534545.1 Candidatus Hydrothermarchaeota archaeon
CCGGAGTCCTGACCTTCTCCCCGAAGAAGGAACTTTCCAGGGAGGGCTCCACGATATCATGGATGAGATGAGGTATAAAGAACAGTTCCCTTAAGGCATCCTCGTTGGTCCTGACTGTTGTCCCGGTTTTCGTCCCGCTCTCTATCACTCTCCAGTTTATTGCGCGGTCTTCCATTGCTTTCCCTCAGCACTGGGTATATGAACACGGCAAATCTTAAATAGTTTTTCATATATCTTCATAGTTATTAATATGGCCAGGTGAACTTATGCAAAGAGTGAGATCGAAACCTGACAGGAAGAGAAGCGAAACCAAAAAGAGGTGCAGGGAAAGAGAAGGCGACGGCAGTACCGTCAGGATGAAGGTAGCCGATATCATATACGTGCTGAATATCCAGAATAAGAACTCCCATGTGGACAAGGTCCTCGTGAAGTATGGCCTGGGACATGCCTGTGTGGGCAGGATCAAGGCCGCCCTGGAAAAGGGCCAGTGGGAGGTGCAGAACGGGACAAATTGGGGTCGGTTAAATGGGTCTTGAGGACAGGGTAATCCAGCAGTTGGAACACAAGAAGAAATGGAACTTACTGGAAATGGCCGAGGTAATCCAAGCAGACCCCCTGGAGGTATACGGCGTCCTTAGAAGACTTGAAAAACTGGGAAGAATCAGGTTTCTGGTGGGTGGGACGGGGAAGGGACATGACCATCAACCTGGAAATTCCTGAGGTCATTGAAGGATACGACCTGGAAGACCTGACAGTAGGGACCCTGGAAGCCATTCAACCCTCCAGATTCTCAGGGGCACCAGGGACGAGGGTTTCAATACCCTGGCGGTATGCGAGAAAGGAGAGGGAGGTGAATGGAACCGGGGTAACACGGAGGTTATGAGAGACAGGTGATACCAATGAACTGGTTCCATCCAGAGGGTTTATTTATTTTAGATTTTCAGGAATAAAGCAGATTCTTCTCTTCAAGGGCCGCCAGGACCTCCTCTCCCTTCTCGGTTAGCATGTACTTCTTCCAGGAGTGTTTCTCAGGCATAACACACTCCACCAATCCCTCGGCCACCATCTCGTTAAGTGCCCTGTCTATGTTGGTGACCGATCTCCCGCTCTCCTTTGCAACCTTGGATGGTTTTACCAGGGAAACATCCTTGAAGGCCCTAAGGACAATAATCCGCCTGTCCACGGAGATTACCCATTTGACCAGTTCATCGATGGATATGGTATCACCTTCTTTAATAAATTTGAACATTTCTTAATAAATATTTAACCTTCCCCATGGATACTCTCCCTTACCTTTTCCAGAATCATGGTAAGGATCTCCTCGTCGTTATATACTCTTCTGGCGGTTCCAGGACTTTTCTGAGCTTGCGTTTGTCTCTATTCCCGCAAGGGTGCAGGGGATGACTATGTCGGCGAGCTTGGCGGTATCGGTCTTCCTGACATCCACCACCAGGGTCCTGTCTTGGAAACCCCTTTCCCTGAAATACCCCCTGGGG
>CAZHQS010000092.1:3370-7267 GCA_964534545.1 Candidatus Hydrothermarchaeota archaeon
ATCCACCACCAGGGTCCTGTCTTGGAAACCCCTTTCCCTGAAATACCCCCTGGGGGATATGGAATAGCGGGAGAAGTGGCAGGGATGGGCATGCATGGGGCTGGCCCCCCAGTATATGATTCGGTCTGCCCTGTTTTTCACCTCTCCCAGGGTACATGATGGATACTCCACGTCCTGAATTGCAAGGATGGAGGGGTCCTGGCACACGGATGCGGTATTGTCCACCACTGCCCCTATCTCCTCTGCCAGGGCTACCCCAACCAAGTGGGCCTCGGTACCAGTAGAACTCCAGCCATAGAGCAGGGGCTTTTTGGATTTTGACAGAATTTCGGCGGCTGCATCCACCGCCTCCTCTGTACCTACTTCCCTGAATCCCCCGTTTTCCCTAATGAGAGGGCGGGTGATGCGGTGGGTTCTCCACCGAGGTTCAAAATTTTGCTGTGCCAATCTTGCAGGCGTGCCTCACCTCCTCTATCATGTTTTGAACCACAACCACTTCGATGTCATCGCACAGGGTCCCGCAGAAAGGGCAGGTCACGTCTGATAACATCTTCATTTTCAACATAAATATGTTCTTTGAAGATGGCTTCAAAACCGTTCTATCGTATCGCCCATGTTCATGCGGAACCTGTTCGTGTCCATTATTTCCTTTGTCAGTGCTCCTATAACCGACGAGGAAGTGGAGATAATCGTGGGGTACCTTACGGCAACCCACGGGAGATAGAGTTCAGTAGTTTATCAGTCCCTTACCAGGAAACATGACTTCCTTTTTAAGGACAATTTGACAATCTTTCCTTCCTCCAGTCCCATGACCTCCACCACATGCCGGGGCACGTCCACCAGCACCTCCCCCATGGACGTATCCACCCAGAGCCGCTCCATGGAGCTACCTCTGGTGCCCTTTCTGGCGATGGTGCCCTCCACCAGGTTCACATGGATGGGCTTAATCGGCCGGTCCTCCCGCAGCACCATGACATCCTCAGGGCGGATGCAAAGATAGACCCTTGACCCGGTCTCGACCTCCGCATAGTCCATCTCAAGCATCTGCCCCTGGACATCAAGGAGGGTTTTACCTGCTTCCTTCTCCGATGAGGTGACCGTGGCCTCGAAGATGTTCTTCATCCCAGTAAACCGGGCCACAAACCTGGTTTTGGGCCTATAAAATATCTCGGCAGGGGTGCCGACCTGCTGGATCCTTCCTTCCCTGATGACCGCAATGCGGTCTGCCAGGGCCAGGGCCTCGTCCTGCTTGTGGGTGGAGAGGACCATGGTGACACCCCTCTCCTTCATCTTTGTTATGAACTCCCCCACCGTGGCCTCGTTCAGGGGGTCAAGGCCGGCGGTGGGCTCGTCAAGAAGCAGTACCTCGGGGCCGAAGACCGTGGCCATGGCAAAGGTCACCCTCTGCCTTTCCCCACCAGAGAGGGTCCTGGCACGGCGGTTTTGATAGCCCTGGAGGTTGAAAAGCCCGAGGGCCTCCTCAACCTTCTGCTCTATCTCCCTTTTCCCCAGACCCCTCACCTTCAGGGGAAAGGCCACGTTTTCGAATACGGTGGTGCTCATGAGGGGGGCGCCCTGGATCAGAAGGGCCATGCGCCGCCTGATACGGGTAAGTTCCTTCCCATCCATGGAAGAGACGTCCCTGCCGTAAATCAAAATCCTGCCGGAGGTGGGTTCCTCCAGGGTATTCAGGATGCGCAGCAGGGTGGTCTTGCCCGCACCACTTGGACCGAGGATTGCAAAAATCTCCCCTTTTTTAATCTCCAGATTGATTCCTGACAGGGCATCTTTTTCGCCGAATCTTTTACAAAGACCCGATATATCAAAGATCGTATCTGCCATGAGGATACCTCTTTTTCAGCCGGGAAGCGGCAAGATTCAGGAGGAAGGCCAGACCCAGGAGGATCATCCCGTAGGCCAGGGCATTGCCATAAAGGCCGGTGCGGGTCTCCACCACCGCCGCCACCGTCAGGGTCCGTGTAACAGATTCCTGCACCACCGTTCCATCTGGACGAAGGGCTGGATGCACAATGCCTCCCCCTACGATAAATATGGCCCCGACCTCCGCCACCGCCCTCCCAAAACCTGCAAGGACGGCTGTTACGAGGCCGAAAAAGGATTCTCTCACCATCACCAGGGCGGTATCCCATCCGGTTCCCCCCAGGGTGCACACCAGTTCCCTTATCTCCCTGGGTACCGCCTCAATGACCGAGATGGTTATCCCGGTGATTATGGGGGTGGCCAGGATAAACTGGGCGATTATCATGGCGGAGGGAGTGTTTAAAAGGTGCAGGAATCCCAGAGGCCCGCTCCTGGACAACAGGATGTATACGAAAATACCCACCACCACAGGGGGAAGGCCCATGCCGGTGTTTATCAGGGTCTTGAGGGTATCCCTCCCAGGGAATCTGTTCAGGGCAATCATAACCCCGAGGGGGAGGGCTATCGCAGCACTTAGGACAACGGCCGTACCGGACACGACCGCCTGGACCTTCACAACACTCAAGAGATACGGGTCAAGGCTGAAGATGAGATAAAGGGCCTGGTTGAAACCTTCCAGAATGGAATTCATGCCGGACGTCATGCTATTTACCTATTGGAAAGAAGAGGGCCTCGCCGTTTATTTTATAATCCCTGATTATATCCTGCCCTTCAGGCCCGGTCACAAACTCGATATACTCCATGGCAAGTTCATAGTTGGCATCAGGGTTATATTCGGGGTTTACCGCAATTATACCGTAGGGGTTCATGAGCAGTTCGTCACCGCCCTTTACCGGACCTTCTACTACGACTTGCAGGTTATCGAGAGTATCCTTTCTTTTCAGCCAGGTCCCTCTGTCTGAGATAGTATAGCCGAGTTCCTCATTGGTGATTGAGAGGGTCTCACCCATACCCATCCCAGTGGATACATACCATTCCCCCTGAGGGACGATACCGATGGAATCCCATATGGACTGCTCCTTTTTGTGGGTACCGGAGTGGTCACCCCTGGAGAAGAATTTGATCCCCTTGGTCTTACCAGATTCCTCAATCCGCTTAAAGGCGGTCCTGACATCCACCATGCCTCCGATCCCGGCGGGATCATTTTTAGGCCCTAAAATGACGAAATCGTTGTACATCACCTCATACCTCTTGACGCCATAACCATCCTCCACAAACTTCTCCTCCGCCGTTGGGGAATGGACGAAAATCAGGTCTGCATTTTTGTCGATGGCATATTGGATGGCGGCCCCGGTCCCCTTGGCAATGACGATGACTGTGGCACCTGTCTTTTGTTCGAATGCCGGATTGAGAAGGTCAAAGAGCCCGGAGTCCTGGGTGCTGGTGGTGGATGCGATTATTAGATAGGGGTCCTTCTCAATTGTACCCTGGGAACAGCCTTCAATTAAAATTATTGAGATCAGTATTCCAATGACCAGCCTTTGCATAATTACTCTTCTCACCCTTACGCTATTATATAACCATATCCCACCGAAATGCCTTGTCCCATTAGCCAGTTAGGGACTGTCAAAGAATCAGGTCGGCTGGTTAGGTATATTCTCTGCTCTTTTTCTATCTCCAGCCGGGTCTAGATTTTATTGGACGTATAACCGTCCGTACATCTCCCGATGGTGCCGGTCATCGGGTTCGGGACGGACGTGGCCCACTTCAGAGAGTCCCCGTAGAATGTTCTCCCTTCCAACCACCAGCCGTGATTCCCTATCCATTATTGGTAGGCAGGAAGCAGTACAGGATGTTTGGAATAATCTTGGATAAAATTAGCAAACTTTTTATATAAGTATTGGGTACGCTACTTCGTTAATTCATAAAAAATCATGTTAAATTAGAGAGAAGGTGAAGGTTTAATGCAGTTAGAAAAGGTACTTCCAGCGCTATCTTGGATTAGGGGCTACAAAT
>CAZHQS010000093.1:0-7073 GCA_964534545.1 Candidatus Hydrothermarchaeota archaeon
TTGTAGAAGGTGGGCTCCATGCTGTCGGAGACCACGGCCATGATGGGCTTTTCGGTACCCAGGGCATGGCCCAGGCCGGCGTTTATGACAAAAGCAGCCATCAGCCCTATCAAAATGTAAATAACAGTTTCTTTAATTTCCTTGACCAAGTCCATGCTTATCACCCATGGCCTTCGATGTTCGCAAAGCTTAAATGAGCTCTGTCACAAGGACCCTGAACCACCCAAGTTTCGGGATGACCTTTACCACCCGGCCCTTCACCAGCTCTTCTGGGATGGGTGGGGCTATACCTGAAACCTGGTCAGAATGAGGGTTTGTCAGGTTGTTGTCCCCTTTCGTATAGAAGTAGGTAACCGAACCCCTCTTCTCTATCTTTATGACCCGGTGGACCACAGGGATGTTCCTGTAGGGATTGTAGAAGACGATGATGTCCCCCACCTTTATATCCTCGGTGTCCACCCCTTTTACCACCACCAGGTCACCCTTGTAGAAGGTGGGCTCCATGCTGTCGGAGACCACGGCCATGATGGGCTTTTCGGCACCCAGGGCATGGCCCAAGCCTGTGTTTATTACAAAGGCTGCCACAAGGCCAATCAAAATGTATAATGCAGTCTCTTTTGCTTCTTTAACCAGGTCCATTTTAGCTTCCTTAAAGAGTCTTTGCGATCTCTCTGATGATGTCTGATGATGATATGATACCCACAGGCTTTTTCCTTGAGGGCGACTGGGTCACGATAAGACGGTGGATTCCCCTCTCAAGCATGGTCTGGGCAGCCTCTACCAGGAGGGTATCCGGGGTGGTCATGATGGTATAGGGGGTCATCAGGTCCTCGGCGCTCAGGTCGTTTTCATGGAAAATCCCATCCTCCATCAGCTTGAAGACGTCCAGGGCCGATATGACCCCCACCACCTCCCCGGCAAAATCCACCACCACCAGACCGGAGACCTTCTTCCTGTCCAGGGTATGGACGATATCTGCAGGTCCCTTGTCCATATTTATGCTGATGACGTCCTTTGTCATCACCTCCCCTACTGTTAGCTCATGGATTGACTTCCTAGCGCTCATCTTCTTCAAACCACTCTTAAAATAGTAACTAATATAAAAAAATATAGCTCAGAAGATGGTGGCCTCCCCTCTATCAGTATCTATTACCCCATAACCCATATGCAGGGGCCCCGGATTTATGACCCGGGTCCTCCCGACATAGTCAAGAGACCTAGCCTCATGGATATGACCGCAGAGGCAGTAATCCACCTGGTTGGCCTGGATGAAATCCCTTACCGCCCTGCTCCCGGCGTGGGCCCCGGAACCAGTGATATCGCACCGGGTGCCCCGGGGCGGTGGGTGGGAGACCAGAACCTTCACCGGCATGTCCCTGATGGAGCGGTAGCCTTTCTCAAGGATATCTTTTATCTTGTCCTCTCCCATCTCGTTGGGGGTATTGAAGGGGGTAGGATTGGAGCCACCCAGACCGAAAAATCCCATGTTCTCAACAGCAATTCCCTTCCCCTCCAGGTCAAACCCCAGGTCCTCCAGGCGTTCGAGGACCCCGGGATAATCACAGTTACCCGTCACTGCAAGGATCCTCCGATTGCATTTAGCCAATTTGGCAAGGATTTCTTCTGCATCACTATAATGGCCGAAATGGGTTATGTCCCCTGATATCAGGATGCAATCCGAAGTCCGCGCAGCCTGGAGGAGCCCCTCCGGCAGGTCCGTTCTGCCGTGGATGTCTGTTATATGAAGGAGTTTCATCGTCCAATAATACGCAGAAATATCTTAAAAATGTAGTCGTTGGTTGTGTATGTTTTTGTCACAATTGGAGAAACAACCATACCTTTATAAATAAAAAATTCACATTGACTCCTGAGATATTATCCTAAAAGAGGAAGGTGAAATAATGGTAGGTCATGTAGGACGAGTAGCAATCGCACTGTTAATCTTCGTCGTAGCCGTTGTCGGGATAAGGGCCTTTGTCCTTACACCCGGGGTGCTCGGCGATACCTATTCCCAGGAAAAGAATGCGGAATTTTGGAAGAATTGGCCCCTAACCTATTCAAACGGTAACGAATACGGGGACACCTGTGCCAATTGCCACGACGACGTGTATGGCGATTGGTACTCGGGGGGCCACGGTCCCGTGGAATGGGAGGGGCCGGATGGCAACATAGCCTTGGATAACGTAAGACCCGGTGTCTCCTGCGAGACCTGTCACGGCCCTGCTTTGAAGCACCTGGAAGCAAAGGGTAAGGAGGCCAAGGCGGCAACCAAGCCCGCCGTCGAGGGGACACGGGACTTCTGCGGCCTCTGCCATAAGGAGATAGGTAACCCTGATGTGGGTCCCAGGACCGCGGTGCCCACCCAGGACCTGAGCAAGCACGGCGGAAAGGCGGACTGTGTGAACTGCCATAACGCCCATGCCCCGTGAGGTGATTGAGAATGATTACAAGACGGAGATTCATGAAGAGTGTGACGGCCCTGACCCTGGGACTTACGGCCAGAGGCATCGTCCAGGCCTCACATCCAGAGGAGGGGGCAGGGAATAAGGGCTGGGCCTATGTGGTGGATACCTATAAATGCATCGGATGCGGCAACTGTGTGAAGGCCTGCAAGAAAGAGAACCACGTGCCCGAGGACCACCACGTCTACAGGACATGGGTGGAAAGCTACAGGGTCAAACCCGACGGCCAGGTCACCATAGAGTCCCCCAACGGAGGCTTTGACGGGTTCAACGATGTGGAGTATGGAAAAGACGAGAAGGCCTTCTTCGTCCCCAAACTCTGCAACCAGTGCAAGGAGCCCCCATGTGTCCAGGTCTGTCCGGTTGGAGCAACCTACAAGACCAAGGACGGAGTGGTCCTGGTGAACCGTAAGTGGTGCATCGGTTGCAGCTACTGCATCCAGGCATGCCCCTACAAGGCCAGGTTCATCCATCCCGAGGTCCATGTGGCAGACAAGTGCACTTGGTGCTACCACAGGATCAGCAAGGGTATGAAACCCGCATGCGTCCAGGCATGCCCCACCGGTGCCAGGAGCTTCGGGGACCTGTCAGATGAAACGAGTACTGTAAGAGAGGTATTAAAGACCAAGAGGGTGGGGGTACTGCACCCAGAACTCGGCACCAAGCCCGCAGTCTACTATGTGGGCCTGGACAAGGAGGTGAGATAGATGCCCCAATTCCAATTCTATCCCGAGCACACTGCTGGACACGTGACGGGTTACGTCTTCCCCAATGAGTTCGTGAACTGGGAGGTCCTCATCGTCCTCTATCCCTACATCACAGGACTGGTGGCAGGGGCCTTTATCGCTTCGGCCCTCTACCACGTCTTCGGGAGGCAGCAGCTCAAGCCGGTATCCAGGCTCGCCCTGGTCCTTTCAGCGTGTCTGCTAATCGCTACCCCCATGCCCTTGCAGGCTCATCTGGCCCAGCCTCTGCGGGGTACAAACATCTTCCTGACCCCGAACTTCACATCGGCCATGGCTGGTTTCGGATACATCTACCTGAGCTATTTCATTATAGTGATCATGGAGATATTCTTCGTGTACCGGACCACCTTTATAGAGTATGCAGAAAAGGGCAAGGGTCTTAAGAGGCTCATCGGAAGGCTCCTCACCATTGTGGGGACCAGGGACAGATCCCCCGAGGCCCTGGCTGCTGACCATCGGATGAGTTACAAGCTGGCCGTCATCGGTATCCCGATGGCATGTTTCCTCCACGGCTATGTCGGGTTCATCTTCGGGTCGGTGAAGGCAAATCCCTACTGGGCCACGCCCCTGCAGCCCTTCATCTTCCTGGTCTCGGCGGTGGTATCGGGTATAGCCCTCCTGATGCTCTTCTACCCCATAGTGGCCACCCTATCGAGACAGAGGATAGATAGGGATGCCATGCACAGCCTGGGCCAGGCTCTGTGGTACTTCTTCGCCCTGGATTTGGCCTTCCACTTTGTAAGCTACATCTACATCGCCTACACAAAATTCGAGTCAGTCCATGCCATCGAGACGGTGCTCCACGAGAAGCTGGCCTTCACCTACATCGGTGGGGAATGGCTCCTTGGCGGTATCATCCCCTGGCTCCTGCTGATTGGTGCAAGGGGCGTTGGCAAGGTGGGGCTTACAAGGGCCATGGTGGCCGCTGCCCTGTTCCAGTTCGGGATCTTCTCCATGCGCTGGGACGTGGTCATCGGCGGCCAGCTCTTCTCCAAGAGCCTGGCAGGGTTTTTGACCTACTCTCCCCCCTTCTTCTGGCAGAGGGAGAGCTGGCTGGTGGCGGCAGCCATTATGTCGGTGCCCTTCGTGGTCTTCCCCATAGTCAACTGGCTCCTGCCCTGGCAGGTCCCCGAGGGAGAAGAGGGGCACTGAAGAAGTAGCTATACAGGGGGTAAATCCCCCCAACTTTTTTTTATTTTGCTATTTTTGAAATCACACTTCGAGCATTTTTGCCCTAAGACAGTAACTGTTCCGGGGTTGAATCAAGTCTTGTCGCTATGCGCGGGGCGCAAAAAGTATCGTGCAATGCTCCTCCGATGTGTCCAATCAGCATCCGTGATGCCTCAACTGCACGGTTAATTTCACAGCTTCTCTATTGCAGCCTCCACCGCCCTGGACCACTCCTTGAAGGCCGCCTTCAAGATCTTCTTGGTCTCCTCCTTCGACACAGCGGAGTACTCAAAGGCCCTCCCCCTGGTCTTCTTCAGGGTGGCTCTGTGGGCGAGACCATAGCTTACGAGATTCTGCAAAGCTCGCTGGACAAGGCTCCTGGACCTCCCCATCCTCTCTGCCAGGTCCTGAGGGGTTCCCGGGGCTTTTAGCAGTTCGAAATAGGCCTCAATCTCCAGGTCCCTAATACCCAAAAGGCACTGCATGACCTGCTCAGCCCTGGGCTCTGATGCGCAGATGATACTCCTGGCTTCATGCATGTTCAATTTTGTTGAACTCGTGAAATATAAATCTATCTGTCGATGAAGTCAAAAATTCTGATAACCGGACTCCTGGTTCTCCTGGCGGGCTGCACCGGAGCAGGGATCACCCGGTCCGATACCCTGGAAGACCTGGAGGCGGCCCTCGGCTCAGGAAAGCCCGTGCTCCTGGACCTCTACGCCACCTGGTGCACCCCCTGCAAGTTCCAGGCGCCTATAATGGAGGACCTGAAGGAGGAGTACGAAGGCACCGCGGTGGTCCTCTCCATCGACGTGGACCAGTACCCCGGTATCATCAACCAGTACAATCCCCGAAACACGGTGCCCACCCTGGTGGTTTTCGACAGGCAGGGCAGGGTCTACAGGACCTATGTGGGCCAGACCGAAAAGGATGAGTTGGCTGCAGCCCTCCAGGAGGTGATGGGAAATGGATGAGTTGGAAGAGATCAAAAGAAAAAAGCTGGCAGAGATGATGAAGAAGGCTCAAGGCCCAGAGATGCCCTCCACCCCCTTCGAGGTCACTGATGCCACCCTGGAGGAGGCGATACGGAAATACCCCGCCCTGGTGGTGGACTTCTGGGCCACCTGGTGTCAGCCCTGCAGGATGGTCGCCCCGGTGATAGACTCCCTGGCGAAGGATTACGCGGGAAAGGTGGCCTTCGCCAAGCTGGACGTGGACCGGAACCAGCGCTCTGCCATGCGCTACCAGGCCATGAGCATCCCCACCCTCCTGTTCTTCAAAGAGGGGCGGCATGTGGACCGGGTGGTAGGAGCCCTACCCAGACCAGCCCTGGAGGCCAGGGTCAGGAGACTCCTGTAGGGTCAGAGGATCCTTGTGTAGATGATACTAATCTCATAGACGATGATGAGGGTTAAGGATATCAGGATGGGGGTCACCGGGGTGGGGTCAGGGGAGAAGATCATCCCCAGGACCAATACCGCCGCATAGACCACCTTCCTCCTCCTCTTCAGGTCCTCCCTTTTCACAAGCCCCCCTTTAATCAACAGGGACACAAGGAGGGGGAGCTGAAATATGAGGCCTACCAGGGTCAGCATGAAGGCCACAAAGGATACAAACCTGCCCAGGACCAGCATGGGTTCTGCTGTCTCTCCGGCGTAACCAACTAAGAAGCGCATGGATATGGGCATCAGGACCACGTAGGAGAAGGCCGCTCCCATGACAAAGAACAGGAAGGACAGGGGAAAAAACTGGAGAAAGAACCTCCTTTCACCAGGCATGAGCCCCGGCCTCATGAACTGGAAGGTTTCGTAGAGGACCAGTGGCAGAAGGAAGGCAAAGCCAAGGGCCAGAGATATCTGGAACCTGGAATAGATAAACTCCATGGGGTTGAGGACCATGACCGTTGTCCCCTGGGGCAGGAGATAATCCTTCAGCAGGTGGATGATGTCTCCAGAGAAGGGGAAGATCAGGAGGGTGGTGACGAGCATCCCAGAGAGGACGATGATCAACCGTCTTGACGCCTCGGCCAGGTGCTCTTCAATGGGAGCTTCCCGGTCCTCAATGGGGGCATTCTCCACTTACTTCGCCGCCTTTGTCTTCTCTTTGATCTCCCTTAGGATGTCCACCTGGGATTTATCCTTGGTGGATATACCGAACTCCTTTGCCAGATCCACCAGTTCCCGGGAGAGGTACGCGTCCTTTTTAAGCTCGTCGAGCTTGAAGTCCTGTTTCAAGGACTCCCGCTGGAACTCCCTCACAGCCTTGTGGTACTCCCCCACCGCGGTCCCAAGGGACTTGGCCAACTCGGGAAGCTTCTTGGGTCCGAAGAGAAGGAGGGCCAGGACAAATATAACCATCATCTCCGGGGTACCGACGGTCAACAATACCACCTACAGGTTTTATTCTGCTTCCTTCTTTTTCTCTTCCGATTCCCGGGGCTCCTTGGATTCCTCCTCCATCCCCTTCTTGAACTCGGTCTTTGCCTTGCCCAGGGACCTGGCCAGCTCAGGAACCTTGGAACCCCCGAACAAAAGGAGGATGATTATAAGGACAATGAGCCACTCGTTGGGGCCTACCGTGGGGATAAAACAAACAGTCATTCAATCACCTTTTAGGAATATGGTCTTTTATCTTAAATAAATATTGGTCGTGTTTCAAGATCGTCTAAAGTTTGATTTTATCTCATGAGGAAATC
>CAZHQS010000094.1:0-7061 GCA_964534545.1 Candidatus Hydrothermarchaeota archaeon
GACATTTTTACAGGCGAAAAAACCTAGATTTCACTGGATTTTGCGATAGTGCCGTGCAGATATATCACTTACTAATGCGACACAGCATATTATTGGGCTAATTTACAGCCATAACAGGGCGGTCCCGCCCAGCCCGTAGATGGCGAGTCCCAGCCCAATTTTTGGGACCAATTCTTCGACTTTCCGGAGGTAGACCACATCCTCGCACAGCGCCACGAGGCCAGCGGTCAAGGAGAAGCAGCCCACCAGGGAAAGCGTCGCCACCGCGAGCACTAGGTGCAGGTTTATGTCGGTACCTACGATATTGGAGAAACCCATGCCCAGCATGCTACCGCCGACCCCTTCCATTCGCTCCAGGAGGTCCATCAGGAATTTGAACACCGCGATGGATACCATCACCACCACCGGGAGGAACCAGAACACGAACGACAGGTTGGTCCTAGCGTCCCCGAGCTTGCTGGATACCATGTCGCGATAATCCTGGGTCTTGCTGATGTACCTGTTCAGGGTTCCAAGAGACCTGGCCAGGGCAGTGCCCGAGCGGCCCAGCCGGTCGATGACGGCTTGGACCGTCATGAAGGTCTTCTCCGGCATCTCCTCGACTACCCTACCCCGGCGGAGAGCCGACCTGAATCCTGCGGCGACGGTACCCCGCTCCAGGGCGGTTTCGAGGGGATTGTGCCTCAGTAGCTCGAAGGACAACTCTCGCAGAAAAACTGGAAGTTCCCAGAGCTCTTTCCGCATCCCCTCGACGTACCGGGACATGCAGCTTGGCCGGAGGAAATGCACCGTCAGACCTGCCCCTACCAAAAGGCTTGCCACCGGATGTAGCGCTGATACCAGTACAATTAAGATGACGATACAGGCCGTCCTCTTGTCCGTGTCTTTCCTGGTTCCATCTCCACACTCACGTAGGACGGCCCCCTGGGAAGGCTCCCGGGTAAGGATGCTCAGGTGGGGAGGTATGTAACAGACAAGATACAGACTGGCCAGAAACGCCGCCGAGATGGAGACGAGACCCGCCGCCGCAAAGGCCGTGTTCAGCCCGTCACCTGCAAAGGAGGCCCCCACGGGCACCAGCAGGAAGCTGGTAAAAGGGACGATGATGAAGATCACGGATACCAGCCCCACCTTGGATAGGAACACCTCGAACTGGGTCTCGGATACCATCCTGATGGACCCCATGGTTTCCTCCAGGACCCTGTCCAGGTCGGGTCTGGGTTTCTTGAACTCGTTGGCCAGGGTCATCAGGGCCACGTACAGGTGCTCCGAGTACGTTCGCATGTCTTCTGCCAGGAAACCGATAACCCGGGGGATGTCCCGGAATTCGTGGGTCACCAGTTTGGACCAGCCCACCCTGTAGGGCCTCGTGCCGAGGTTCTCGACGGCCCCACGGTACGCCCTCTCGAGGTTCATGTGCTCCACTGCGGTTAGGAAGTGGATGAAGAACGTGATGGTGTCCTGGACGGCGATGTTTCTCTCGATGCTGAACACAGCCTTGGGCAGGAGTAGGAGCGAGCCGGTTACGACGACTCCTGCCACCATAGCAACGATATAGAGGCTGATATCTCCAGCGAGCCATGCTACTGTCAGGAGGGGCAGGAAAACGGCTGCCCCTGCGGTGACCGCCCGCTCCTCCAAGTCCTCTGGAAGGGTGTAGAGGCGTTTCTGCACCCCCAGGCCGGACTCGATACCCGCCCGTCCTGGGGAGGGCAGTGCCGCGTACAGCCTGGCTAGCTGTTGATGCAAACCCTCCACCGCCTGAGTATCTCCTGCCTTTCTCTGCCGGTGAACCCCTCCTCCGGGAAGGACCTGAAAAGGCACTCCATGTAGGTTGAGAACATGTCCGAATCCGGTGGTCCCTGGTGCATGTTGTACACCTCCCGATAGGCATCTCGGAAGAGCAGGATGTACTCTGCGAGCCCGGAGGGGTCCAGTCCCCTGGATTCGCCTTCCCGTGTAAGGAATTCCGATTCCCTTACGAAGTCAGCGAGGTTCTCGTCGGTGACCTCCTCAACGCCTGCGTATTCCCATCTTTCCTTTCTATGGTCGTAGCGTATGAGCTGCTTCACCTTCCCCTCTTCAATCGGGTCGGCCCGGAAGGGAAGGACCTCGGCAACCTCGCCCAGAACTCGCCGCTTGAAGACCGAACCGGCCTTCTGATCGAGGGTTGCCACCGGCACCCAGCGGATGGTCCGGAGAGCGGTGAGGGGCAGCTGGAAATCGATGGCCAGCCTCTGGACAACCCCTTCGGCATTGTCGGCGTGCATGGTGGTGAGGATGGCGCTCATCCCCGCCGCCGCTGCCGCGGTGAAGAAGGGCACGACCTCCTCCCTGTACTTGATCTCGTTGAATATGACATAGGCACTTTCTCCATGGACCAGCATCTGCTTCACCGCCCTGGCGATTGGCACCCCCTGGGCCGATACCTCCTCGCCCGTGTGGACCCGCATCTCGCTTATCCTGAACCCGTGCTCGCCGAACCACCTGTGGAGTTCCCGGGCGGTCATCAGGGCTATCTTCCGCCGGCTCTTTGGTATCATGAACATGAAGGTCTGGAGCATCGTGGACTTCCCGCTGCCCCGCCCCCCGCCGAGAATCGTTCCTGCCCCCAGGTTCGCCCCGGCGGTGAGCAGGGCCGCAGTCTCGAAGTCCAGGGCCTTCCTGTGGACCAAGTCAAGGATGTGCCACGGCCTCTCAGGCCATATCCGCACCGCGAAGTCCGGTCGGCCGGTGTAGTTGCCGGAATACCCAACCGCGCTGATGCGGCAGTTGTGCTCCGCCCAGAAGTAGGTGCTCAAGGGGTCTGTCTCGTAGAAGTACTCCCCAGTGAGCCTCCTGTAAGCCGAGGCCAGATTCTCAAGCCCCCTGGAGGTGAACCTCAGCGTGCACTTCAGGTCGCGGTCCCGGGTGGAGACCTCCACCACACCGGAGGGATAGACGTAGATATCGGTGAGGTTTTTGTCGTGGATTAGATACTGCAGGTCGCCGAGACCGTTGATGAAGTTCTCAACGATGGACGCGATCATGCTGGATTCTCGCCCTGAGTTGGCCAGAAGTTCCCCAGCCTTCTCCTCTGGAGGCTTGGCCGAACCGGCGAGGGCCCGGGTCAGTTTGTTCAGGGCAATCCTGTCTTTCACCCGGAGGGTTTCCACCGGGAGGACCGGGTCGTAGTAGTATCCGCCCGGGGAACTGAGAAGACGTACCACGAAACTCGTGCCCCCCGGTACTGGGACATGGTATTCTTTGTCCACCATGGCGCCTTGGGGAACATCCTTGGTGAAGGAGGTTATGACGGGCGTCCGGGTGAAGTCCTCCACCCTCAGGCTGACGAGGTCGGCGGCCTCTAACAAGGGCTTCAAGACCCTGAGGGTATCCGTCCGGCACCTGTCGCACTGGGGTAGGTCCCTGAAGGGTATGTCCTTGAGTATCTCCTTTGATTCCGACGCCCTCCCCCTCCGCATGGCCGAGATGGCCATAAAGACCGACCTCTCCCTCTCGCCGACGCAACCCTCGCAACCCGGACCCCTTTCCCTTAGGAGGGGTGAGACGTTTGTATCCCTGAACCTTTCCGAGAGACGAAGGAGGCGGTTTACGGCCCTGGGCTTGAGGGTATAGACCGCGGCTGGTGTCTCAAGCACGCACTCCTGGGGTCCCGCTCCACCTCTTTCAGAATTTCTTCAAAAGAATCTTCAGGGGCAAACTCCTTGGCTATGATGACCATCGCGGAGCTGGAAGAACAGGGGGTATTTAAAGAAGTGTTCATCTGTTTTTAGCGGTAGCTACCAGAAGGAATGTGGTGCCCTTTATATACTCCCTATTTCCCCGGTCTTCTGGTGGAAGTTATGCCGAGGGCGAGAAATGTAGTATCCTTGTTCTCCAACAAAGGGGGGACGGGCAAGACAACCGTCACCGTCAACACGGCGGTGGCGGCAGCTCTAACGGTCCCCGGGAGCGAGGTGGTGGTCATCGACGCCGACCCCAGTAGCAGGACTACCAGCTTCCTGGCGAATCCTGCTACCCTTCCCCGGCATGATCTGTTCGACTTCTTCAGGGAGCCGGAGATGGTACCGGAGGCCATAGTCGTCAGGTCCCAGATGGCCGACAACCTCCTGGTGGCACCCAATATCCGGGGGGCGGAACTCTTCCCCAGAACAGAGGCCAGGAAGATTGCTCCAAAGCTCCAGATGCTCATGGAATACTTCAAGGGAGCCGCCCTGGTTCTCTTCGACATGCCCGCCGGAAAGGCCAAGGAGCACCTGCTCCTGTCCTGGACCACCGACGCCTACGTGGTCACCCACCCACTCACCCACTCCCTTAGGGCTGCCCAGGAGCTCGTCGAGACCCTCAACAAGGAGACCCTTTCCAGGCTGGGTACAGAGAGGGTGGTCGTGAGGGGAGCAATTGCCAACTCGGTGGTGGACAGATTCGAGGCAGAGCGGGTGAAAAGGGAACTTAAACTCCCCGTGGTGGGCGAGATACCCTACTCGCGGAAGATCGAGGAGGCTAACAACAAGGACCTCCCGGTGGTCACGTATGCCCCGGAGGACCACAGCACCCGGGCCTTTTACAACCTGGCAGAGTATTTCCTCAGGACCGGTGGCTGGCAGGGCGATATCGAAATGCGCGAGAGGGAGCGTCGGCGCAAAGGGACGTTTGGTTTTGCGATAAAAAGGTTACCGGATGCGATAAGAGGGATTCTAACGGGAGACCCTTCTCCGGTCTGAAGTCAGATTTTACTCTTTGGACGGAATCGGTAAGCAGTGAGGCGGTGCCCCATCGGAGAGTGGTGTGAGATTGATTATCCGTCGCTTAAGTCAAAAAGGAGTGGCCTAGATGGCCGCTCCCCAGCGAGAAGATGAACTCAAAATCGAAAGGTTTATGGAAACCTTGAACCAAAGTATTGCAGGATGAAACCGTTATCGACAGAGAAGGCCAATTCCCTTCTTAATTTGATTAACAAGAGCCTTGACTTGAGGGGGAAGACCAAACCCCTTGAAGAGGATGAAGAGAGGGTTAGGAGGCTCATCTTAGAGCATTTCCGTAAGGTCGGTAGGGCTCCAACAAGAGATGAGTTAGGAACGGGACTGGGTGATATCGATCAAATCTTGGAGACCCTCGATAGCCGGGATATAATTTACCTGAAGGATGGTGAAGTCTCAGGGGCCTATCCCTTCTCGAACACTCCTACCGATTTCCAGGTGACCTTCTCCGATGGCCAGACGACCTTTGCCATGTGCGCCATCGATGCCCTTGGCATCCCATTCATGTTTGGGGAGGATGTGAAGATTGACTCGGCCTGTGCCTACTGTGGCGAGGATATCGAAATCGTAGTTGGAAACGGAGAAGTTATGCATTCAGAACCGGAGGACGTTGTTGTATTCGCAGGATTCGAGTGCGGGAAGCATGCCGCCACAACCCTGTGCACCACCCTTGTCTTTCTTCATGGAGAGCATGTCAAGGATTTCGAGGAAATTCAGCATGGGGAGCATGAAATACTTACCCTGGGAGAAGGGTTTTACGTCGGAAAAGGTGTCTTCGGGAACTCCCTCGAATGAAGGCAGTCACCCCAGGGCGTCCCTTAACATATCCTTTGAAGGCCAACCCTGGAACATCAGGTCGTTGCGGTATACCCTGCACCTCATATTGTAATCCGTATCGTTTGCCATCCTCTCCTCGATGTCGCGGCCGTTCACCCGAATAGAGGGCGAACCCAGGAATCTGTGCCTCTGGACGTCCTCATCTGTCTTTATCTCTATCATCTCGATTTCATCGTCTATTCCCATCTCCTCCATGACCTCCCTCAGGTCCTTAAGGGTCCTCTTCCATGACGGGCACCCGTCGAAATACAGTAACTCAATTTTCATGCCTGTCATCTCCTGAATGTTACAGATACCGCCTCACCGTCTCCAGCAGCTCGTCCCTGTCCGGGACACCCTGGATTATATCCCTGCCGCCCACCACAATGGTCGGAACGGTCTTGACGTTGTATCTCAGCGCCGTCTTCAGGTTGCCCTTTTCCGTCACATCGATCTTTTTGACCTCTATCGTTGCACCGATCTCCTTTTTGATCTCCTCCACTACCTTGTCGGTCCGGTCGAAGGCCGGCTGACAGCTCGGACAGGTGGGGGTCACGAAGATCTGGATTTCAACCGTCATATCTCATTCCTCCATAATCTTTTTGATCTCTCGTTCAACGCCTTCCCGTGCAAGCCGCTTGAGGCATATCTCGCAGAGGCAGCCCCTCCCGGTCTCCACCCATATCTTTATCTCGGGGTCGGGGGGTGTCCTGGCACAGAGGACGCAGAAGCAGCAGAAGGGTTGTTTTTCGTCATGGCGCTCTCCCATCGGTATCCTGGAGGCGTCTAGTATCTCCATTCCCTTCTTCCAGCACTCCTCGCAGAGCATCCCCTTGGGGGTCTCGGCCCAGAGGTCGAGGGCGCCTTCCTCCTGTTTCGGCAGCTTCCCGCAGGAGATGCAGTTGCAGTGGAACTCTTCAGCCATTCAATCCCCGCCGCAGATATTCTCCCCGGTCCCGGAGATGCCGCATATGGGACATTCCACGTCCGGGTTCTCCTCTACCGCCTCTTCTGCCTCCATGGCCTCGATCTTGATCCTGCTTGCACCCACGGTCATGGCGATGGCCACCACCTCGTCGACCTCTTCTTTTGTGGCACCGCTTTTTTTGAGCATCGAGATGGCATATCTTGTGCAGAACTCGCATCCGGCACCGAGGGCGGCGGCGAGGCAGATGAGATGGGCCGTTTTCCTGTCGAACACACCTTCCCCTTCGTAGACCGAGGCATGGAACTTTTCGTACTTCTCATGGGAATCTTTTGCCATGGATATCAAACCCCGTCTTCACCTCATTATCTCTCTCTTCATATCCAGATACTGCTCTCTGGTTATCTCGCCCCCGGCATACCTCTCATTGAGGATGTCGAGGGGGCTCTTCTCCTCATCGTGCTCATGGTGGCCCATGCCGCACATCCCGTGGCCGTGTCCGTCCAGGGACCCCAGCCGAATGGGCACCAGGGGGTTCCAGGAAAAAGGATTAGAGC
>CAZHQS010000095.1:0-6792 GCA_964534545.1 Candidatus Hydrothermarchaeota archaeon
ACCTTTTTTCACCGAGAAGCTGACCCGGTCCACGGCGGTGAGGCCGTTGAACTCCTTGGTCAGTTCCCGGGTCTCGATGATGTTCATCTTCCACCTCCCTGGAGGGATTCGAAAATCTGGAGGGCCAGCTTTTTCATCACCTGGGTAAGGGCAGAGACGTTGTGGTAGTGGACGGATATCACGTCCTTCAAGGTGCCGTCGTCGATGTAGTCCCCCACGGCAATATATGCGCTGTGGTCGTCCACCAGCAGCATCTTGGTGGGCGGATTCTTGATGGGGGCCTTCTCAGGGGTCAGGAGGCGGAACTCGTCGGCGATGCCGGCGAACCTGTCCACCCACTCGCCCCCCACCTGGTCCAGGTAGAACTGGTTGTCGTACCACATGATATGGACTGTGGCCCCCTTGTCCCTGGCCTCCCTGAAGGCATAGTACATGGTCTTGGCCTCGGTCCTGGAGACCCAGCCCAGGATGGTATAGACCTCCAGCTCTGCCCCCTTTACCAGCTCGCAGTACTTGGTAATGGACCTGGCCAGACCCTGGTTGATGAAGACCTGGCTCTCCCTGGAGGGGACCTCCTGGAAGTAGTCCCTCAAGGCCGTTGTCAGACCCTCTTCCAGGCCCTCCAGCTCGGCCCTCTTGGCTGAGAAGAGGGTGGGCATGGAGACCCTGGGGTCAAAGGCCCTGAATTTTATCGGCCTGCCCGGGAAGGACTCAACAAGGCCCAGGGTCAGGAGCTTGTCCAGTATCTGATAGACCTTTGGCCTTGAATACCCTGAGATCTTTGCAAGGTCCCCTGCCGCCACGGTGCCGTGTTTCATGAGGAGCAGGTAGACCCTGGACTCAGCCCTGGTCAAACCCAGCTTTTCAAGGTCCTTCATAATGGATTCTTTTTCCATGTTGTCAACTCTCTTGATAACAATAGCACCCCCCATCGGTCTTAAAACTTTCTGTGGTTGGAACCCCCCATGTCTACAATTAAAGGGCAAGGGAGAGGCCCATCACTCCGGCCTGCACTGGGAGAGCTTCAGGGCCAGGGTCACGTCCCCCCTGGTTTTCTCCAGGAGGATCCTTGCAATATCCTGTTTTCTCCTTATGGGAAGGATGGCGGCAGGATAATCCAGGGTCATGATACCATGGGCGATCTCGTCCATGAGGTCCAGGTAGTATTCCACATCATCGGCCCTATCCCTGCGGATGATGTCGAGGATGTGCCTGCGCAGCTCCCCAATGGTATCGGCCAGGCCCAGGACATACCCCTCGATGGGGACCCTCAGGTCCTTATAGGAGGGGACCTCCTCCCCTTTCAAAAATGCATAGACCATGGCGGCCTCACAGTACTCCTGGATGGCCTCCTGGAGGAAGCTGAAGTTTGTATCTTCGGTGGAAAGCCCCTTCAACTTCTGACCGGCATCATCTATCAACTCCCTAGCCATCTCGAAATTGCCCTTATGTATCTCCCTGATGGCCTTGGTGGATACCCTCCTGACCTCCCTGGCCAGGGCAAAGACCTCCTCCCTCCTCCTATCCTTGATGTCCAGCTCCTTCTTCACTTCGTTGATAAGCCCGTTCAATTCCATCTGCTCACCTGCTCAGGAGTACAACCTTGCTATCCCTTGAGTGGTCCTTCACCTTATAATTTACCTTTTTCGAGAGGGTCTCTGAGAAGTCCAGCACCTCCTGGAAGGTGGGCATATCCTCCCTTTCCAGGCGTTTCCTCGAATACCCCACGTGGACATATCCCTTGGCCTCGATAAAATCGGGCCTTGCCCTCTTGATAAGGGGCGCGAACTCCTCCGGGATCTCCAGGTTGTAGCCCCTGACCAGGGTCAGCCGCACCACCGTCCGGCCCTTCTTTTCCCCCATAAGGTCCACACTTTCCAGGAGCCTCTCCCATCCGTCCCTGAGGAGGGGCCGGTTTATCCTCCGGTAGACCTTCTGGCTGGGCGCAATAAGAGAGAGGTAGAGCTGGGTGGGCTCCAGGTCTTGGAGGGCATGGGGGTTCTGGCCGTTGGTCACCAGGAAGGTGGTGAAGCCACGGCTGTGGAACTCATCCAGGAGTTCAGCCAGGCGGGGATAGGTGGTGGGCTCCCCGGCCAGGGAAATGGCCACCTGGTTGGGGTCCATGGCCTCTTCCACCTTTTTTTTGTCTGCCCTCTCCTCTCCCCAGTAACCGCTCAGGAGCTTCCTCTGCTGGTCGATGACACCCTCCACTATGGATGCCGGGTCGTCTATATGGGTGTCCATGGAGGTCCCCAGGGAATGCTCCACAGGCCGCCAGCAGAAGAGACAGGAGTGCTGGCACCAGGCCACGGCAGGGGTCATCTGGAGGCAGCGGTGGCTCCTGATGCCATAGAACTTCTCCTTGTAGCAGGTCCGGCCCTTCAAAAGGCTCTCCTTGGTCCAGTGGCAGGTCTTGACCGCCGAGTGGGAGCCCACCACCCGGTATCCCTGTCTATAGAGCATTTCCTTCAAGGCACGGTCCATACAGGACGATTTTTCGGTAACATAACCAAAATTTCATATAGAGCCGGGGAAGAATTATAGACCATGCTCAAGTACATGTTCAACTCCTTCGAGGTCATAGTGGGCTGTGGCCTGTCCATCCTGGGAGGGCTCATCTATTTTGACCTGGAGAGAAAGATTGAACAGGGGCTCAACATGGTGGACCCCACATCGGCCCTTGTGGTGGCCAAGACCTTCGCCCTGGTAAACAACCTGGGGGAGGCCCAGACCTATTCCATGGGGCTGATAGTCATTGGAATATTCCTCACAGCGGACGGGCTGGCAAGGCTCAGGTTGAGCCAATAAAAATCGTAAGATATATATGGGGCCGCCGATGGAATATAATAGCAGGGTGGTTTAGAATGTTTGATGTAAATGAGCCCCTATTGATGCTGAATTTCGTGGGTCTGTACTTTCTCATCCTGGCAAGTCTGGTCTACAATTTCTATCAGAGCAAGAAGATGTACTCCCTCCTAGAGACCATGGGGATTGTAGTGGCTGAGATGGGAGAGATGAAGATGGGAATTGAAAATAGCCATGAAGCAGAGACGGCAAATGAATCCCAGGAAGAGGGAGAGCTGGCAGACTCGGTGAAACAGCTTCTAAAGAGAGGCATGGAACTTGAAGGCAGGGAAGAAGGATAATGGAGATCGGCGTAGTGGGCAAGCCCAATGTAGGGAAGTCCACCCTGTTTAATGCCGCGACCCTCTCCAGGGCCGAGATGGCCGCCTATCCCTTCACCACCGTTGATGCCAATAAGGCCGTTGGTTTTGTTCGGGTCCCCTGCCCCTGCACTGACTTCGGGGTGACCTGCGCCCCTAAAAACTCCCGTTGTATAAGGGGCTCCCGGTTCGTCCCCGTGGACATGATAGACGTTGCGGGCCTGGTGCCGGATGCCCATCAGGGGAAGGGGCTGGGGAACAAGTTCCTGGACGACCTGCGGCAGGCTTCGGCCCTCATTCATGTGGTGGATGCCGCCGGGGCCACCGATGCCGAGGGGAACCCCGTGGCACCAGGGACCCACGATCCCGTTGAGGATGTGAGGTTCCTTGAGGAGGAGATCGAGAAGTGGTTCTTCTCCATCTTCAAGAGGAACTGGGACAAGATGGCCCGGAAGGCCAAGGGGGAGAAGGCCGACTTTGTAAGATTTTTCTCAGAGACCTTTGTGGGCCTGGGATTCAGGGAGAAGGAGGTCTCCCAGTCCCTCAAGGACACCGGGCTGGATCCCCAGGACCTGACATCCTGGGGGGATGATGGATTGTTCGAGTTTACCCGGGCCCTCCGGAAGAACTCCAAGCCCATGATAATTGCGGCCAACAAGGCAGATGTGGAGGCCTCGGCAGAGAACATCCAGCGCCTCAGGGAGGAGTTTCCCCAGATGAAGGTCATCCCGGTAAGCTCCATGGCCGAGTACCTCCTGGTCACCCTGGCAAAGGAAGGGGCTATCGAATATATCCCCGGGGACGAGGGGTTCGAGGTCGTGGACGGGAGCAAACTGTCGGAGAGGCAGAAGAAGGGCCTGGAGATCATCGACAGTAACGTCTTCTCCCGCTTCGGCTCCACCGGGGTCCAGGAATGCATAAATACCGCCATCTTCGAGGTGCTGGACAGGATTGTGGTCTACCCCGTGGAGGACGAGACAAAACTTGCCGACAAGGATGGCAACGTCCTCCCTGACGCCTACATCATGCCCCGGGGCTCCACCCCCCGCGACCTGGCCTACAGGATCCACACCGAGATAGGGGAGGCCTTCATCGGCGCCCTGGACGCCAGGAGCAAACGAAAGATCGCCAGCGACAAGGAGCTTGAGAAGGGCGATATAATCAAGATACTGACCAGGTAGCTCCGAGGTACTGGTGGGGGTAGAGGCGAATCAAATTACCCACACCGACAGAAAGATTTTTAACCCTAGGGGTTGATGGGATATTGAGGGCAAGATGACAATTATAGAATCTGGTGACAACTTCGAGATAATCGAGGAGGACAAGGAGCGAATCTATAAAGTCAAGCTTCCTGAGCTGTCGGAAAGTGAGAGCAGGATCATGCAGCAGGTCCTGGACACTGCCATCACCGATCTCCAAATCAGCTTCGAGAGAAAGACCCAGGCCGAGATCCGCAAGGAGATCCAGACCGAGATCCTCCGGAGGCTGGTGGACTTCCTGGAGGCATCGGGCACCACTGAGATCCCGGAGGAGAGAAAGCTCATCCTGATGGCCGACATGATTGTCTCGGACATGGTGGGTTATGGGCTCCTGGACTTCCTCCTGGCTGACGACGACCTTGAAGAGGTCATGGTCATAGGATTCGAGCGCCCCGTTTATGTGGCCCACAGAAAATACGGTATGATGGCCACCAACATAGAATTCAAAAACGATGAGGAGATCAAGAAGATCATTGAGAGGATGGGCAGGCACATTGGGCGCAAGATCGATGCCGCCAACCCCCTCCTGGACGCCCGTCTCCCCGATGGCTCCAGGGTAAACGCTACCCTCATGCCCGCCTCCCTGGACGGGTCCACCATCACCATCAGGAAATTCAAGGCCGAGACCCTCTCCATAATCGATATCATAAAGTTCGGCACCATGAGCACGGATCTGGCCGCCTTCATCTGGCTGGCCGTGGAGGGGATGCGGGTCAAACCCGCCAACATCCTGGTCTCCGGGGGTACCGGCAGCGGTAAGACCACCACCCTGAACTGCCTGGGAGAGTTCATCCCCTACGATGACCGCCTCATATCCATTGAGGACACAGCGGAATTGCAGCTTCCCATTCCCCACTGGGTGAGGCTGGAGACCAAACCACCTAATCCAGAAGGAAAGGGCGGCGTTTCCTTCGGCCAGCTCCTGGTGAACACCCTGAGGATGAGGCCAGACAGGCTGATTCTCGGTGAGGTCAGAGGAGAGGAGGCCAGGACCCTCTTCGTGGCCATGAACACGGGACATGACGGTTGCATGGGTACCTGCCATGCCAACTCCGCCAATGAAACCATCACCAGGCTCATAAACCCCCCCATGAGTGTGCCCCAGATCATGGTACCGGCCCTGGACCTCATCGTCATGCAGAACCGGATCGCCGTGGGCGGCACCATAAAGAGAAGGATTACCGAGGTATCAGAGATTGCCGGTACCGAGATGGACAAGGTCCTCCTGAACAAGATCTACGAGTTCGATCCCCAACAGGATAAGACTGTGTCAACCAACGTGCCATCGACTTTCAAGAGGGAGATCGCCTCGAGGGCAGGCATATCAGGTGAGGAGCTGAACCTGGAACAGCAGAAGCGGGAGATCGTCCTGCAATATATGCTCCAGAAGGATATCCACAAGGCCGAGGACGTCAACTACTGGATCCAGTCCTATCACAAGGACCCCGAGGCCACCCTTGCAAAGATCCAGGCCGACCTGGGGGGTTAGGTTAAATTTCAAAAAAAAAGCTTGCTTGAAAAAAGCTCAGTCAAGCTGCATGTCGGTATCGGGATATACCTCCACCCCGTTCTCCCCGAACATCATCATGCATATCTTCTGACTGTGATTGGTACCCCTCATCTTGAAGACCTCAAGGCCCCTGGACCTCTTTGAGCCAACCTTGAGGTTATACAGGACCAGGACACCCTGACACATGAACTCTTCCACCCCGAACCTGCTTATACCCTCCGTACCTTCGGGCTTCTCGGAGAGAAGGAGGGTGGTGCACCCCAGGTCATGAAGAAGGTTCACCAGGGCCAGGACCTCCTGACGGACCTCGTACTCATTCTGCATCTGGAGGGTGAAGGAGGCCAGGGAATCCACCACCAGTCTCTTGGCATTGGACTGCTGGACGATCTGGATGATGAAATCCTTCAAGGAATCAACGGAGATCCTCTTGACATCCAGCTCTATGATATTGGACCTCTCCTGCTTCTCGTCGTCCAGGGTGGTGTACTTGACCTCGGTGGTATCGGTGGCCTGCCTGATGTTCAGCCCCAGGAGCTTGATCTTGCTCAAATCCCAGCCATACTGGGAGAAATTCCTGTCGATCTCCGAGGGGCGCTCGTCCATGGTGATGTAGACGCCGTTCTCCCCGTAGAGCTCCTTGCCATTGGTCAAAAATCCCATGGCAAAGGTGCTCTTTCCAGACCCCGGTCCTCCGGAAACAAGGACCGTGTATCCAGTAGGGATGCCTCCTCCCAACATCTCATCTAGACCTGGAATCCCAGTGGGGGTTCTTTCCATGATTTATCCTCACCTCTTCAGAATATAAACTTTTCTAAGGTGTCATCAGCATCTTCGCCAGCAGGGGTTTGGTAGACTCCAT
>CAZHQS010000096.1:0-6689 GCA_964534545.1 Candidatus Hydrothermarchaeota archaeon
GACCGGTCCTCAACATCATGGACGCCACCTACTCCATGGACGGCGCCGGTCCTTTGAGCGGGCGCGTCCGCGAGACCGGCTTCATAGTGGCCTCGAAGGACGTCATCGCCCTGGACATGGCCTGCTGTGAGCTGGTGGGGCTGGACCCCTCGGAGGTCAGTCATATTTGGGAGGCGGCGCGAAAATATGGAGTTGATTATGAGATCGATTATGAGGACAGGGAAGGGTTTCCCATCAGCTATGATGTGCCGAGAGGGGGGAGGGAGTGAGAGTTCAGGGCGCCCGTGTTGTTTATTCCCACCACAATCCAGGTTCCGAAGCTGGGCGGTAAAGGTGGGGGACATTTCTGTCAGGTAGAAAACTTTAATTGGTTTCATTCATAGGGCCAGAAAGGTGTGAACCGTGATATCCAACAAAGAGGATTTGAACATAATCACATATCTCTTCTCCCTCTGTCTGGAGGACTACATCGGCGACCTTGAAGGGCTTAAAGCCATGGCAGAGGTTGATGATGAGTTACTGGACTCATTTCTTAATGGGGGATTTTGTTAGGATGCCTTATTCGGCTAACACTGTTTCACCACCACAATTCATAAAAATTCATAACATTTCACAAATCTCTTTTTATATATTATATACAGGTTGTTATCCTTTGCACCACAATAACATTTATTAACAGGGGTTCGAATCTCTGATTGGTACCCTTATCTCCCATGAGGTTTGAGATCATGTCAGCGAAACTGAAAAGCCAACCAGTCTTCTGGGGATGCACCCTCACCCATAATTTTCCCTTCCTTGTGGACTCCACCCGGCGCGTCCTGGAGATGCTGGGCATCCGGGGCCTGGACGTCCCTGACGCCGGGTGCTGTCCCGATCCGGTCTACCTCAAGACCCAGGGGGAGGAGCTGGGCCTGGCCCTCTCCGCCCGGAACCTGGCCCTTGCCAGGTCCCTCGGCGACGACATGATCGTGGCCTGCAACGGCTGTTACAACGTCCTTAACGGCGCCAACAAGAAGCTCCAGGACCCCAACCGCAGGGAGGAGGCCAACCGGTACCTGCCCGAAGGCGCCGGCTACGACGGCAAGCTCAAGCTCACCCACATCCTGGCGGTCCTCACCGCCAAGCTCCCGGCCATAAAGGATAGGATCACAAGACCTCTGGGCTTCAAGGTGGCCGTCCACTACGGCTGCCACGCCCTCTACCCCGAGGAGGCCGTGCCCGGGGACAACCCCAAGGACCCCTCCTCCATGGACACCCTGGTCGAAGCCTGCGGCTGCGAGTCCATCGATTATTCCACAAAACTGGACTGCTGCGGGGTCTCCATCATCGCCTTCGACATGAAGAAATCCAACGCCCTCCTGGCCGACAAGTTCGATGGGGTGAGGTCCTCGCAGGCCGACTGCATCGTCACCGCCTGCCCGGCCTGCTTCATGCGCTTCGACATCCCGCCCCCGGCCTTAAAGGGCCAGAACCTGCCGGTCATACACCTGAGCGAGCTCCTCCTCCTGGCCATGGGGGTACCGGCCGAGGAGATATTCTTCCAGGGCCACATGACCGACGTCTCCCCGGTCCTCGAAAAAATCGGGGAGAAGCCCTCGGAGATGGACCTGGTGAGGAAGAACATCAACCCCCTCCTCCTGGAGAACCACTGCGGGGCCTGCTCCAAGGAGTGCACCATGGCCATAAAGACCAGGGACCAAGAGGACCACTTCGACCCCCTGGAGATCGTAGAAAAGCTCAAGGCCGGCAAGTACCACGAGGTTATCCAGGGCAAGGAGATATGGCTCTGCCTCCAGTGCGGCCACTGCGAGGAGAACTGCCCCTCCAACTCCTCCCTCATCGAGCTCTTCGCCAGGCTCCGGGAGCTGGCCCTGGAGGAGATGGACCAGCCCCCACGGGCCATCGCCGACAAGCTCAAGACCCTCAAGGCCACGGGCTATGCCATGCCCAAGAAGATAGGCATCCGCAAGAAGATGGGCATCGACCCCGCCCCGGAGGTGGATGCCGAAGCCATAAAAGAAATCATTGAAAAGATAGAGAAGGAGAAGGGAGATGTCAATGAAGACTAGCTGTTTGACCCAGAGGCCGCCCGGCGACCGCAACCCGTCGGCCTGCGGCATCACCGCCCTGTTCAACATGGACCAGAAGAAGGTCAGCGGTAAAAAGATCACCGACATGATATGCCTCATGAGGGAGAGGGAGAACGGCCAGGGTGCGGGTTTCGCCGTCTATGGGCTCTTCCCCAAGTACCGGGACCAGTACTGCATCCAGGTCCTCCTGGACCACCCCGGAGGCTGGGAGCAGCCCAAGGCCGATGTCGAGGCCCTCTTAAACGAGCATACCGAGATCATCGAGGAGCAGCGGGTCTATGTGAAAAAGGGCGTCTTCAAGGAGTACCCCATGGTATGGAGGTTCTTCGTGGACCCCAAGAAGGGTACAGAAGACGGGGACGAGCTCATCAAGGATATCATGATCCACATAAACGCCCGCATCGACGGGGCCTTCTGCATGTCAGGGGGCAAGGACATGGCCGTCTTCAAGGGCTCGGGCTGGGCCGAGGACATTGCCGACTTCTACAAGGTCAGGGACATCAAGGGCTACATGTGGTCCTTCCACTCCCGCTTCCCCACCAACACACCGGGCTGGTGGGGCGGGGCTCACCCCTTCTCCATGGTTGGCCACGCTGTCGTCCACAACGGGGAGATCACCTCCTATGGCACCAACGTGGAGTACCTGAAGGAGCTGGGCTACCAGTGCCGCCTCATGACCGACACCGAGCCCCTCATCTACATCTTCGACTACATCGTGAGAAAGACCCGCTACCCCCCGGAGATAGCCTTCCAGGTCGCCACCATGGCCATGGCGCCCCCCTACTGGAGGGAGATAGACAGGATGCCCGAACCCTTGAAGAAGTGGGCCACCTACATCCGCATAGTCCACCGCTGGGGCATGGCCAACGGCCCCTTCTCCATCGTCCTTACCACAGATAATCCCAAGCCGACGATGATCGGCCACACCGACAGGAAGAAGCTCCGCCCCCTGATAGCGGCCGTCTCTGAGGACGAGAGCACCTTCTACCTGTCCTCGGAACTCAACTCCATCCACGAGGTGGACGACACCATGGACTTCTGGCAGCCCGACCCGGGCAAGGCAGTGATTGCGACAACGGACGGGGTCCTCAACCGGGGCACCGATCGGGACCTGGAGGAGTTCTCCAAGCTGTTGAGGTGATAGAAATGGCCAAGGCTCAGGACAGGAGATTTCCCCGGTTCAAGACCATAATCGACTACGACAAGTGCATAAAGTGCGGCCGCTGCGGCACCAACTGCACCTACAACTGCATCATCTTCGACAAGGAACAGGACCGTCCCATAGTCCTCAATCCCGAGAACTGCGTGGCCTGCCAGCGCTGCACCACCTTCTGCCCGGTGGACGCCATCGAGATCCACCGCCACAAGGTGGAGTTCGCCCCCCATCCCACCTGGACCCCTTACCACATCCGGTCCATCGTGGAGCAGGCCAAGACCGGGGCTGTTCTGCTGTCGGGCATGGGCAACGACCGGCCCTACCCCATGGTCTTCGACTACCTGGTCTGGGACGCCTGTCAGGTCACCAACCCGGCCATCGACGCCCTGCGGGAGCCCGTGGAGACCAGGACCTACCTGGGCCGCAAGCCCGAGCGGTTATCCATAAAGAAGAAGGGCGGCAAGTACGAGCTGGAGGACCTGCCCCCCAATGCCATGCTCTCCATGCCCCTCATCATAGGCCACATGAGCCTGGGCTCCTTGAGCTACAACTCCATCACCTCCATGTACCGGGCCGTCCACGAGGTAGGCACCATGATGGGCACCGGGGAGGGCGGACTGCACAAGGACCACTACCCCATGAAGAAGAGTCTCATAGGCGAGGTGGCCTCAGGCCGTTTCGGCATAAACACCGATTATCTCGAGACCGGCGCCCTGGAGATAAAGATCGGTCAGGGTGCCAAGCCCGGCCACGGCGGGCAGCTCCCGGGGGAGAAGGTGACCCAGCTCATCTCCGATACCAGGGGCATACCTCTGGGCACCGACGCCCTGAGCCCGAACCCCCAGCACGATATCTACTCCATCGAGGACCTGAAGACCCTCATCGCCGCTCTCCATGAGGCCACCGACTACCAGGTGCCGGTGGGGGTCAAGATAGCGGCCGTCAATAACGTGGCGGCCATAGCCTCCGGCATCGTCCGGGCCAATGCAGATTTCATGACCATCGACGGCTTCCGCGGGGGGACAGGAGCCGCCCCGCGTGTCATCCGGGACAACGCCGGCATCCCCATCGAGCTGGCCATCGCCTCGGTGGACCAGCACCTGCGTCGGGAAAAGATCCGCCACAAGGTCACCCTGGTGGCCGGGGGCGGGATACGCTCATCCTCGGACATGATAAAGATCATCGCCCTGGGTGCTGACGTGGCCATGATCGGCACCGCGCCCCTCATCGCCCTGGGCTGCCGCATGTGCCAGCAGTGCACCACGGGCCTGTGCTCCTGGGGTATTGCAACGGGCAACCCGGCCCTGGGCAACCGCATCGACATCAACTGGGGCACCCGGCGGGTGGCCAACCTGCTTCGGGCCTGGAACCACGACCTGGAGGAGGTCCTGGGCACCATGGGCATCGACGCCGTGGAGTCCTTCGTGGGCAACCGGGACCGGCTGAGGTACGTGGGGCCCAATCCCCTGGAGGCCGAGATCCTGGGGGTCAAGCATGCCGGGGACCGCATAGGCAGGGAGAGTGAGTGAGATGGCTGCCAAGGCAAAACAGAAGACCAAGACCATCGAGATCAACACCTGCCCCGACGGGTGCAAGCTCTACTACAAGGACGTAAACCGGGAGATAAGAAAGGCCGTAAAGGAGGGCTACAAGCACATCGTGCTGAAGAACGTGGTGGGCCAGAGCTTCATCGGTGCCGGCCTCAAAGGGGACGACATCACCATCGAGGTCTTCGGCGACGCGGGTTTAGATTTGGGGGTCTTCGCCGACGGGCCCACCATCATCGTCCACGGCTGCTCCGAGTACCTCCTGGGCAACACCATGAACTCGGGAGAGATAGTGGTCTACGGCGACTCCTGGGACATCACTGGCATGGGCGCCCGGGGAGGCCAGATGTACATCATGGGCAACGGAGGCTCCCGCATCGGCATCCACATGAAGGAGTTCAAGGACCAGGTGCCCGTCATCTGCTACGGCGGCAGGGTCAAGCAGTACTGCGGGGAGTACATGGCCGGGGGCAGGATCGTGGTCCTGGGCCTGGACTTCAAGGAGGCCATAAAAGACCCGAAAAAGCCTATCGACAAGAAGAACATCGACCCCAAGAAAATAAAGAACGCCGAGGAGCCCGTGGTGCAGCAGGACCTGGCCTGCGGCATCCATGGCGGGGTCATCTACGTTCGCGGGGAGGTACCGGACGAGTACCTGGGCATCTATGCCATAAAGGACGAGATGACCGACGAGGACAGGGAGTTCCTGGAGCCCGTGGTCAAGCGCTTCTGCCAGCACTTCAACTGCCCGGAGAAACTCATATGGGAGAAGGAGTTCACCAAGGTCAAGCCCTTCTCGTCAAGGCCCTTCGGGAAGCACTATAATAATACGCCGGTTTGAAAGGGCTTACGCGGTAGTTATTCCCTAACAACTTTCAGAAAACCCACCCTCTTGAAATCGTCATCGAAGGTTGCAATCCTCTTTATTCCGTAGTACTTACAGGCGGCAGCCATCAGGGCATCGTTTGGAAGAAGGCCCTTCTCGAAAGAGATTTCCCTGGCAGTGGAGAGGACCTTCTCATTCACCCCCAGGGAGATTATCATCCGTGATATCAGAAGGACCTCGAGGAAATCCGCAAGATACGTCTTTACATTCCCGAATTTTTTAGGATGTCTTAGAAACTTTCTTTTCATTTGGTGCTTCCCTGTCGTGCCAAATATCTCCCGGGTCTCCATGAAAAGGAGTTTGTAGAAGGTTTCTTCATAGACTGAAGGTATAATGAAACAGTTCTGGGTGCCTATTAGCCTGTCGAGAAGGGTTACAGCCTTTTCGACACCGTAATAATGCCGGATAAACACAGAGGTGTCAATAAACGTCTTCATTCTCAAACAGGTTCTCAAGCTCCTTTATCCTTCGTTCGTCCATTTTACCAAAAACAAAGTCGTGCACGTTTAACTCCCTGACGACCATTACTTTCTCACCTTCCTTCAATCCCACCTTTTTCAAGGGCTTGAATACACCGCCCTCATACCTGGCCTCAATGATATCAGGCATCCTGCTCACCTGATAGGTTATGTCAATACTAACGTTTATAAAATGTGGGTCTCCTTGCAAGCCGGATGGCAGATTCTGAAGCCCTTCTCGTCAAGGCCCTTCGGGAAGCACTATAATAATACGCCGGTCTAGGTAAATCGGTTATTTTTACATATGGGAATAAAGGTTCAGCTCTGAGGCCATGAAACGCTTCGGCTATGGTAAGGGCTCCCTGAGCAAGGCCGCCCAGGAGGCCTTTGAGAAGTGGATTAAAGGAAGACCTGGGATTCGAGGGGGACCCTGTGAAGGCCATCAAAGGTGCCCTGAAGGATGTTGACGCAAGTTCGGTAGAGCTACAGCACAGAGCCGAGAAATACTGGATTGAAGATGTATTTCATTGACACCAACATCTTCTTCCCGCC
>CAZHQS010000097.1:0-6338 GCA_964534545.1 Candidatus Hydrothermarchaeota archaeon
GAGGCTTTGGGGGTGAAGGCAGTGGGCGAGCTTCTTGAAAAGGAGTTGGGCCTGGAGGTGGTATTTGTCGGTCACCCCACGGGACTTTAGGGAAGGTCCTACTCTGGAAAAATCCGCTCGATCTCACCCAAATAAAACTCTAAAAGGACAGAAGAGACCAATTTGCGTTCCTTCTCGTTCAGTCCTCTACCTTTTGCCCACGATTCGTAACTCTTTTTTAACGGCGGGCTTGATTCGGAGATGTTGTCCAAAGCCAGCTCCATCAGTTCCTGGGTTTTTTCTGTTAGGCTCATGCTGGTCTCCACGAGTTCGGCAAAGAAGGCGTCTGCATTCTTCTTCTCCTTGAATATCCTTCTTGTGACCCGGTCAATGGACTCCCGGAGCCCTGAACCTGCTTCAAGGTCGAAGTCCTTGTCCTGGGGGTATATGGCCCTTATGGACATTTTGGCCCTGCGGTAGAACTCCGCCTGGGTCCCCACCAGATAATCCACAATCTCTTCTATCTCTTCCAGCAGGGCATTGTAGGCCCCGTCCTGAATGGAGATCGTGGTAAAGGTGGGGATTACCCCTTTGTTCGCTTTGATATCCCGGACAAAGTCCAGCAAGGCCCAGAAGTGGCCTTTCCCTTCCCTCTCTTCCTCGCCGAAGTAGTTATGGCACTTATCCTCAAAGTCAGGATACTCTCCGGGGTCCTGGCACGCTTCCGCCAGCTTCCCGTAAACGAACCTCTGGAGGTTCTGGGCCTCGAGCTCGAAATACCTATCTGCCTGCTTTTCAAGATTCAGTTTATCGTTTCCGGGCAATGGCTGTCCCACCCATTCTTAGATTTGTTTAATTGGAATAAATAATTCACGGATGGTCTTCCACCCAGACCTCCCCCTCGGCGGTGAATTCCTTCTTCCAGATGGGTACCATCTTTTTTAGCTCATCGATGAGCCATTGGCAGGCCGTAAAGGCGTCTGCCCGGTGCTCGGCCCCCACCACCATGAGGACGATGTTCTCTCCCGCCTTTATCTCTCCGGTCCGGTGGACGATGGAGACTTCGATAATGTCGAAGTCTTTCAGGGCCCTTTCCCTCAGCTCCGTGAGTTTCTGCTCGGCCATGCCGGGGTAGTGCTCGAAGACCAGTTTCTCCACATCTTTTCCCCTGGAGAAATCCCTGACGGTGCCCAGGAAGGTGACGATACCCCCTATCCTGAGGGAAGCACTCTTGACCCTTTTGATCTCATCTTCTACCGAGAAGTCCTCTTCCTGGATGCGTATCATGGTGGTTCTTTTAGTTGCAGCAAAATATAAAAGTGATGCAGGTCGTCCTGCTGGGGCCAAGTCGACCAGACAGTGCTTTCAGATAGGTTTATATCGGAGGGATATCCAAATAGGTAGAATGGAGGTTCAACACCGCCAACAGGCGGTGGTACTCTATATTTTCCTTTAAAGGATGAAGAGAGAAAGAAGGTGATATGATGAAGAGATGTATTAACTTACTGGTAGGTGTAACATTGCTTTTGCTTGTTGCCGTGCCGGTACATGCAACTGAGTATGTTGTAGGAAACGACAAAGTACCCGTGGTCGCAGGGGACCCCGGAGCCACCTACACGGGCTCCGAGGCGTGCATGGAATGCCACCAGGAACAGTACAGTGACTGGCTGGGTTCTGGACATCCCTACAAGCTGCTGACACCTGAAGAGGCCAGGGATATCCGACCAGATATGCCCCTGCCGGAGGGTTACACCTGGGATGACATCCTCTATGTCATCGGGGGCTGGGGCTGGAAGTCCCGGTTCATCGGCAAGGACGGGTTCATCATAACCAAGAACAGGAATGGCAGCCCCCTTGAGTACGGCCAGTATAACTGGCAGGACGGCTCCTGGAGCGCCTACCACAGCGGTGATGACAAGATGTACGACTGCACCAACTGCCACAACACCGGCTCCACCTATGACCGTAACCACTCGGACCTTCCAGGGATGGTAGGAGACTGGGAGGAGCGGGGCATCGGCTGTGAAGCATGCCACGGCCCGGGCAGTGAGCACATTGCCAAGGGCGGCGAGAATGGCGTGGCCATCGTGGTGGACCAGACCGCCGAGCTCTGCGGCCTCTGCCATGTGCGGGGGGCCAGGGACAGTCCTCCCCCGGCCGCGGGTGGTTTCATACGGCATCACGAGCAGTACCAGGAGCTCCAGCAGGCCGGGGAGATGGCAGACCTCAAATGCATCTCCTGCCACGACCCCCACAAAGGTGTCCACAAAGGGGCCACCAATGAGGTGGAGGGCACCGGGATAAAGAAGCCCTGTGAGAAGTGCCACGACGACGTGGCCGTGGAGTTCCAGGGCAGCACCATGCAGGAGGAGGGGGTCACCTGTATAGACTGTCACATGCCCAGGGCCAGCAAGTCGGCCATAGCCACAGGCCGGTATACAGGGGACCTGCGGACCCACATATTCAGGATAAGCACCGATGCCGGTGCCGAGTTGATCTACACGGGTGATGACGGCAAGGACTACGCTTCGGACCATCTGTCCCTTGACTATGTGTGCCTGCCATGCCACGAGGGCAAGGACAAGGCATGGGCGGCAGACCACGCGGAGGGTATCCACAGCTATGTGAAACCCGTGGCCACAACTGCCCCTCCAGAGACGACTTCCCCACAACCCACGACGGCTGCTCCAGCTCCGGCAAAGAAGGGTGCATGCGGTCCCACTGCGGTAGCGCTTCTTGCGACCCTGCCAGTGGGGCTCTTTGAGGCCTTGAGGAGAAAGAAGGAATAGGGGGATAAAACCCCTATCTTTTTTTATTTTTTTCCGCTACATACCGGACAGTCCGGGTTCCTTTTGGTCTTCAGGATATCATATCGGTGGGTTTTCAGGTTCACCACCAGGAGCCTCCCTGCCAGGGTTTTCCCTATACCCGTGATGAGCTTTACGGTCTCCGAGGCCTCTACCATGGCGAAAAAACCTGCGGTGAACCCTATGATGGGGAAGACCGGTTTTTTGGGCGGGGAGGCATGGATGACGCATTTCAGACAGGGTGACTGCCCCGGGATGACTGTCGTGGCCTGGCCCCTGAACTCCTCCACCGCCGCATGGACCAGCGGTATGCCCAGTTTCACGCAGGCTTCGTTCAGGACATAGCGGGTCTCGAAGTTGTCCAGGCAGTCCACCACCACGTCGCTACCTTTTAGGATGTCCCTTGCGTTTTTCCCGTCAATAGGTTCCTTTTTTATCTCTATCTCGATATCCGAGTTCAGCTTCTTCAGCTTCTCCGCGGCAGAATCGGCCTTCAGCCTTCCGATGTCCCCTTCCCAGTGGAGGACCTGGCGGTTGAGGTCCGGGAGGTCCACCTCCTTGGGGTCGAACAGGGTCAGGTGCCCCACCCCGGCGGCCGCCAGATAAATGGAAAGGGGCGAGCCCAGGCCCCCCAGACCCACGGCGGTGACTCTTGTCTCTGCCAGTCTTTCCTGCCCCTCCTCTCCGATCCCATCTATGAGCATCTGCCGGGAATAGCGCTCGAAATCGGGCATATCATCCCCCAGAAACGGGGGGGAAGACTGCTATCTCATCCCCGTCTTTTACAGGTGCCTTAGGCTCCACCACCTCCTGGTTCAGGGCGAAGATGGCATTGCCCTCCTTCAGTATCTTTTCAAGCCCTGGTGTATCGGCCTTCAATCTCTCGAAGAGGTCCTTTAAGGTCTTCTCGCCTTTCAATTCCACCTCCATCTCGGCCCTCCCCACCTCGTCACGGAACACGGCAAAGAATCTGAGTTTAATCATCTTTTCATGTACCCGGGCAGGCCCTTCCCACCCTGGTTGGGACAGTGTTTATAGGCGCAGGTCCTGCACGGTCCTCTCATGGAGGGCAGGGGTGGCTCGCCCTTGATGTCCTCCACCATCTTGACGGCCTTCTCCACGTTCTCCGGGGTCCCTTCCAAAAGGAACATCCTTGGGTTGCCGGAGGAGCCGAAATCCCCGGAGCCCACCATCTCGGCCTCCACGCCGAAGAGGAAGTCGAAGGCCTCTATCTCGGTTATGGCCTCTCCTGAGACCGGCATCACCCCCACAGGAATCCCTGTTGAATAATCCGTCGTGTAGATGCCCATCCTGTTGGAGAGGTCGTTTACTGAACCCGGTATCAGCTTGTCCAGGGTGACCGGTATTATGAGGTGGACCCCCCTGGCCTTTATGATTCCCAGAACGTTGGCAACGGTCCCTCCGGTCTCGCTGGCAAGCATCACCCCGCAGGTCCCGTCCATGTCGATGGCGTTGGCCCCCTTGATGAATACGTCCCCGGGCCCCATCCTCTTGACCACCTCTGATGTGATCTCGTCTACTGGTCTGCCCTTTTCCAGGACGATTTCCTTTATCCTATCTTTTTCGGGGATGACACAGGCGCCCCTTTCGTCCAGGAAGCCTGCTGCATATCTTTCTTTTTCGATTGCCCGCCCCAGGACCTCCTCGGCCACATAGGCGTTTGTGGAACCCAGCCCCATGGCCAGGATTCCCTCCTCTTTGGCCTTCACCACGGCCTCATGGACCGATACGGCCTTTGCCACGAGGCGTTTAGCCTCTGGGGTTGTGATGACCACCTGGGCCTTCATTTTCTCTAATCCGCTTTCTCTTTGATGTAGTCGATGTTCATGCCGTTCTCTTCTGCAAGACTCTTCACGATATCCACGGCCTTGTCCCTCTCTGCCTTTGAGCCCACCAGGAAGAAGCGCATGAAGGAGGGCATCCTCTCCTCGACCCCGGCCTTCAGGGCAGCAAAGCTGACCTCCACATGCATTACCTCCACGTCCACATCCTTGAGGGCATCTGAGAGCTTGAAGATTATCTCCCTTTCGAGGATGTGGCCCACCATTCGAATCTCGGTCTTTTCCTCGAGCAAAAAACCACCTCAAAGGTTTATATTACCCCTCTGGTTAAAAGATTTTCTCACCATGACTCCCATCTATGCTGAACGGGCTCTCCTCCTGAAGGGGCATCTGGTGATTGCCGACCTGCACATCGGTATCGAGAAGGAGTTCCTAGATGATGGGATAAGGGTACCGAAACAACTCCCGAAGATAGAGGAGCGTATCCATGCCATTATTGCCAGCACCGGAGCGAAAAAGCTGGTCATCCTCGGGGACCTGAAGCATAACATCCCCAACATCTCCTGGGACGAGTACCGGGACATCCCTCCCTTTATTGCGAGGCTCCGGGAAGAGGTGGAGGTCACCCTGGTGAAGGGCAACCACGACGGGGATATCGAGAGGATCCTGCCCGGCCTTGAGGTTCTACGGACCCTGGAGGTCGGCGGCCATCTCCTGGCCCACGGCCACATGAAGATAGAGGCCCTGGACCACAAGGGCATCATCCTGGCCCACAACCATCCCTGCATATCCTTCAGGGACAGGCTCGGTGGGGTCTCAAAGGAGTCTGCCTGGATAAGGGCGAGGCTGAAGAAATCGGTCCTTGGAGACCTGGCCCTGGAAGAGGGGCCGGAGATCGTCATCATGCCCGCCTTCAACGAGATACTGGCCGAGACGGCGGTGAACACCACCAAAAGGCTCCTGGGCCCCATCTTCAAGAGGGGTCTTGTGGATATAGAAATGGCCGAGGCCGTGCTCCTGGACGGGACCCATCTGGGGCGGATCAAAGACCTCAGATGACGGGACTACCTCCCTGTCCGTCTCCTTGATATCAATGACAAGAGGGGTGCCAGGAGGATTACCGATGTGGGCCCGCATATCCCTTTATTCTTCTGGGTTTCGGTGGGGGTTGCGGGGGCCTTTGGCATCTCCTCCCTGGTGACAGGGGTCTCCACCGGGGGTCCGGTATCCATGGGTTTTATGGTCTCCGGGGTAGCAACCGGTTCCGGTACCGGCTCCTTCTCCTCATAACCAGAGCCCCCCTGTCCGGTGATGGTGAAGTAGGAGAACCCAGGGGTCTCGGCCTGGAAGTAGTACCAGAGTTCGTCATCTTTTATCTTTTCAGTTTCAAGCTCGTCCCAGTCCTGGGTGTGCCTCTGCAGCCTGACCGAGGAGGGGTCCATGTCCTTCTCCTCAAGCCAGGATTTTTTCACCCTGAAGGTCATCCTGGCCGTTTCCACATAGTTGGCCGGCTTGTTGTACTTCACTTTGAAGTAGGTATAGACCTCCCCGGCCGGGTCCTGGGTGCCGTAGGGCTTTTTCTCGACATCTGAGATGGAAACCCTGGCTGCATAGGTGTCCCGGCCTGCGGTGATGCTGAGCTCCCTGAGATAAGGCAGGTCGGTGTCGGTTATCAGGAGGGTGTAGGTCTCCCCCTTCTTCATGCGTCATCGGTTAAGACATAGTGTAGCATAATCCCGGTCCCGGTTTT
>CAZHQS010000098.1:0-6303 GCA_964534545.1 Candidatus Hydrothermarchaeota archaeon
CGGCTGTCGTCAGGCGAGAGGGTCCTGAGGCCGTAGGGGGTCAGGAGACGGTCCTGGACCACAGCCAGCACCATCTTCGCCTTCCTCCTTTTCAGGAGGATGTGTGGAAGGGAAAGGGCAAAGACCTGGTTGGGTCTGATGGAGGGGTCATCTGTCCCGTCAATGACGTCAAAGAGGCACTTCTGCCCAGGGTTCCAGAAGCGTGAAAACCCTTCCCTCACCCTCTTCGCCAGGTCCAGGTAGTCATCGTCCCCCAGGATTTCTGCGCCAATCTGGAGGGCGTTGTACCAGAGGGCATTGATTTCCACAGCCTTGCCGTGGCGGGGGGTTACCACATAATCCCCCACCTTGGCGTCCATCCAGGTGAGCTGGGTTCCGGGATTCCCTGCATGAAGGAGGCCGTCGGTGTCCATGAAGATATCAAAATCGGTGCCCCTGGAGTAGCCCACAACTATCTTTTCTATAGCCGGGGAGAGGACCTTTTTTGCAAACCCCCAGTCCCCTGTGTAGTCCAGGTATCTCTTGGCGGCGATGACAAACCACAGGGCGGCGTCCACGGTGTTGTAGTCCGCCCCGGTCCCCCGGTCATGGAACCGGTTGGGCACAAGGCCCTTCCTTATGGACCCGGCAAAGGTCTTTAAGACCTGTTTTGCGTCTTCGAATCTACCCGGGACCAGACACAACCCCGGCAGGGCGATCATGGCATCCCTGCCCCAGTCCGAGAACCAGGGGTAGCCGGCTAGGATGCTTTTTCCTCTCGGATGGCGCCTCTGGACGATGAAGGCGTCCGCAGCCAGGATTAGGTCATCCCAGGCATCGTTTTGGGGCAGGTTGTTCTTCTCATAGAAGGGCTTCAAAAGCGTCTTTCGCCGTTTGATTTCCCTCTCCAGGGCAGCATCCGGGTCGAGGGCCTTGGCCCCGGGGTCACCGCAGGCGGCCACAATGGAGAAGGATATGTCTTTATCTGAACCATGGTGGGTGAAAGTCCCCGGGCAGTAGAGGTCGTCGTGGCAGTCGTAGCCCCGCTCCCGTTCCCGGGGGTACTCCAGGTTGTAGTACCAGCGCCTCTCCTCTGGTAAGGGGGAAGGTTCCCACTCCATATCAGACAGGAGTTCCAGTGCGGGGGCGCCTTCGTACCCTGCCGTGACTCTGACCCCGCCATCCATCACCTCCTCATTGAATCCCCATCCAAGACCCTCCCTGCGGATAACAGAATGGAAGTCCCGGGAAATAACAAGGGGGCGGATGCTGAAACCGAGGTCCCTGCCTTCAGGATTCGAAACCCTGTACCTCACCACGGCGGTGTTTTTACCATGGACCATGAAGACGGTCTTCTCGATGCGGATGCCCTCCACGGCATACACAAAGGTGGGCAGGGGCCTTGGCGAAAAATCCGTGAGGTGCCGGAACCCTTCCGGGTGGACCGCCCCCGGATAGAGGTTTGTGGAGAGGGAGTATGCCCTGTCTTCAACCGCCAGCTCCTCCTCGAGTTTTGCCAGCAGTACCACCCTTTCCACCGGGGGGTTCAGGGAGGCCACCAGGAGGCCGTGATACTTCCGGGTGTTGGCGCCTATGACAGTCGAAGAGGCATAGCCCCCGATACCGTTGGTCACAAGCCACTCCTGTTGCCTCCCCCTATCAAAATCAAATCGCTGGTTCATCACAGACCCCATTAATTAAAATAGTTGAAGGGTTTATATTTGTTTAGGATTGCAGGGGGTGAAAAAGAATGATTGAAAGGGAGATGGAACTCTCCGAGGTCCCGGAGGAGTGCATCAACTGCGAGTTTTTCATGAAAGACATCGGCTGTATAAATCAAGATGACTGTCCCCATGGCATGGCATTCAAACCCAAAATCTTAAGGCCAAAGAGGCTTTTCGGGAGCTAGACCCTTTTGCGACATTTTTTGAGGAGTCTTTTCCTTAGTTCCTGGGGCTTGAGGCTTTTGGGGTCCAGCCTGGCAATATCTTCTGCCAGCTTCTCGTCCCTGAGGCTGTGGCGGACCCAGTTCTCGAAGTCGCCCCGCTCCATATGGAAGCGTATGGCCTGGGGGTCCACGGTCTCAAGGATGTGGCAGAAATCCGCCAGGCTCCAGGCCGTCTCCAGGAAGATGCCATCCCCTGCCGAAAAGACGAAGGGTTCGTTGGCTCTGCCGGTGGCGGCTGCCACCCTGGCATCGAAGTCCAGGAGGACCGATAGGTAGGTGATGAAGCTGTCGTAGGGGTCCCCATAGGGGGAGAAGTAGCTGTGGACCTCCCCGGGTCCCCCGCCGGCAGTGAACATGTAGTAGTAGTGGTCTGATACCCCCAGATAGCGCCAGACCTTCAGGAAATCCTCGTGCCGTTTCACCTTCTCGTGGAGGTCCTTGTGGTAGTGGTAGGAGGCCTGCTGCATGGTGTTGCCCAGCCAGCAGCTCAGGTCCCGCTCCAGGTCGGCCCAGGATATGGTGCCCCCCATCTCGAAGACGTCTATTTCCCCCTTTGCATCGTATTTCCTGATGACCTCCGAGGGGGTGGCAAAGGTCAGGTTCTCCCACTTCAGCACCTCCCCGGGAAGGGCCTTTAGAAACTCGAGAATGCCGGTGTCCTGCCAGTGGTGCTCCCCGAAGGTCTCGTAATCGGCGAAGATGTTTATCACCTCCCCAGGGGTGGCGGCAAGCCAGGAGGCGTACTTGTCGGCCATGAGGGGGTACTCCTCCCAGTCCCTGGAGGAAAAGCGGAAGCCCACGTCGTCGGTGAGCTTGTAGTCCCGCATGAGGACCTTCAGTCTGGAATCGCCCCTGGGCTTATAGACATAATTGGGGGACCTCCAGCCCAGGACCCTCTCCAGCCCCTCGGTGAATATCCCCTTGTAGCCCATCTCCTCCACCAGGGAGGCGATGCGGTTGTTGTAAATCAGCTCGGTGTTCTCGAAGACCTCCGGCTCGTAGCCCAGGAGGTCCTTTACGGCCTGCCGGTGCATGAGCACCTGGTCCCTGAACTCGCCGGGGTCCTTATAGAGGCTTGTTAGTGAGTGGTAGTAGGTCTGGTCAAGGAACTCCACCCGTCCGGTCTCGGCCAGCTGTCTGAAGGATTCCAGAAGGTCGGGGTCATAGCGCTCGCACTGCTCCATGAAGACCCCGGAGAGGCTGAAGGTCACCTTCAGTTCTTTGAACTCCCCCAGCTTCTCCAGGAATATCTGGTTGGCGGGGTGGTAGCACTTCCCTGCAACCCTGGAGAAGACCTCCCTGTTGTCCACCTCGGAGAAGTAATAGTCGAAGAGGTCGTCGGTCCTCTTGAACATCTGCCTCTCCCAGAAAAAACCCTTCTTGAGCCTGAAGGGCTGGTGGACCTCGAAACACAGACAGATGTCGGTCATTATTAAATCCTGTCTCCAAAAAGGATAAAAGGCTTTCCCAATAAGTTTAAATCAATGGGGGGTTACGTGAGTTCTATGGCAGAGCACCTGAGGATAGCAATGTTCTCCTGGGAGACTATGTACTCCCCCCGCTCCGGCGGGATGTCCCCGGCGGTGACCGGGCTCGCCGAGGGGCTGGCCCGGCGAGGCCATGATATCCACGTCTTTACTCGTCTGGGAGAGGGCCTGCCCTATGATGAGGTCATAGGCGGCGTCCACTACCACCGGTGCGCCTTCCACCCCGGGGGCAACGTCATGGAGTACTGTGAGAACATGGGCAACTCCATGGTGGAGAGGTTCTACGGGGTTGAGGACTCCCAGGGGACCTTCGACATGGTCCACGGCCACGACTGGCACGTGATAAACGCCCTCGACAGGATAAAACATGAGCGGGGCCGCCCGGTGGCTTTGACCTTCCATTCCACAGAGTGGGGCCGCAACGGCAACGAGTTCGGGGACTGGTGGGAGTTCAAAGAGATATCCGGCAGGGAGTGGTACGGTGGTTACATGGCCGATGTCATCCTGACGGTCTCCCACACCATGAAGGGGGAGCTCAAGTGGCTCTACCACATCCCGGACTGGAAGATCGAGGTGGTGCCCAACGGCATCGACCCGGACAATTACAGGAAGGAAGTGGACCCCGGGAGAATAAAGGAGAGGTACGGAATCCACCCCCTGGCACCCCTGATATTCTTTATCGGCCGCCTGACCCACCAGAAAGGTCCCGACCTCCTGGTAGAGGCAGTGCCCCATGTGCTCCACCACCGCTGGGATGCGAAATTCATCATCGCCGGCAGCGGCATGAGGCCCCATCTGGAGTACCTGGCCCAGAGGAACGGCTCGGCCCATGCCATCCAGTTCCTGGACTATATTCCGGACGAGGAGTACCTGGACCTCTTGAACGCCTGCGATATCGTCTGCATACCCTCCCGCAACGAGCCCTTCGGCCTGGTCCTCCTGGAGGCATGGTCCGCGGGGCGGGCGGTGGTGGCCACCGACGCCGGGGGCCTGGCCGAGAACATCACCAACTTCGAGAACGGTATCCTGGTCCACAGGCATCCGGAATCCATCGCCTGGGGAATAAACTACATCATCAACGACCCGGTGGGAGTGAGGGCCCTGGGGGAGAAGGGGAGGCAGACGGTGGAGGCCCGGTTCAGTTGGGACAGGATCGCGGAGAGGACCGAGGAGGTCTACAAAAAAATATATATCCATGAATAGGCAACAACTAAGGGAGGGGTGATTGATATGGCAACTACTAAGAAGAAGGCTACGGCCAAGAAGCCAAGGAAGGCCACGAAGACTACCAAGAAGTCGACGAGGGGCACAAAGTCCAAGGAAGACCTCAAGACCACTGCGAAGAACCTCTTCGAGGCCGCCGGAAAGGAGGCATACTACCTGGGGGACAGGGCCATCCACAACCTCCACGAGCTGGTGGATAATCTGGAACACTTTTCCGAGGAGCATGCTGGATGGGTTGCCGACTGGATAGAGTACCTGGGGGATTCCAAGACCGCCAAGAGGATCAGGAAGAAGACCGGGGACTTCAAGAAAATCATAGAAAAGAGGTACAAGGAGCTGAAGAAACACCATCCATGACGGATTACCGGTGAGAGGTCGGATGGTGTTTGAAAGGGATACCGAGGAGGCCGTTTTTCTCTCCCATCTCGAAGGCTTTGAGGGGGATACCCAGCCCATTGAGTACCGGAAGGACCCCCTGACCGGGCTGAGATGCCGCATAAACGTCAAGAGGACCCAGAGGGTCAGGCAGGGCAGGCCTGGGGATGTGGACCTCTCGGAGCTGGTGGAGATGGCAAGGAAGGACTGCTATTTCTGCCCTGAGAACATAGAGAAGGCGACACCGAAATTCCCGGAGGAGATAGCGCCGGAAGGCCGCATAAGGCGGGGGGAAAGCTGGATATTCCCCAACTTCTTTCCCTTTGCCCAGTACCATGCCGTGGGTACCATTACCGAGAAGCACTTCCTGGAAATCAGGGAGTTTACCAGGGCGCAGATTGCCGATACCCTCCATGCCAGCATGGATTTTTTCAGGCGGGTGTACCGGACAGACAGCCAGGCAAGATATCCGGCCTTCAACTGGAACTATCTCCCGGCATCGGGGGCAAGCATCATCCATCCCCATGTCCAGCTCATCGCGGATAAGAGGCCCACCTATCTGACCGGACTCTTCCTGGAGCGCTCGGCCGGCTACTTCAAAAAACACGGCAGGAACTACTGGGGATGGCTTGTAGAAGAAGAGGAAAAGATGGGGGAGAGGTTTATCAAAAGGACCGGAAATATCTCATGGCTTGCAAGTTTCGTGCCCCTGGGGAACACCGAGGTCCAGGCGGTCTTTGACGGGATATCGAACCTCTTCGAACTTGATGATAAGGATATCAGCGAGCTGGCCGCTGGATTGAAAAAGGTCCTCTCCGCCTATTACGCCATGGGCAAGAACTCCTTCAACATGACTACCTATTCGGCCCCGGTGGACGAAAGGAGGGAGGACTATTCCCTCAATCTGCGCATCATATCCCGGCCCAATCCCACAGGCTACTATACCGCCGATACTGGTTACATGGAGGCCCTCCACCACGAGCGGGTGGTGGAGTCCATGCCCGAGACCGTGGCGGCCACGGTGAGGGAGTACTTCTAGTCGAAGCGTCTCAGGAGTATCAGGAGAAAGAAAAACCCGAAGGCCGCCCCCAGGGTGGCCAGGAAGATCAGCCTGAAATGGACGTCATAGTATGTGCTGGAGTTCAGGACATCGGTAATGGAGTTCAGGAAGCCCCCGATTCTCTTCTGGAGAAAGGGTTTCGCTGTGTTGTAGCTCGGCAGGTAATAATTTTTGATGAATATCCAGGCCAGAATCACCGGAATTGCAGAATATATAATCTTTTGAAAAGG
>CAZHQS010000099.1:0-6295 GCA_964534545.1 Candidatus Hydrothermarchaeota archaeon
GCTGTCTTCGAGAAGATCAAAGAGATGGCGCCGGTGACGGTACCGGAGCTCTCCGAGGCCCTGGGGATGGACGTGAGGGAGACCCTCCAGCAGGTCTATGCCCTGAAGGGCGAGGGGAAGATACTGGAATACGGCAAGAGGGACGGGGAGTTCCTCTATTCCACAGAGAAGCCGGAGCCCGAGGAAGGGGAAACCAAGAAGGTAGTCACAATAAAGGTGGACCCGGAGAAGGCCGCAGAACTGAGGGCAAAGCTTGAGGCTGCCATCCCCACCATCAACAAGGTGGTCATCCGCTCCTTTATTGAAAGAGACCAACTGGAGAAGGCCGAAGATAAACTCAGGAAAGAGCTGGAAGCATAAAATATAAAAGTGGTAAGTTCTTTCTATCATGTTAAATCATGGAGAATTAGGGCATGGCAGAAGGTGATATAGGCTTTTCGATGACCCAGGACGGGGAATGTATCTCCTTCGAGAGGACCGGAGGCAGGGACAAACGGAAGCTCTCCTATACCAAGGGTCTGTGCGTGGGCTGCGGCATCTGCGCCGAGGCCTGTCCCGTGGATGCCATCGAGGTGGGTCCGGCCGGGGCCATAGTCAAGGGGGTCATCGATACCTTCAAGATCACCATCGACCCTGACCGGTGCGTCCTCTGCGGCATCTGCGCCGGGGTATGCCCCTTCAACGCCATCACCCTGGAGGTCAACGGAGAGCCTATAGGGACCGCCGGGGACCGGATAGGCTACAGACGGGTCTTCGAGTTCGACCAGGACAAATGCGACTTCCATGACGACGGCACCCTCTGCGACGACTGCGAGAAGGCATGCCCCAGGGACGCCATCAAATGCCTCATCAAGGACGGGAGGAACACCATTGAGTTCGACAGGCTCCGGTGCTCCTACTGCACCGCCTGCGAGACCGCATGTCCAAAGGACGCCATCCGTGTGGAGAAACCCTTCCAGGGCGAGGTCATCATCGACCAGGAGGTCTGCCAGGGCTGCGGGGCCTGCGAAGATATATGTCCCAATAACTCCATAGAGCTTCCCAGGCCGGTTTTCGGGGAAAAGACAGATAAAGTCGTGTGTAATACAGATACCTGCGTCTTCTGCGGCGCATGCGAGAGGGTGTGCCCGGTGGACGCCATCAAGGTTAAAAGGACCCAGGCAAACTATGAGAAAGAGGGCACCCGCTCCTGGACCCGCCGCTGGGAGAGGGCCTTCAACGATCTTCTGGAAGAGGTAGAGGAATGAGCATTACCATGAATCTCATCACAGGCAGGACCTTCAACCAGGGGGCCACCATGGAGGTGGGTAAAGGCACCCAGGCCTACACCAAGGCCACCGCCATCTGCGAGATGGACCCCGAGGACATGATGAAGATAGGGGTAAAGGAAGGCGATACCGTCAAGGTAACCTCCGAGTATGGCGAGGTGGTCCTCTGGGCCAAGCGCTCCTCCCAGTACCCCCATGAGGGCACCCTATTCATCCCCCTGGGTCCCTGGGCCAATGCCTTATTGGCGCCGGGGGCAGACTCCACGGGCATGCCCTCCTTCAAGGACGTGGAAGTCACCGTGGAGAAGGTGGAGGACGGGAAGGTCATGGAGGCCTTCGAGCTGGTCAAGGCCATCTACGGGGGGGATGAGTGATGGTAACCGATGTGGTCTGCCCCTTCTGCGGCACCCTCTGCGACGACATCGACGTGGAGGTTGAAGATGGGAAGATAAAGAACGTCAAGCACGCCTGCATCATCGGGGCCAGGAAGTTCCTGGGCCAGGCCCATGCCCACAGGCCCAAGCCCAGGATAGTGGAGAAGGGCCAGGCAAAGGAAGTTTCTATTGATGAGGCCATCGACAGGGCGGCCGAGATCCTGGTGGAAGCAAAGAAACCCCTCCTCTACGGCTGGGCCACCTGCACCTGCGAGGCCATTGAGAAGGGCATCGCCCTGGCAGAGGAGGTGGGAGGCATCATCGACGGCACAACCTCGGTCTGCCACGGTCCATCGGTCCTGGCCATCCAGGAGGTCGGTTACCCGACAAACACCCTGGGGGATGTAAAGAACCGGGCCGATATCATCATCTACTGGGGGGCCAACCCCATGCACGCCCATCCCAGGCACCTCTCCCGCTACTCCATCTTCCCCAGGGGCTACTTCAGGGAGCGGGGGGCCCAGGACAGGGAGCTCATCGTGGTGGACTCCCGCAAGACCGATACCGCCAAGCTGGCCAATACCTTCATCCAGGTGGAGCCCGGCAAGGACTACGAGCTGGTCTCTGCCATGAGGACCTACCTCAACGGTCATGACATCCCTGACGAAGTTGCCGGGGTCAAGAAGGAGGACATAGTGAAGCTGGTGGACAAGCTGAAGTCCTGCCAGTTCGGCATCCTCTTCTTCGGCATGGGCCTCACCATGACCCCGGGCAAGCACCGCAACATCAACAACGCCATATCCCTGGTCCAGGACCTGAACAAGCACACCAAGTTCTCCATCATGGCCATGCGCGGCCACTTCAACGTCACGGGCTTCGGCGAGGTCCTGACCTGGACCACGGGCTTCCCCTTTGCCGTGGACCTGACCAGGGGCTACCCCAGGTACAACCCCGGGGAGACCGCATCCAACGACGTCCTCTCCCGGAGAGAAACGGACGCCGCCTTCATCATCGCCTCGGACCCGGTGGCCCACTTCCCCCGCCAGTCCGTGGAGCACCTGGCCAGGATACCCCTCATAGCCATCGTCCCTGAGGAGACCCCCACCACCCAGCTGGCCGACGTGGTCATCCCAGCGGCCTTCACCGGCATCGAGGTGGAGGGGACGGCCTACCGCATGGACAGGGTGCCCATCCGGGTCAGAAAGGTTGTGGACCCGCCGGAGGGGGTCCTGACAGATGAAGAAATACTGGAGAGGATTCACAACAGAGTAAAGGAGCTGAAGGCCCGATGACTGCCATAATCTTGAAGAACGGTGTGGTGGTGGACCCCCTGAATGGGGTGGACTGCGAGAAGATGGACATCTGCATCCAGGACGGGCGCATCGTGGAGAAGGTCAACGGAAAGGCCGAGGAAATCGACTGCTCTGGCAAGCTCATAATGGCCGGGGGGGTGGACATCCACAGCCACATCGCAGGCTCCAAGGTCAATGCAGGCCGCATCTTCCGCCCCGAGGATTCCCTGCGCAAGGAGGTGTCAAAAAACGGCTTCATGCGTTCAGGCACGGGCTGGTCGGTGCCCTCCACCTTTATCACCGGATATCAGTATGCCCAGATGGGTTATACCACGGTCATGACCCCTGCCATGCCGCCGCTGATGGCCCGCCACACCCACGAGGAACTCCACAATATCCCGATTATAGATAAAGCGGCCTACCCCCTCTTCGACGGGAACTGGCTGGTCATGAAGTATATCCGGGAGGGGAATTACGACAAGCTGGCTGCCTATGTGTCCTGGCTGCTCCGTGCCACCCGGGGCTATGTGGTAAAGGTGGTCAACCCCGGCGGCACCGAGGCATGGGGCTGGGGCAAGAACCTCCGGAATATCAAGGAGAGGGTTCCCTACTTCGACGTCAGCCCCGAGGAGATGATAAAGGGCCTAGCCGAGGTCAACGAGCGGCTGGGTCTGCCCCACCAGGTCCACCTCCACCCAAACAATCTCGGCAGGCCCGGCAATTTCGAGACCACCCTGGAGACCTTCGATATCCCCAAGGGTGCGGCCAACGGCAGGGAGAGCCTCCATGTCACCCACTGCCAGTTCCACTCCTATGGCGGCACCTCCTGGAAGGATTTCGAGTCCAGGGCCGAGGACATCGCCGATTACGTGAACAAGAACGACCACGTGCGCATCGATGCCGGGTTCGTGACCCTGGACGAGACCACCACCATGACGGCCGACGGTCCCATGGAGTACATGCTCCACACCCTCACCCACTTCAAGTGGGTCAACAACAACGTGGAGATGGAAACCGCCCCCGGCGTTACCCCCTTCATCTACTCCCGCAAGAACCCGGTCCAGGCCACCCAGTGGTGCATCGGTCTGGAGCTGGCCCTTCTCATCAAGGACCCCACCAAGGTACTCCTGACAACCGATGCCCCCAACGGGGGTCCCTTCACCCGCTACCCGCGGATTATGGCATGGCTGATGAGCAGCAAGTACAGGGCCGAGCTCATGGAGACGGCCCATAAGGGCATCGAGAAGAGTGCTGTCCTGCCTACCATCGAAAGGGAGCTGACCTTTTCAGAGATAGCTGCCATGAGCAGGTCCGGCCCGGCCCAGGCACTGGGCATGAAGGACAAGGGCCACCTGGGAGTGGGAGCCCAGGCGGATATAGCGGTCTATGACCTGGACCCTGCAGGCATGGACCCGGGTAAGGATTATCAGAAGATTGAAGAGGCCTTCGGCAATGCCTTCCTGACCCTAAAGGATGGGAATGTGGTGGTCAAGAACGGCAAGGTAGCGGCAGATTACATGGGCAGGACCTACTGGGTCAACGCCCAGGTGGACCAGGACCTGGAGGCAGAGGTCCTAAAAGACGTGGAGTACAACTTCAAGCGCTTCTATTCCGTAAACCTCAACAACTACCCTGTCCAGGAAAAATACATGCACAGGGAGGAGGAGGTCCGAATCGACGCCTCCGACATAAGGTGATTCAAGATGGCCGAGATTACCCTAACCCCCAAGGACCAGCCCGCCACCGGCATGGATGCCGAGTGCATCTGCCCGGATGTCTTCGCAGGGAAGACCCCTGAGGAGATTGGCAACCTGGAGGTCTACTACGGCAACCGGACCGGGAAGCTCTCCGACTACTTCGAGATCTCCGGCCAGGCCGGGGAAACGGCAGAGGAGACCACCATTATCATCAATGGTGATGTCCCGGGGACCAAGCGCATCGGCCAGGAGATGTCGGCGGGCGAGATAGTGATAAAGGGCAGCGCCGGGATGTACGTGGGTATCAAGATGTCCGGGGGCAAGATAACGGTGGAGGGTGACGTGGACGCCTTCTGCGCCCAGCGGATGCTGGGGGGTGAGATCCACATCAAGGGCAACGCCAGCAACCGCCTGGGCTCGGCCTACCGGGGGGACTGGCGGGGCATGAGGGCCGGGAAGATAACAGTGGAGGGCAACTGCGGCTCCGAGGCCGGGACCTTCATGCAGGGAGGCACCATCTGGATAAAGGGGGACTGCGGGGCCTTCCCCGGGGTCCATGCCAGGAAAGGACTGATAGTCATCGAAGGCCAGTGCGCCGGCCGGGCCATGGGCCAGGCCATCGGCGGGAATCTGGTACTGATGAACCCGGTGGAGCTCCTGCCGGGCTTCGAGAGAGAGGAAGAGGTGGAAAACCCGGAGATAGGCGGGGAGAAGTTCCAGGGGAGCTTCACCCGCTACTCCGGTCATCACATTGACCCCAGGGCTAAGGGGAGTATATACCTGAAGAAATAATCAGCGCTTTAGGAATCTTTATTATTAAGTTTGAAGAGTAGTTATTGTATCGGAGGTGTAAATAGGTATATGGTATCTGAAGACCTACTCGGCGCAAATCTTGTTATGGTCCACGAAGAAATGTGTCAATTCTATACGAACCGTAAGCGCGACGCAGACACGATAAAGTGGCACGGCCCTTTCAGCCATGATGAAGCCAAGGATACGGCAGAGAGCATTTCCCAAAACCACAAGAAAGGTTGGAGAAGCCGTCAGGTCTGTATGGCAAAAACTCGGTAGGGATTATCAATTGACAAACATACCACCATTCGAAAAAGTGTGGAATGACATTGTGTCATTCGCCGAGGACCAGCAGGGTGTAAGGACGCTGGATCAAAAGATTCTAAACAAAGTAGTTTCAATCGAGAAAGACCAGATTATCGTGGTCTCTGAGCGCACCGGCAAGGAGCGACCTGTGAAAAAGGAGGACGTCAAAGCCGACTGGGAGATACTTGCGGGGAAGGGGAGCTTAGTCAACGGTGAGGAAAAGAGCTGGCACGGCTCGATTATCGCTGCATTCCTAGCACAACTTCCCTATGTGTCTTACTCCCTTAGACCAAGGACCTTATATATCAAACCTGACTGAATCCGATTGGATCACCAATTACCCTTTGATATTCTCTCATCATGCAGGACCGCCCAGACATATGTGGGGCCCATGACAAGATTATTAATGACCCCGGGTCCGTCCATAGGTACCAACTCGAAGGCTTTTAGAAAGTCTCTCTTTGTAATGTTCCAGTCCGTCCGGCTTGGAAGAAAAAAGTCCCCTTCTATCCTATAAGTAAATTCCAAACCTCTTTTTGTGCGAAAGACCTCTCCCTGGCGGTCCG
>CAZHQS010000100.1:0-6243 GCA_964534545.1 Candidatus Hydrothermarchaeota archaeon
CATGACCACCATGGGCTCCTCCAGGTCGGCCTTCTCCCCCTGGGGCTTCATATACACCCGGATGAAGTCCAGCTTCTCGAAGATGACCTCCTTAAGCCTCTCCAGGTTGGTTCCCCTATGGGCAGAGATAGGGATGAACTCCGGGGGCAGCTGCTCCTTGACCTGGGCGAGATAGTCCTCCTTTACCAGATCCACCTTGTTCAGGGCTATGACACTGGGCACGTAGATCCGGTTCCCGGTTATCACGTCCAGGAAGTCATCGGGGGTGGCGTCCTCCCTGAAGACCACGTCGGCATTGTGAATCCTGTACTCATGGAGGATGGCCTTTACGGTCTTCTCATCAATGGCCTTCAGCTCCACGGTGCTGGAGATGGTCAGGCCACCCCGGGCCTTCTTCTTTATTTTGATGTCCTTGGGCCGGGTGTCCAGGCGCAGACCCGCATTGTAGAGCTCTGTTTTGAGGACATCGTACTGCTTGAGATTGAAGACATCGATGACGAAGAGGACCAGGTCGGCGCTCCGCATGACCCCTATGACCTCCCTGCCCCTACCCTTGCCCGAGGCAGCCCCGTGGACGATGCCCGGCACGTCCAGGACCTGGATCATGGCCCCCTTGTGCTCCATCATGCCCGGGATGACCTTCAGGGTGGTGAAATCATAGGAGCCCACCTCGGACTCCGCATTGGTCAGCTGGTTCAGCAGGGTAGATTTTCCCACCGACGGGAACCCCACCAGCACCACCGTGGCATCCCCTCCCTTCTTGATGGAGTACCCGGCCTTGGGACCACCGCTGGCCTGGGCCCTCTTCTCGGCCTCCTCCTTCAATCTGGCAATCTTGGCCTTCAACCTGCCGATGTGGTGCTGGGTGGCCTTGTTGTAGGGGGTCTTGCGAATCTCCTCCTCGATGGCCTTTATCTGCTCCTCATAGCTCGCCATTGCATAGAGGCAGGTTGTAATAACGTCTAAAAGATACGAAACCTTTTTTATCCCTCCCAAAAAATATCCTATGGGAGACCGCATGCACATAAAGCCGCTGAACACCTTCAAAGTCGGGCCCAACCTCCCTGAGAACCTCAAAAGGCTGGAGGAGTTGGCCTACAACCTCTGGTGGAGCTGGGACCGGGGAGCAAGGGACCTCTTCCACCGCCTGGACCCGCATCTCTGGGACCAGGTGTACCACAACCCCGTCAAGCTCCTGGGCACCATACCCCAGGAGAGGCTGGAGGAGCTTTCCCAAGACGAGGGGTTCCTCTCCCACCTTGACAGGGTCTGGGAGGACTTCCAGGACTACCTGTCGGCACCTACCTGGTACCAGAGGACCCATGGCACACCTAAAGGCCCCGTCATCGCCTATTTTTCCATGGAGTTCGGCATCGCCGAGTGTCTGCCCTTCTACTCCGGGGGTCTGGGTGTCCTCTCCGGGGACCACCTGAAATCCTCAAGCGAGCTGGGGCTGCCCCTGGTGGGGGTGGGCCTCCTCTATCAGCACGGCTACTTCAAGCAATACCTGAACGTGGACGGCTGGCAGGGTGAGATGTACCCCCTGAACGATTTCTACAACATGCCCCTCATCCTTGAAAAGGACGGTGAGGGCCAGCCCGTAAAGATCCACGTGGACATGCCCGGCCGGAAGGTCTACGCCCAGGTATGGAGGGTCCAGGTGGGAAAGGTACCCCTCTACCTCCTGGACACCAATATCCCGGATAACGCCAGGGAGGACCAGCTCATAACGGCCCAGCTCTACGGCGGCGACATGGAGATGCGCATCCAGCAGGAGATCCTCCTAGGCATGGGCGGTGTGCGAGCCCTCCACGCACTGGGAATCCACCCAAGGGTCTACCACATGAACGAGGGTCACTCGGCCTTCTTGGCAGTGGAGCGCATCCGGGCCTACATGGAGGATAGGGGCCTCTCCTACCCCGAGGCCTTCGAGCTCACCAGGGCCGGGAACGTCTTCACCACCCACACACCGGTCCCGGCCGGGATTGACGTCTTCCCCTACGACCTCATGGACAGGTACTTCTCCTACCTCTATCCCCTCATACCAAGGGAGACCTTTCTGGGTCTGGGAAGCCAGGACCCCGGGAACCCAGGGGGCGAGTTCTCCATGGCAATCCTTGCCCTGAGGCTTTCCACCCGCACAAACGGGGTGAGCCGGCTCCACGGAAAGGTATCCCGGGCCCTCTGGAAGGACATCTGGCCCGGCATCCCCGAGGAGGAGGTCCCCATCACCCATATCACCAACGGAGTCCATTACCCTACCTGGGTCTCCAAGGAGATGACGGCCCTCTACGACCAGTACCTGGGACCTGACTGGGCCAGGAAACCCCAACTCAGGGAGGTATGGAAGAGGGCAGACCAGATACCGGCAGAGGAGCTGTGGAAGTCCCACGAAAGCCGCAGGCGCCACCTCATAAACCTGGCCAGGAGGCGGCTCAAGGGACAGCTCGAGATGAGGGGGGTGCCCAGGGCAGAGCTGGACAGGGGAGGTGAGGTGCTCAACCCGGACGCCCTGACCATCGGATTTGCCCGGCGCTTCGCCTCCTATAAACGGGCCACCCTCATCCTCAGGGACCGGGAGAGGCTTAAGAGGATACTCTCGGACAAGGATAGACCTGTCCAGATCCTTTTCGCCGGAAAGGCCCATCCCCAGGACCACGAGGGAAAGGAGATCATCAAGGAGATAATCAGCCTCACCAGGGACCCCGACTTCTGGGGCAAGATCGTCTTCATAGCAGACTACGACGCCTATGTGGCCAGACATATGGTCAAGGGGTGCGACCTATGGCTTGCCAACCCCCTGAGGGGCCAGGAGGCCAGCGGGACCAGCGGGATGAAGGCTGCGGCCAACGGTATCCTCAACATGTGCACCATGGACGGGTGGTGGGACGAGGCCTATACCCCAGAGATCGGCTGGGCCATCGGGAAGGGGGAGGTCTATGAGGACCTGGAATACCAGGCCCGGGTGGAGTCCAACGCCATCTACGACCTCCTGGAGAAGGAGGTGATACCCCTCTTTTATAAAAGGGATGCCGATGGCGTCCCCCGGGGATGGATCAAGAAGATGAAGGCCTCCATGAAGGCCCTGGGGCCAGTCTACAGCACCAACAGGATGGTCTTCGAGTACCATGAAAAACTCTACCATCCCACCCAGAAGAGGTATTCAATCCTGGCCGAGGAGGGGATGAAAAGGGCCAGGGAGCTGGCATCCTGGAAGGAGCGCATCCGTAAAAACTGGCACCGGATAAGCTTCGGCAGGGTCCACACCAGCACCACACGGGACCTCAAGGTGGGCTCCCAGATCTCCGTCCAGGTGGAGATAAACCTGGGTAACCTGACACCCAGGGACGTCTCGGTAGAGGTGTACTCGGGTGAGATCGGCCCCCATGGTGGTATATCCAGGGGGAAGGCGACGGCCCTCCTGCCCCAGGGGGAGGTGGATGGCATGTGGACCTTTGGGGGCCGCCTCATCTGCATCGACAGCGGCCTCTTCGGCTACACCATCCGGATCCTGCCCCACCATCCCGACCTGGCCGACCCCTACGAGCTGGGGCTGGTGCACTGGATGGACATGGGATGACGGATGGTAACATGGACCATGGGGACAGGGTCAGCAAAACCTCTGTTCTAATTGTCATCGGGGTCAGCGCCTTCATACCCCCCTTCATGGGTTTTGCCATCAACATCGCCCTGCCAGCCATTGGGGAGGAGTTCGTCATGGACGCGATCCTCCTCAACTGGGTGGCCACCTCGTTCCTCCTTGGTGCCGCCGCCTTCCTGGTCCCCTTCGGCAGGATAGCCGACATCTACGGGAAGAAGCGCCTCTTCACCCTGGGGATGGTGGTCTACACCGTCGCATCCTTCCTCTGCGGCATGGCTGCCTCGGCTGCCTCCCTCATCCTCTTCCGGACCATTCAGGGCATCGGGGCAGCCATGGGGTTCGCCACCGGCATGGCCATCATCACCTCGGTCTTCCCCCCAGGGGAACGGGGCAGGGCCATCGGCATCAACGTGGCCGCCGTATATATCGGCCTCTCGGTGGGGCCCTTCCTGGGTGGGGTCCTCACCCAGCAACTCGGATGGAGGAGCATATTCTTCTTCAACGTCCCCCTGGGGGTCCTGGTTCTAGCCCTTGTCCTCTGGAAACTCCCCGGGGAATGGGCCGGGGCAAGGGGCGAGAAGTTCGACCTGACCGGCTCCCTCATATTCAGCCTCGCCTTGGTGGCGGTCATGTACGGGTTCTCCATCCTGCCGGGGGCGGGAGGGGCCTGGTCCATCGGAGCCGGGCTCCTGGGGCTCCTGGCCTTCGTCCGGTGGGAGCACAGGGTGGAGCATCCGGTCTTCAACATGGACCTCTTCATAAAGAACCGGGTCTTTGCCTTCTCCAACTTGGCGGCCTTCGTGCACTACACCGCCACCTTCGGCATTGTATTTCTCATGAGCCTCTATCTCCAATTCATTATGGGCCTAAGCCCCCAGGAAGCCGGGATAGTGCTGGTCTCCCAGCCAGTGGTAATGGCTGCCTTCGCCCCCATAGCAGGACGCCTCTCTGACAGGGTGGACCCCCAGATAGTCGCCTCGGCGGGTATGGCCATCACCGCCCTCGGCCTCTTCCTCCTTGTCTCACTGGGTGAGACCACTGGGCTGGGGACCGTGGTGGCCTATCTGGTCGTCCTGGGTCTGGGCTTCGGCCTCTTCTCCTCTCCCAACACCAACGCCATCATGTCCTCGGTTGAAAAGAGGTCGTTGGGCATCGCCTCCGCCACCGTGGGGACCATGCGCATCACGGGTCAGATGTTCAGCATGGGTCTCATCATGCTGGTCTTCTCCATGACCATCGGCAGGGTCCAGATCACCCCGGAGTACTACCACCTCTTCATGGAGAGCATGCGGTCGGCCTCCGTGATCTTCGCTTTCATGTGCCTTGTGGGGGTGTTCGCCTCCCTGGCCCGGGGCAGGACCAGGTGAAAATCAGAGCCTGCCCTTGATGTAGTGCCAGACCAGGTCGATTAGGGTGTTCCAGAATATCAGGTTCATGTATCGCACCTCGGCATTATGCCGCCAACACTGCGACATTATGGAGTAACATTTTAAAATAATATTGTCTCCATGGCGATGACCATTTCGTCAGGTAGCCTATCCCAGCCTCTCCCACAGGACCGCCATGGTGACCCCGGCCACCAGGCTCCCCACCAGGCCGGAAACCACCACCTGCCTAGCCTTCATAGTGGATCACTCCCGCTGGAAGAGGGTATAGACATAGGGTCTGGGGTCCCCGGAGGGCATGCGGTGGGTGTAGTCGAAATGCTCCACGAGTTTGAACCCGTCCCCCAGGAAATCGGCCAGCATCTGGTGGTCATATCGCATCACTGGAAGACCACTGCATGTGGCGGCCCCCTGGAGGTTGAAGGCCGCGATTATGACATAACCCCCCGACCTTACGACCTCCTCCAGGGTGTAAAGGTAGGTCTTCCGGTGGGCCTCATCCAGGAGAAAATGCAGTACCGCCCGGTCGTGCCAGAGGGCCACATCCGTCAGATTCTGGAGCAGATGGGGGTTGGTGATGTCCTCCACTATCCACCGGATCTCGGAGGCTTTCTCCCTCCCCAGCCGCTCCTTCAGCTTGCCCAGGGCTATCTCACTGATATCGGCGGCGATGATGTTTCGGTAGCCCTCCTCAAGAAGGCGGTCAATGAAAACCGTGGCCCCTGCCCCCACATCGAGGATGGGGTCCGTCCGGGTAAGCCGGCATCGGGAAAGGAGGCGCATGGAGGCCTCGGGGACCTCCTGATACCAGCCCAACTGTGTGGGTTCCCTGGATGCATAGATGCTGTTCCAGTAATCCTTCATAGAAACCGTCATCTTCCCTGCTATCCTATTCACAGGGATGCTTTAAATAGTTTTGCTTATTGATACACAACCAAGAATCAATATTGGCCGATAGCCCTTGATAGAGACCAGGAAGAACTGACGGAGGTGAAAAAATGAGAAAAGACAAGGTCCCGAAGGGGGGGTGAGGTCCAGGTGGGCGGACCGTCGGCTTCGTACCTTTCCAGAGGCGGCCGGGATACTCTACAGCCATAAGATGGTGGCGTGACCCTTGGCGCAAAAAAGTATGGGGTAAGTTGAGACAATTTTAGGGGAGGGGACCTATGGGGTTATGAAAAGTAGTATCGTATCCCCATAGGTACTTTTGTGTGTGTCACCCCCTGATATTTAAACTTTTTGATTCGGGGTGGGTGT
>CAZHQS010000101.1:0-6239 GCA_964534545.1 Candidatus Hydrothermarchaeota archaeon
GATACGCCATCCATATATCTCCTATCTTTAGGCATCAAGTGGCGAGGTCAAGATGTAAGTGGCATGGTGTTCCCCAAGGAGAATATCCGGCCTCCTTTCGACAATCATCCCGGCAAGGTCTCTGAATGCTGGGTCGGCCATGTACCTGTACTTTTTTATCTCCCCCTCGATGGTATCATTGGTAATGTTTCCGGGGTTGCCCATGCTGGGAACGAGATGGGCCAAGGCCGGCCAGGTCCCATAATAAAGCTCCCGCTGGGTAAAACCCTCCATGGGAACCACCCGGAAGTACTCCCAGCCCAGGAGTTCAGCTACGGCATCGGGGCCCTCCTTGGTGTAATCCCCTATAAGAACAGGGTCCAGGTTGGGGAGGTGCCCCATCTCGATCACCTGGTAGGCCCTCAGGTCCCCCCCCGCGGCCACGTCGCACCACTCGGGCATGTTGTAGATGATACCCATGACAGTAGGGGCCCTGGCCTCTTCTTGCCCCTGGAGGCATCCCAGGGTAAGGGCGACGAAAAGCACAGTCAGGAGTGCCTTCTTCACTAGTTGCCTTTGAACCTTCATCTTGAACACACTACTTTAGGGTCCAAACCATTATTAACGTCTTTCCCCAGGACTGTCTCTCCGCCTTTGCAGAGCCCAAAATACCTCTGGGGATTATCCAAGACTTTTTCCCTCAGCTGCCCCTTTTTCCATCAAGACCTTCCAGGGCCTTCTCGTACTGCTCCTTGAGGCTCCTGTAGGTCTTGCGGTTTATAAGGCCCTTCTTGTAGTTCTCCTCCAGCTCGGAAAGGGACCTCTCCAGGAAAGTTCTCTCCTCTGTTGAGGCTTCTTCCTCGGGTTCCTCTTCCGGGGCCTCTTTCATTTTCCTGGTGGCCTCTTCAGGCCCCTCGTCCTCCTCCGGGACCTCCTTCATCTCGGCCTCCTCCAAAGGCCGGAAACCCCTCCCCCTTCCTCTAAGGAAGAGGGGCGGGATGATCCCCACCGAGAGGAGCACGATGCCGAGCCAGAGGATGCTCACCCCGGGCACGATCTTCACCGACAGGGGGATGACAATGGAGCCACCCATCTGGGAAGCCCCCTGGAAGATTACATAGACATCCGTCAGAAGGCCCCGCTGGATGTAGACATGGGTCACCCTGCCGAACTTCTTGTCATCGATGGACTCCGCCACCCCAAGACCCTGGGGCTTTCCATCCTTGAGGACCTCCACCAGCACCTGGGTGGCCCACCAGCCGTCCACCGTCTGCTCCATATCAACACCCCGCAGGGCGATGCTGTAGCCCCTTCCGATATCCCTGGGGACGTCCACCTCACCTGGATATATATAGTTCTGGTGGAACTCCTGGCTGTAGGCACCGCTGAACATGGACCCCGCCAGGGTCAGCACCGCCCCCAGGTGGATGGCGGTAAAACCCAGGGCATGAAGGTCCTTCCTTTTAATCCCGTCATAACCCTTGATACCCACAATGATGAGGGTGAAGAGCAGCAGGGGCATGGTGATATCTATATAGGGCCAGTACCACTTCTCAGGGACCTCGGCAACATTGAAGAGCCCATTATAAAGGGAACCCGCCGGAGAGACTGCCATGAAGGCCGCCGATACCACCGCCGTGGCCCCCAGGCCCACCAGGAGCTGGTTCTTCCTGACCCTGCCGTAGACGAAACATAGGGCCAGGACCGCGAAGAGGGCCACGGTGAAGGGGAAGCTCCAGCGGTTGAAGAACTCTATATCGATGGATATCTTCTCCCCACTCTGGAGCTGGACAAACATGGGGTAGGTGATACCCCAGAAGGAGACGACGGCCAGGACGAAGAAGAGGATGACGGTGGCATAGAAGAGGTTGGGATAGGAGATAATGTGAAACTCCTTTTCCTTCCCAGCCTCCTCGGCCGGCTCTTCCTTCTCCTGGCCCTCCAGGTCCTCCTCCCCGCCCCCGGTCTCCTCTCCGCCCTGGGGGTGCCTCCTTCGGAGGACCGCTACAATAAGGGCTGTAAGGGCCAGGGTCGGGATGTAGAGATTCGATGGGACCAAGATGCTCCCTTCGCCTGTGAAGCGCATATAGGCCAGCACCAGGACCTCGGCAGCCAGAAAGGCCAGGATAACCTCTTTGGCCGTCCTGGAGGCACCCTCTCTCTTCTCCTTCCCCAGGGCATAATCTACTAGCAGGACCAGGTAGACGAAGATGGTGTTCAGGATGGCTGCGGCCAGCCATGGACCTGCCGTGGTCTCGGCAAAGGCATGGACCGACTCCCAGAGGCCGCTGCGGGTGATGAAGGTGGCATAGACCACCAGGAGGAAGGTTATCACCGCCAGGAAGGGGCCCAGATAATCAAATAACCGGCGGCGGCGGTACATGACAGCGGCGTGCATGAGCCCAGAGATGGTGAGCCAGGGGATGAAGGAGGATGTCTCCACCGGGTCCCAGGCCCAGTAGCCCCCCCAGCCCAGGACCTTGTAGGACCAGAAGCCCCCCACGGCGATGCCCAGGGTGAGGAAGAGCCAGGCAAAGCGGTTCCAGGGCCGGGCGAAGGCCTCCCATCTCTTATCGTGGGTGAAGAGGAACACCAGGGCCGCCGCCAGGGGGATGGTGACCCCGGCATACCCGATGAAGACCAGGGGTGGATGGATGGCCATCCAGGGGTCCCGGAGGAGGGGATTCAGGCCCTGGCCCGGCAGGTCGTTCTTCACGAACTCTGGGGTGAGGGAAGGATTCTGCTCGAAGATGGAGTCAAAGGGGGAGACCAGGAAGGCCAGGTGGGTAAAGAAGAGGGCCACCAGGAGGGTTATGACCTGGGTCTTCCTGACGAAGGGGTCCCCCCAGCCCATCCTCTCGGAGACGAACCAGGCAGAGACCATGACCATCCAGCCCCAGAGGAGGAAGGTTCCCTCCTGGCCCGCCCAGACGGCAGATATCCTGTAGACCAGGGGGAGAGTCCGGGAGGAGAACTTCCAGACATAGACGCTGGAGAAGTCCGATGTTATGAACATATAGGTGAGATAGAGGATGGCCAGGGTCAGAAGGGCCGTTCCGGCCCGCAGGGCCCAGGGGAGGAGCCTTCTGGGATTCAGATAGCCCGCAAAGGCAAGCTCGGCAGAAAGGGCCACGGCCAGGAAGATGAAAAAGGCCGATGGCGGCAGTAAGAGGAAGCCCACGACCCCTGTGGCCAGGACCAGGGGGATGAGCTTTTCCCTGTCCAGCCTGATGTCCCTGCCCACCTCCAGGATCAGGACATAGACCAGGGATATGGCCAGGGCCGCCCAGGCCAGCTCCAGCATGAGGTTGCCGGGGTTGATGCTGCCCGGGGAAAGGGACCTGAACCCTTCCAGGCGTTCCGATAGGCTTCCCATCTGGGGGTAGGCCAAGGCCAGAAGGATGAGGAGGGCAACCGGCAGGAGTCCCCTTGCACTACTCTTTTCCTGTCCCTCTGCCACCTTATCACTCTTCCAGTTCCTGCTCGTACTTGGAGGGGCACTTGACCAGAATCTGCCTGGCCCTCATGGCCCCCGGCGACTCCAGCTCCCCGATGGCCACCACATCGATCCTGGATTCCGAACCGATGTCCCTCTCCACCGGAAAGGTCCCGGGGAGGAGGCCCTCATAGGTTACATGGATGATTCCCCCGCCGTCGTCAGTGAGATCGAACTGGAGCCTCTGCTGCTCGGGGTTCCAGTCTATGGTCTCCTCCACCACATAACCCTGGACCTGGAGGCTCTTCCCCTTGTATCCGTTATAGTTTGAAGCAACCTCTGTCACGCCCTTGTAGGGGTTCACGAAGTCCTGCATGGCGCTTATGCCAATGGAAAGAAAGATGACCACCACGGCGGCCCCCAGAATCAGCTTGACTTTTTTTGCTGTCTTCCTGTTCACTCCATCACCTTAATTCCTTCTCGAGCCTTCTGACCCTGGAATCCACATATATCATGTATACGATCAGGGCCGTCAGGAGGATGGTCGCCACCGCGAAGATGCTCGTAAAACTATCCATCTCTAAGCCTCCTATTTAAGCATTTACCAGAATTCTAACCTAATTCTTCTTTTTTGCAATCCTTTCCAGGTTTTTTATCTTCACATCCAGCCACAACAGATATGAGAATATCAAGAGCATGGCAGTGATCATGAGCCCCATGTTCATCCTCATGACGGGCTCCAGCTGAAAATCCCCCACCTTGGGATGGAGGGCAGTGATCTTGGCCGACCAGTAGACCATGGGTATGGAGGCATAGCCGAAGACCCCGATGATGGCCGAGAGCCGTGCCCTGGCCTCCTCAGCCTCGGTGGCGGAGCGCAGGGCGAAATAACCCCCGTAGATGAACCACATGACCAGGACCGTGGTCTCCCTGGGGTCCCAGTTCCAGTAGGAGCCCCAGGCGGGCTTGGCCCAGATCATCCCGGTCAGAAGGGTGAAGGTTGAAAAGATCAGCCCCAGCTTGGCCGCGCTGGAGGCCAGAGTGTCGTACTTCAGGTCCCTCTTCCACAGGTAGAGGATGCTGCCTGCCAGGGTCACGGTGAAGGCCATAAAGGTGGCAACGTTTATCGGGACATGGGAGAAGACGTTGCGGTAGAGTTCCCGGTTGGGGTCCGTTGGAGACAACCCCCTTAGGGGTTCAAAGACAACCAGGGCCCTGTAAAGGCCGAAGACGTAGAGGCCGTAGGCCAGGAGAAGGAGTCCTATTGCATGGGAGCGCTTGAATTCCATTTCATTCCTCCAGGGCGTATTCAAAGGTCAAGAGGGCCACCACCGACATGATACCAACATAGGCTGTAATTAATTTAACCTCGCCCATGGTATTTAGAAGGTCCGCTCCGTCCACCAGGACCTTCTGGAGGGCCGTCACCGAGGACACCATGAGGGGGAAGAGGATGGGAAAGAGGATGACCGGCAGGAGGAGCTCCCTGGCCTTGGCGTTCATTACCAGGACCGACATGGCAGAGCCCACCACCACAAAACCCAGTAACCCGAAGGTCAGAAGGCCGAAGGCCAGAAGGGGACTCCCCTCCACGGGATAGTTGAGGAAGATGATGAAGATGGGGAAGGCCAGGACCTCCACCAGGAGGAGCATCACAAAGTTGTAGATCATCTTGCCCAGGAGGAGGCTCTCGGGGCTTATGGGCGAAAGGCGCAGACCTTCAAGGGTCCCAAGCTCCTTCTCCCTCAGGAACCCCCTGGAAAGGCCCAGCAATCCTGTGAAGAGGAAGACCATCCAGAGGATGCCCGGGCCGGCATCGATGACGGCCTGGCTGAAGGGGGGAATGGTCTTGGAGAAGACAACGATGGTCAGGAAGGCGAAGAGGAGCATGAAGTTTATGGTCTGCTTGGTGCGGAACTCGATTCGCAGGTCCTTCTCGGCCACCGTCAGGGCGTCCTTAATCATTCCCATCCCCCCCTGTAAGCCTCAGGAAGGCCTCCTCCAGGCTCCCCACCTCGGACTTTATCCTGGACATGGGGCCCTGGTCCACGATGCGGCCCTGGTTCATGATGGCGGCCCGGCTGCACAGGCGCTCGGCCACCTCCATGTGGTGGGTGGTCAAAAGGACCGTGGCTCCCTCCCCCTTCAGGTCCTCGATGATCTCGAAGAAGATGTTCCTGCTCTGGATGTCCAGGCCCCCGGTGGGCTCGTCCAGGATCAGGACCGGAGGGTCGTGGAGGAGGGCCCGGGCGATGGAGAGGCGCTGCTTCATGCCCCTGGAGTAGGTCCCCACCAGGGCCTCGGCCCAGTCCGTCAGGTTGACCCGGGCCAGGAGGGGGTCCACCCGGTCCTGCCCCACCCGGTAGAGTTTGCAGAAGAAGACCAGGTTCTCCCGGGCCGTCATCTCGTCGTAGAGGAAGGGGTTGTGGGAGACCACCCCGATGCGCTTCTTCACCTCCTCGGGTTCCTCGGATATGTCGAAACCGGCGATCTTCACCGTGCCGGAGGTGGGGCGCAGGAGGGTGCTGAGGATCCTGACCGCCGTGGTCTTACCGGCACCGTTGGGACCCAGGAGGGCGAAGGACTCCCCATCCCCCACCTCCAGGGAGATGCCGTCCACCGCCCAGAAGTCGCCGAAACTCTTCCTCAGGTCCGTTATCTCCACCATGGCCAAGGCTAACTCACCAAAGCCTATTTCAACCGGGTGCAATTATATGTCTTTCGTGGAAAGATTGCTGGATTTAGGGGCTATTGTCCTCAGAGTTTGGGTGAAAAATAGAAGGGTTAAAGGGTGCAGGATAGTTGAGAAACGGACCGAGAAGTC
>CAZHQS010000102.1:0-6200 GCA_964534545.1 Candidatus Hydrothermarchaeota archaeon
CTCTTCTACATGGGATACGAGGGGCCGGTCTACTGCACCCCCCCCACCAGGGACCTCATGTTCCTCCTCCAGTGGGACTACCTGGACGTGGCCGAGCGGGAGGGAAAGGAGCTGCCCTACCAGAGGAAGTTCGTCAAGAAGGTGGTGAACCACGTGATACCCCTGGAGTACGGCGAGGTCACCGACATCTCCCCGGACATCAGGCTCACCCTCCACAATGCGGGCCATATCCTGGGGTCTTCCATCGCCCACTTCCATATCGGCGACGGCCTCTATAACATGGCCTACACCGGGGACCTGAAGTTCGAGCGGTCCAGGCTCTTCGAGCCTGCCAACGTCCGCTTCCCCCGCCTGGAGACCCTGATTACCGAGAGTACCTACGGCTCGGCCAAGGACATCCAGCCCCCAAGGAAAAAGGCCGAGAACCACCTGGTCAGGGTGGTAAACGATACCATTGCCAGGGGCGGGAAGGCCATAGTGCCCGTCTTCGCCGTGGGCAGGGCCCAGGAGCTTATGGTCTCCCTGGCGGACCACATGAAGCGGGGGGATATCACCGAGGTCCCCATCTACCTGGATGGTATGATATGGGAGGCCACGGGTATCCACACCACCTACCCAGAGTACCTTAACCGGGAGCTCCGGGACAGGATCTTCCACAAGGGTGACAACCCCTTTATCGCCGACATCTTCAAGCAGGTCAGCGGTCCCCCCATGAGGGAGGAGATCATTGACAGCGAGGAACCGGCCATCGTTCTGGCCACCTCGGGGATGCTGGCCGGCGGGCCTATCATGGAGTACTTCCGGGCCTTGGCCGAGGACGATAAGAACTCCATCATCTTCGTGGGCTACCAGTCCGAGGGGTCCATGGGGAGAAGGGTCCAGAAGGGCTGGCGGGAATTGCCCTTATCAGAGAACGGGAAGACCAGGGTCATCCCCATAAACATGCAGGTCCACACCATCGACGGCTTCTCGGGTCATTCGGACCGCAACCAGCTCATCAATTATATCAGGAGGCTGAACTCAAAACCAGAGCGCATCCTCACCTGCCACGGGGAGGAGTCCAAGTGCATCGAGCTGGCCTCGGTCCTCTACAAGACCTTCAAGTCAGAGACCAGGGCGCCCTACAACCTGGAAGTGATCAGGGCCCTTTAATTGGTGGCCGCACGGAGGGCATATCCTCGGCCGGTATTTCTTCCCTCCGCGCAGACAGAGCTCCTTTCTCGTGCCCCCTTTGGGCAATATATTATTTGTTTTCAATACTATTTAAATCTTTTTCAAATAAGCGAAGGTTTTATTAGTCTTCCTCAGGAATCAGTAGGATATGCCAGAGGAGATGACCTATGCCAAGGCGGGGGTGGATATGGACCTGGAGTCCCTGGCCATAGGAGCCCTTGCAGAGAATCTGAAAGGATGCCTCCACAACCGGGACGGAAGACCAGGGGAGGTCATGGCGAAGATAGGCCATTTCTCATCCCTGATAAAGATCGGGGAGGACCTGGCCCTGGCCATGGGGGCCGACGGGGTAGGGACCAAGATAATCCTGGCCCACCAGATGGGGAAATACGATACCATCGGGATCGATCTCATCGCCATGAACGCCAACGACATCATCTGCATCGGTGCCGAACCCCTGGCCCTCCTGGACTACCTGGCCGTGGAAAAGCCCGACCCGGAAGTCACAGCTGAGATTGGCAGGGGCCTTGCCAGGGGGGCGGAGATGGCAGGCATAACCATCCCCGGCGGTGAGCTGGCCACCGTGCCGGAGGTGGTCCGGGGGCTGGACCTGGCCGGGGTGGTGGTGGGGATCCTCCATCCGTCAAAGGCCATAACAGGAGAGGGCGTCCGTCCTGGCCATGTGGTCGTCGGCCTGGAATCCTCGGGGGTCCACTGCAACGGGCTGACCCTGGCCCGGAAGGTCCTCCTGGGGGAGTACGATATGGATGAGAAGGTCTTCGGGGAAAGGACCGTGGGGGAGGAGCTCCTGGAGCCCACGAAGATTTACGTAAAGGAGGTCCTGGAGGTCATAAGGGAGGTGGAGGTGAAGGGCCTGGCCAACATCACCGGCGGGGGCCTAGGGAACCTGGACCGGCTGACGGGTTACGGCTTCGAGATAGATCCCCTTCCCGAACCCCAGCAGGTCTTCAAGGAGATCCAGCGCCTGGGGAAGGTGTCGGACAAGGAGATGTACCGGACCTTCAACATGGGGGTGGGCTTCTGCATCGTCGTGGAGGAGAAGGACGTCCAAAGGGTCATGGACATCTGCGAAAACCACGGCACCAGGGCCTTCAGGCTGGGGAAGGTGGTTGAGGAAAAGGGAGTGAATCTGAAGGAGAAGGATCTGGTTTTGGAATACTAGGCGGTCTTCTTCCTGATGCGGTCCATGGCCTCTTCGAATTCCTGCTTCTTGGTCTCGGCAGTCCGTTCGATCCTCATCCCAGGCGGGGTAAGGATCAGGTGGTACTCGCTCAGACCTGCGATGTCCCCCCCCATGGACACGGTGATGTCCTTGATCTCATCGATGGCGTGTTTGAGCTCGTTCATGCTCCGCTCGGCCAGGGGTTTGATATCCAGGATCACCACGTTGCCGGCACTCAGTTCCCGGGCACCAAGGTCCACGTCAGCGAAACCCTTGAGCTTGCAGACCTTCACCAGCCTGCCCGTGGTAGCCTGGACCCCGGTCCCTTCATCCACCTCTACCTCGATATAGTCCTCGGTGCTTACCGGGCCCTTGAGTTCCATGCCCCCGGTTTTGAACATATCCATTAATCCCATATCCTGGCCTCCATACTCTCATTCTTTTTATTCTATAAAAGTATTTCGAAAGCTTACTTCAGATTCCATATACTGTCCCCGACGTAGAGGATGCTCTTGACGGACTTGCCGGTCTCTTGGGCCTTCAGCCCGTCACCGTCAAGGAGGGCCCTCCCTATGCCGATGGGCTTACCATGGGTCTCCTCTTTTATCACCACCAGATCGCCCGCCTTTATCCCCTCATCGAAGGCCACGATCCCCGGCCTCATGATGTCCGCACCGTTGGTGACAAAGGGCACCGCCCCCCGGTCCACAGTGACGAACCGTCTATCCACATCTATCTTCAGGGCACCCCGGACCGTGGGGAAGTACTCCCCTTCAACCTGGAAGACCGCGGCCTCACCGTCTATGAGGACATAGGTAGCCCCCTCATCGGTCTCGGCCATCTCCACCTTTTTGACGCCGTCCATCAGGGCCCCAAAGTTTTCAGATATCCTTTCGAGGTCGGCTTTCATCTTTGAAACGGCCTTCTTGCGGGCAAAATATTTCCGGGTGATTTTCATGGGGCAGTGATTGTTGACCTGCGGCTATATAGTTTACCCTTGGGCAGGGCAAAGTTTAAATATGCCCGTAAAAATCTAAACCAAAGGAGTGATACAATGGCCACACGGCCCATGGATTTTCTCAACAATTCCTTAGAAAAACCGGTTATCGTCGGTCTGAAAGGCGGCAGGGAATACCGCGGAACCATGAAGGGGTACGACATGCACATAAACATCGTACTCCAGAACGCCGAGGAGCTGGTCGACGGGAAGCCGGTGAGAAAACTTGGGCTCGTCCTCATCAGAGGGGACAACGTAGTCTTCATATCACCATGAGGTTTTAGAGATGACCAAAGGAACCCCATCCATGGGAAAACGCAACAAGCGGCTTCATATCAGGTGCCGGAGGTGCGGAAGGAACTCCTTCCATTCCAAGAAGCATGTCTGCGCAGCCTGCGGTTTCGGGAGATCGAAAAAGCTCAGGCGTTATTCCTGGCAAAACAAAAAGATAAACAAGGTCCGCCTTGTGTAGGGTCCCTCTTTTTGCCACGTTAAATATTTATTCGTTGACAAGACATCAAACCCATTGAGGTCAAGGGACTTGTTAAAGGAGAAATGCGGCGTAGTTGGCATCCTTTCGACAAAGGGCACAAAGGTGGCGCCGTCTATCTTCTATGGTCTTTATTCCCTCCAGCACCGGGGGCAGGAATCCTGTGGCATCACCACCCGGGATACAGACTTTCATACCGAGAAGGGGATGGGCATCGTCCCCGAGTTCTTCGACCTTGAAAAGATCGAGAGGCTTCAGGGGAACGCGGGCATCGGCCATGTGAGGTATTCCACCACCGGGTTTTCCAGGATCGAGAACGCCCAGCCCTTCGTGGTGACCCATTCCCGGGGGACCTTTGCCATCGCCCATAACGGCAACATAGTAAACTACGACGAGCTCCGCAAGAGGCTGGAGGCCTCGGGCCAGGGTTTCGTCTCCACCACGGATACCGAGGTCATCGCCCACCTGATACTGCGTGAGTATGCAAAATCGGGTGACATGGTCGATGCCATAGCAGAGACCATGAAACGGCTCATCGGCTCCTATTCCCTGGTCATCCTTACTGACGATGACCTCATGGCTGTCCGGGATCCCCTGGGGATACGGCCCCTGTGCCTTGGGAGGTCCGACGGTACATACATCATCGGTTCAGAGAGTGTGGTCATGGATGTCCTCAACGCCAAGTTCGAGCGCGACGTGGCCCCGGGGGAGGTCCTGGTAATAAATGACAATGGTATGAAAAGCCACAGGCCCATAAAGCTCAACCGCACTGCCCACTGCATGTTCGAGTACGTCTATTTCGCCCGTCCTGACTCCATCCTCAACGGGGCTGCCACCTACAGGGTGAGGGAGAACATCGGGGCCTACATGGCCGCCAAGGACGACGTGGAGGCCGATTTCGTCTCCCCCATACCTGATTCGGCCATACCCTTTGCCCTGGGCTATTCCAAGGCCTCGGGCATACCCTATCGGGAGAGTCTGATACGGAACAGGTATGTGGGCAGGACCTTTATCCTGCCAGACCAGCAGGCCCGGGAGCTGGCGGTGAGGCTCAAGCTCAATCCCATGCTGGAGGAACTGGAGGGGAAGCGGGTGGTCCTCTTCGACGACAGCATCGTGCGGGGGACCACATCAGGGAGGATTATAAACCTCCTGAGGGAGGCCGGTGCCAGGGAGGTCCATATGCGGGTGGGGTGTCCACCCATCAAGAGTTTATGCAAACTCGGCATCGATATGCCCACCGACCAGGAGCTGATTGCAAACGATAAGACCCAGGAGGAGATCGGGAAGCTGATTGGCGCCGATTCCCTGAAGTACCTCCCCCTGGAAGGACTCACGGAGGCTATTGGGAAGGATGACTCCGGCCTCTGCCTGGGATGTCTGACTTCCAAATATCCTGTAGAGATGATAAAATCCGAACAAGTATCTTTAGAGGAGTTTGAATAAAAAAAAGGGCCCGTAGCTCAGTGGAAGATCGCTCGCTTGGCATGCGAGAGGCCCCGGGTTCGAATCCCGGCGGGTCCATTTGGATCCACTTGTCACCCTCCTCGGCTTAGCGCTGTCGCTAAAGCCTCGTCGCTCGACACCGGTGACAGCGTGTCTCCACCCTAGTATTGAAGTCGCTTTCGCGAATGAAGTTGGATATATTCCTTTCCCCCCGAGAAAGGGAGCCCAGCTACTTTATCACCCTTTTTTTGATCTCCTTTGTCTTAGATGTCAGGGTGCGAAGCCCCTTCTCCAGGGGCCCGAGATACCTCCTCTGGGGCTCTTCCGTGCTGGGTTTTGGCTTTTCCCCCTCAAGTAGGGTACCCACCTTTTTCATATCTATGTTGTAAAACAGATATGGGGTATCTATGTGTCTTTCAAGAAAGGTCCTGTTTATGAGGTCCTTTTCTACGGGGGAAACCATCCGCTTTTTCCTGCCCCTCAGGTCAATGAGACCCTCCCAGTAGAGCAAATCCAGATAATATGAGAGCTTTTCCCTGTCCCATCCTGTCTTCTTCAACAGCTCGTATCTGGTGATGTTCCCGTGTTCTGTTATTAGCTGGTAGAGCCTGTCCCTCTCTTCGACGTCCATGATTACCCTGACATGATTATTGATTCCATAGTATAAGCTTTACGCCGAAAATCCGGCCACGGCCACCCCCCATGGCAGTAAATGTGAAAAAAAGTTAAATACTAATTCAAATCATTCCCACTTACTCAAGGCGCCACCAGGCCTTAGGCCCTTGTGACAGCTTTTGAGTGAGCCCGTAGTCCGATGGATTCGGGCGAAGGAAAAAGCTCCGGTAGTGTAGTCCGGCCAATCATGCAGGACTCTCACTCCTGCGACCGGGGTTCAAATCCCCGCCGGAGCA
>CAZHQS010000103.1:0-6049 GCA_964534545.1 Candidatus Hydrothermarchaeota archaeon
AGGGGCACCCGCCTGTACTTCGAATTGCAGACCACGCACCGCACCGTCTGTTTCGAGAAGCTCCTCAGGTTCCCGGCCAGGTCCGGCAGGAAGTGGCTCTCTATGACCCTCCTTGCCACATCGCGCTCATCCACGGCCCTGATTTTGGAGGCCAGCTCCAGCTGGGCATCGACCTTCTCGGGCATGGAGCCCAGGGTCTTGTAGGCGCTCACCGGCGGACCCGCGTTGATGTCGGCGGTATCGTGGGTGAATCCCAGGCCGGAATACTGCTCCGGCCTGCCCAGGCGGTCGGCCACGATCTCGATTTTATCCCTCACCTCCCTGGGATGGGCAAGGCGCAGGCTGGCCTCATAGAACTCCAGGGGGTAGCTGAAGACCACGTCGATGTTGTGGGCCTCCCCGTCCACCTCCTTGGGGTCCAGCCGGGTGGTCAGGACCAGGGGGGCGTCCATCTGGCCTCCCCGGCTGGAGGGCAGGTAGTATTTGGAGAAGTTCAGCAGGGCGTCCAGGAGCAGGAAGACCCCGTCCTCGTCGCCGTCGCAGTTGCGCCTCTTGGCGGCATGGAAGTAGGGATGGGCATAGCCCACGCTGGTCTTTGTGAACCCGATGATGCGGCCCAGGATGGCCGCCGAGGTATGGGGTGCAAGGCCCAGGACCAGGTGGCCCACCAGATCCTCCTTCTGGTGGCAGTTGTAGAAGGCCTCAAGGCCATAGAACCCCTCCAGGAGCTCGTCCAGGAACCGGGTCACCCTGAGGAAGTAATCGCCGCCGTTTTCGGTCAGCAGAATATCCTGGCACTTGAGCTCCAGGAGCTGATCCTCCCTCTCCAGGGGGCGGCCCCTGTAGTCGGTCTCGTAGCCCAGCTCCCGCAGGACCCCCAGGGGGGTCCCGATCTCACGGGGCCTGAAATGGGTTATGGGCACGTCGGTGGCATCGAAGCGGGCGGTGCCGTCCTTGAAGACATAGACCCCGTGCTTGGATCTGAGGATGCCCTTCTCCAGGGGCTCCGGGATCTTGTGGTCCGAGGTCATGCCGATGACGCCCTTCAGGTCACCAGTGGTGTTCCCGACCCGGCCAATGGCCCCATCCAGAAGGTCCCTGAGGTGTATATCCTGCTTCTTGTAAGCCACGGCAGGGGCCCCATCGCAGGACGGGTCCCTGCAGGTCTCCTGGTCCCCGGGCCAGACCCGGCCGCACCGTATGCAGGTGCGGATGGACTCGGTCCGCCTGCCGCAGCCTGGGCACAGGGTGAGATGGGTCTCTTTTCCACAGCCCGGGCATATCCGCCCCGCGGCCTCCACCTGGACCGTGCCAGCCTGGGCCGCCTTCTTTATGTCCCTGGTCCTGCCCCCGGCCTGGCCTATGGGGAAGAGGGCGTTGACGGGGGGGGACATGCGCCGCTCCTTGGCCTTCTCGGGCCTGCCCATCCTGGCCCCGATGTAGGTGGGCGCCTTCTCTCTAACGGTGATGCCGAAACTGTTGACCAGGTCCATGGCCGTTACCGATTTTTCGATGGCTGATTTGAATCCATTAAAATCCTGATGGGGATAGAGGCCCAGGACCCGCAGGAGGGGCAGGTGCTCTTCGATGATTATGTCGCCCTCCTCCGGCCGGTGGGGAACCCCCAGGAGCTCCAGGAGGCGCTTCTCGGCTGAGGTCCGGACCGCAAAATGGCCTTCCCGCTCCTCCCCTGTGGCAAGCCAGCTGGCCAGGGTGTAGAGGTCATCCCTGGTCAGGTCATGATAATGGTAGGTGTACCGTGGGTGCAGGGGGACCCCGGTGGTCTCTGATATCTCCACCGCCTCGGCCGGGGTCGGGATGTGCTTGGGGTTGAGGAACCGGGAGTAGGGCGAATCTTCATCTATGGCCCGGGCCAGCTCCTGGACCCACCACTCCTCGCAGTAGCCCGCCGGCATCAGGGGGTGGTTGTTCTCCAGGAAATCCCCGTAGTTGACCAGGAGGTCCCCCAGGAAGAGGATCTCCTCCACCCTGGATCTTATCTCCCGGGCCTGCCCCTCGGTCTCCACCCGGACAACGGAACCATCGGTGAGCTTGACCACGGGACCCTCTATGGAATCGCAGGGGGAGACGGCCGTCCCCTTCCCGGGCCGCTCGGTCTTCATCTGGGTCCCAATGGCGATGAAGTCCCCCAAAAGGGCCAGGGTGGCGGGATGGACGGACATGGCAGCAAAACCCGAGACCCGGCTGCGGCCGTAGCGCAGGCGGAAGCCGCCCCTGGCCGAAGGATGGGCCAGGACGGGCCGGCCGGCGATGAGGTCCTTTATGAACTTGTAGTTGGGCTCGACCTTGAAGGCCTCCTCCTTCTCGGGCGCCTCCTCGATTCCGCTCTTCTCTATGAGCCACTCCCAGCCGTCCAGATCGAAGCGCTCGATGAACTTCACAAGTTTTGGGGCCTTCTGGAGGACACCCTCGGCCAGGACCAGCACCGCCCCGCCCCGGAGCTGGTTGGTCTCGATGCGGGGCAGGTCCCGGTATCCCGAGACCTCTACCTTCTCGGTGGCTTCACCCGTTATTTCAACTGGGATGTTCCGGATGGCCTTTCTCACCTCCCGGGGAGAGGGATGGTACTGGAGCCTCGCCGCCTCCTGGTGATACAGGTCGGTCTCCACGGCGAAGCGTTCCTCCTCCTCCTGGGTGGCCCTGTAGCGCTCCAGGCCCAGGCGCCGCCGGATGTAGTCGCCGGTGAGCACTGCAAAGGCCTGGGCCGAACCCCCGGCCGAGCGGATGGGACCGGCGAAATATATGGCCAAGTACTCCGAGCCGTCGAGGTTTTTCTTGATCTCTGTCTTGATGATCCCCTCCAGGGGGGCGGCCACAATCCCCTCGGTCAATATGGCCAGGGAGGTCCTCAGGGCCTGCTCACAGGCCTGGGCCTTTGACTCGAAGTCGCCGAAGGCCCCTTCCACGATCTCCCCGGCCACCTGGATGGCCACCTCCTTTTCCGACATGGTGGTGGAAAGCTCCCTGATCCTTCCGGCAACCCCGGCGGGACCCACCAGGCCCTCCACCCGGGCTGCCAGGTCCTCGGCGAAGGGTATCTCTGGCACCGTGTCCGGGTCGAGGCCCTTACTTCTGGCCTTCTCTGCAATCTGCCTGACCCTTTTGGCCTCTGCCTCAAGGCTGGAAAAATACTCTTCCATCACATGAACCTCATGAGGGTGATCCTATGCTCCTGCAGATCTATAACGGGTATCCTGGCGATGTCTGGGGTCACGTTGTTCTTCCTCTGGAAGGACGTCTGTTTCTGGAAGGTGCCGGAATTGACTACGGTGGTCCCCCGGTAATTGGAAATCCCGACGGTATGGGTATGACCCGAATGCAGGATGTCAGGGGCCTCGTCCAGAAGCATGTAGTCCCTCTCCTCCGGGGACATGGGAACTTTGCCGCCGTAAATCGGGGCCAGGTGGCGCTTCTTCAAGCTGTAGAGCATGGCCTTGTCAGGGTCGGAGTAGGACTGGTCGGGGATGGTGGATATGATGTCATCGAGGCCGCGGCCGTGATAGGAGACCAGATCCACGCCGTGGATGGTGGCAAAACAGGGGTTGCCCACCATGTGGACCCGGGGGTCATCGTAGAAGCCGGGGGCAAACTCCTCCAGGATGGCGGGCTGGGGTTCCGCCTGGCGGGTGGCATCGTGGTTGCCCGGGGCGATGATGATTTCAACATGGTCCGGGATCCGGGAGAGGTAGCCCCAGAGCTTTTCATACTGATCGAATATGTCCTTTATGTTCAACTCGTTCTCCTGCTCAGGATAGATCCCCACCCCATCCACCAGGTCCCCCCCTATGACCAGGTACTTTACCTTTGATGCCATCTCCTGATGCTTCTGGGTCCCAATCTCCCCCCTCATCCATTTGACGAATTTTTCAAAGGCGTCCTCGACGAACATCTTGCTGCCCGTGTGCATATCAGATATCAGGGCCAGGGCCACCGGATCGGGGCTGCGTTTCTGCTTCCTGGCCACGGGGAGGTCAGGGAAAAGGAGCTCCTTTATTATCAGGAGTTCCCCGCTCTGGGACATCCTGCCGATTATCCCCACCACCTCATCCCTTATGATCTCAGGGGAAAGCTGCATCAGGGTCCTATCCGAGTTGGGTATCAGGGCCGGAAGGAGGCCGGTCGGGTCCTCCAGCTCGATGAGCACGTGGCCCTTTTTGGTGGTCCTGATATCGCAGACCATGCCGATGACCTTTACCTCCTCCCTCGAGCGCCCCTTTACGGTCTCTATGTCCATGACGTCCCTGAGCTGGTCCCTCTCCCTCAGGATGCGAGCCAGGCGGTGGTAGCGGTCGTTGAAGTACCTGAAAAAACCCTCGATGTCCCCCACGGAGTAGGACTTTTTCGTGATGTCCCGATCCTTCCTGATCTTCAGATCTTCAGAATATTCATCGGCAGGGGTACGCCTCTTTGGTCTTCTCACCTGGACTGGCTTGTCCTCCTGGCCATCCCAAAGCTCCATGGAGCCTAAAAAGTCGGGGGTGATGACAGAGGGACAGTCCTCAAGGCTCTTTGCGCTGGCGATTATCCTTTCCGCGAACTCGTAGGGGTCCTCTCTTCCCAGGAGGGCCGATAGAGCTTCCGGATGGATATTCAGTTCTGCATCTAGGAATCTGTTAAGGATATCTGGACCGTGCATGATCACAACAGTTGGGTCTGGGGCAGTCTGATGTCGGTTAGTCTTCTCAATCGCATATCTTCCGTCAGGACGACCCTGATGCCTGTGGGAGGCACTTCGATCCGGATTTCCTTGGTACGGCCGTATCTCCCCTTGCTGATGACCTTGGAGGAGAGGATGCCCAGGCTGTCGAGCTCTGATATTAGGTCGGATATCCGCCGCTGGGTCAGGACGTCAAGGGATATGTTCTTGCAGAGCCTTTTATAGACATCGTATACCTCCCCCGTGGTTGTCCCCCGGCTGCCCCGCTCCTCCAGGAGGACCGTGGCATAGAGGAGGACCTTGGACTGGGTTGGAAGGGTCCTTATGGCCTCCATGGTGGTGTCCCGCTCGATCTTGTCATTGGCCTTCCGGACGTGGACCTCCCGGATGATCTCCGCCCCCTCCCTCTCGGCCACCTCCCCCGATACCCGCAGGAGGTCGAGGGCCTTTCTGGCATCCCCGTGTTCTCGGGCGGCCAGAGCCGCGCAGAGGGGGATGACGGTCTCATCAAAGACCCCTTCGAAAAATCCGATCTCGGCCCTCTGATTCAGAATATCCTCCAGCTCCTTGGCGTTGTAGGGCCTGAAGATGACGTCCTCGCCCCCGAGGGAACTCAGGACCCGGGAGTCAAGGTACTCCTTGAATTTGAGATCGTTGGATATCCCTATGATGCTTACCTTGGCCCTTTTTAGCTCACCGTTTATGCGGGTGAGGTTGTAGATGATGTTGTCCCCCTTGCGTCCCACGAGCTTGTCGATCTCGTCGAGGATTATCAGGATGGACTGGCTTTTACTATCAACGCCGTCCTTAAAGGCCTTGTAGACTTTGTCGGTGGGCCAGCCCGTGAAGGGAACATCTTTACCGAAATGATTGGCGAGGTTTGCCAGAATCCTGTACTGGGTGTCGGTGACCTCACAATTTAAATAGATCGTGGATATAGGCATGCCGATTCGGCGGCCTGTCTTCTCCAGCTCGTTGCACAGAAACTTGGACACAATGGTCTTTCCCGTTCCGCTCTTACCATAAATGAGTATATTCGAAGGGGTCTCACCCTTAAGGGCAGGGACGGTTATGGACGCAAGGTCCCTGATCTCCTTTTCCCGGTGGGGTAACTCGTCAGGAGTATAGGAATGTCTGAGGGCGTCTTTGTTCCTGAAAAGGGGCTCTTTGGTGAGAAGTGATTCGAATATGCTGTTTATGGAACTTTTAAAATCCATTGAATCATACCATCCTGAAAGGTGCGTTTCCAGTGGAAATTTCCTCCACCGGAAATAACGGTTAGTATGGCCGTTACCCACTTATCCGGTTATGGTAATTTGGATTGGTCGTTTACCTATTTAATGCTTTTGACAAAGTCCCGCTTCCTTCCGA
>CAZHQS010000104.1:0-5959 GCA_964534545.1 Candidatus Hydrothermarchaeota archaeon
CCCACGGCACAGCACCCCAGACCCAGGGCGGTGGCGGCCAGATATAGGTTGGCGCATATGTGGGCGGCGTCCTTGTAGATGTAGCGCCAGCCCCTCTCCCCGTATTTCCACTTGGTCCGCCGGACAAGGGCGGTCCAGACAAAGACCACTCCGGCCTCCCCCAGGAAGTCCTGGTTCAGGGCCGCAACCGCAATGGCATGGCTGAAGTCACCTTTTTTCAACAGTTCCAGCACGTGGTCCTGGACGTTGTAATGGTAGACCCCCTCCTCCAGGCCCTCCACCCTCCTCACCACCAGGTAGGTCTCGATGGGATAGAGGGCTCCGGCCGAGGGGGCTGTGCGGAGGGGATACCCGTTCACATCGCCGGAGATGCCCTGGGTGGCCCAGAGGAGCTGGGAGAGGTCCTTGAGGGCAAGATCCTCATCGGCGTAATCCCTCACCGACCGCCGCCGGGCTATGGCGGTGAAGATGGGCATCCCACCCTCTGTGTCGGGCTCTGGCAACTCTACCATGTCCAGGGGGTTCCTATAGATCTTAAAGATGGCCGGAGGATTCCTCCAGTCCCAAACGTGGCCGTGGGGCTTTCCCCTGGTGTGCTTGGTGAACTGGTGGTACTCATCCCCGATACTCATCTTATCTTCTTCATTATCTCCCTATTGAAGGCCGGCAGGTCCTTGGGGCGCCGGGAGGTTATCAGGTTCCCGTCCACCACCACTTCCTGGTCGATGTACTCGGCCCCTGCGGCTATGATGTCGTCTTTTATGCCGGCCCAGGCCGTGGCCTTCCGGCCCTTGAGAAGCCCGGCGGAGATGAGGAGCTGCTGGCCGTGGCAGATGGCGGCTACGGGTTTGTTCTTCTCGAAGAAGTGCCTTGCAATCCTCTTGGCGTCCTCCTCCAGCCTCACCCTCTCGGGGGCCCTGCCCCCGGGCAGGATGAGGAGGTCGAACTCCTCGGGGTCAACGTCCTTGAAGGCCAGCTGGGTGTTCACCAGGTAGCCGTGCTTGCCCCTGATGGCCCGCTTCTTTATGGCCGCTACCTTGACCTCCACCCCGGCCTCCTGGAGTCGGTACTTGGGGCAGAGGAGCTCGGTGTCCTCGAAGTCGTCATAGCTTAGGATTAAGGCCTTCATTGGGATTCCCCCTTCTTGTTGCGTTTTAGTATGGTGTGCTTAAATCCTTTTCCCTCTATGCCCCCTCATAGGCCCTCTTCAAAAGCAGGGCATCCTCCTCCAGGTTCGGGCTCTCGCAGATAACCATGCCGGCGGCGCCGAACTCCTTCAAGGCCGCTGCCAGTTCAACGTGATTGAAGTCCGAGTCCTGGAATATCAGGTGCCGCTTCTCTCCCTTCCTGCCGTACTCGATGCCCGAGACATGGGCGTGGAGGTTTTCCACCGCCTCCTTCCCCAGTTCTTTCTCCAGCCTCTCCAGGATGGCCATGAACTCATCCTTTGAGTTGTTTCTCCAGGTCCGGGCATGGATGTGGGCGAAATCCACGCAGGGCATGACCCCCTCTATCTCCTGGCTCAGGGATATGAGTTCCCCCAGGGAGCCGAACTGGGTGTGCTTGCCGGTGGTCTCGGGCCTCAAGGTCACCTCTATGCCTTCACCATCCAGGGTCTCCATTATCCCGGAGATGGCCTTCCTCATGACCTCGTAGACCTCCTCTTTTGACCTCTTCAGATAGTACCCTGGGTGGAAAACAATATCCCTGGCCCCCGCCGCATATCCTATCCGGGCCGAGTCCAGTATCCTCCTGATGCTGGCCTCCCGCTTGCTCTCCTCTTTTGCATTGAGGTTTATGTAGTAGGGGGCATGGACGCTCAGGGCCACCCCGGTCCTTTCTTTTGCCTCCCGGACCTCCAGGGCCGCCTCCCTGCCCATGGTAACACCCCTGACAAACTCGATTTCCATGCAGCCCAGACCCAGCTCCCTTATCCTCTCGATTCCTGCGGCAGTCCCGCCTCCCTTGGCGCTTACAGGTATTCCAGCGGTGCCGAAGAGCAGTTCCATAACCTTTGTTTTGGGGAGAATTATAAAAACATAGTGTGAAAATTAAAATAGCGATTGATGGAATCGAATTGGCTGGCCAGCTTTTCCAGACCCCCACGGCAGAGAAGGTCTACCACGCCCTCCCCCTGGAATCTGAGGTCAACCGCTGGGGGGACGAGATATACTTTTATGTCCCGGTGGAGGCCGAGCTGGAAGAGGGGGCAACCGATGTCCAGGAGGTGGGCAACATCTGCTTCTGGACCTCGGGCAGGGCCATTGCCATATTCTTCGGCCCCACCCCGGTAAGCCAAGGAGACGAACCCAGGGCCTACGAGCCGGTGAACCTCATCGGCAGGATAATGGGAGACGCCCGGATTCTGGCAGGTGCAAAGACCGGAGACAGGGTGAGGATGGAGAAGGCTTCATGAACCATTCCATAAAAACCGGCCTCAGCTTTGGGCTTACCTCAAGCATAATCACCACCCTGGGGCTGATGGTGGGCCTGCATTCAGGTACCCACTCGAAGCTGGTTGTGCTTGGTGGTTTGCTCACCATTGCCATAGCAGACGCTTTCTCAGATGCCCTCGGGATTCATATCTCGGAAGAATTCGAGACCAAGCACACCGGAAGGGAGGTATGGGAGTCCACCTTCACCACATTTTTTGCCAAGTTTGTGTTTCCCCTGACCTTCGTTGTACCTGTGCTGGTTCTGGATATCACAACCGCCATTAAGATTAGCGTCATATGGGGGTTGGGTGTACTGGGGATTATAAGCTTCTGGCTGGCAAGGGAAACAGAGGCCCCGACAGGGTTGGTGGTTGGAGAGCACCTTTCCATAGCCGTGCTGGTCATTGTTATAACCCATTTTGCCGGGGACTGGATATCCTCAGCCATGGGCTAGGGTTTCTCTGCTCCGGTATGCCCCCAGGCCCAGGGCAAAGGCAATCCCTATCAGGAAGACCCCCGCATATTTCAGGGCTGGCCGGATATAATCGGCCCTCTCAGGTCCCTCGGACTGCGCAAGGACAGTTTCTTCCCGGGGCGCTGGCGCTGTTGTCTCTGGAGGCCGGACCTCCTTCTTTTCCTCCGTCTCTTCTGCCCTGCCTTCTGCGGCATCTGCGGCTGCCGGATAGTCGCCGCCACCGCACCCCACGACCACCAGGGGAGCCTTCTCGACAGCCTCTTCCGTGGGTTCCTCCAGGGGCATGGCCTTCTCCGCAGGTTCAAATTCCCCAGCAGCGGCCATCATGGGGGCCGCCTCCATGGGGGCCACGGGCAGGGCCGGGGTGTAGAGGAAGGAGACCGCCAGGAGGAAGATGCCCAGGATGCCGACAGCAGATGCCCTCTTGATGGTGTCCCGGTAGGCCGCTGCCTGCGGGGCCGTAACCGCGATAATCGCCTCCCGCACCATGGCCTCCCCGGCCTGGGGGTCGCCGGTGGGGAGGAACAGGACACCCCGCCTGGTGGGCATATAGAGTTTTTCGCCCTTCATCTTGGCGCCATGGATCCGGTTGAACTCCTCCTTGGATACATCGGACCTGCCCTTGCGGTAATCTTCCCAGAAATCGTCCCAGTTGGAAAGAATTGGGTTGAGTTCCACCAGACCGTGTTCCTGGAGCCTTCCCAGATGGTAAATGACGGTGGTCCTGGCAATGCCCAGCCTCTCGGAGAGCTCCGAGGCCGTCATGCCGGCAGTATCATGATTTTCAGATAGGGCCTCAAGAATCTGCAGGCTCTTCTCCGAGGCCAGGACCTTCCCCACGTCCTGGGCCTTTTTGTCCAGGAGGGCGATGGTGAAGTGGCGTTCCAGGCTGTTCAGGAAATCTTCCATGACATAATACAGGAATCTATCCGTTTATATGGTTTTGTAGGGGGTGTCAAAGGATTTTGACAAATCATACCGGCCTATAAATAGCCTCGAAACCCAGGTTTTTTCGAGGTGATGAAGCATGAACCTGAAAATTATCATAACGGTCTTTCTGGTTGCCACACTAGCCATGTGCACGGGAAACCTGCCGGACAATGGAGGCGCTCCGGCCAGCGACGGCAAGCTCAAGAAGTTCGAGTCTGTGGAGGAGATTAGGGCCTTCCTGGCCAAGAACATGGTTTCCGGAGGCTACCGGGGTTATGTCAAAATGGAGGCTGCCACGGAATCCGCTCCTCTGGTGATGATAGGCTGTGGCGGCGGGGATGTGGTGGCTTCGGCACCCCCTGCCCCGGCGAAGACGACGGCAGAGGACTTCTCCACCACCAACATCCAGGTGGAGGGGGTGGACGAGGCCGATATCGTGAAAAACGACGGCAAGTACATCTATGTCCTCACCGGGAACAGGCTCTCCATCATCGATGCCTATCCCCCCGAGGGAGCCAGAATCCTCTCTGTCATCCAGATGGAGGGCAACCCCAGGGAGCTGTACATCCATGGAGACAGGCTCGTGGTCCTGGGGGACGAGTACAGGAAGTATCCCGCACCCATAGAGAGCTTTCTCCGCATCTACGACATCTCTGACAGGGAAAAACCGCAGTTGGAGAGGGTGGTCAGGGTGGACGGGAACTACTTCGACTCCAGGATGGTGGGTGATTATGTCTATGTCATAGCCACCCAGCCCGCCTACTATTATGATGATGTCATAAGGGTTCCTGAGATTGAAACCGGGACCGGGAACCTGACCCCGGAGGTCTATTACTTCGATGCCCCCGACACCTCCTACACCTTCACCACGGTCATGGCCGTAAATGTCCAGGGCGATGGGGAGACAGAGGGCAAGATCTATCTCCTGGGGACAAGCCAGAACCTCTATGTCTCCAGGGACAACATCTACATCACCTACCAGAAAAGGGTGCCCCCCTCTTATGTCCTGGAGCGCACCCTGGATACAGTGATAGGGCCCTTGGTCCCGGACAGGGTCTATGAGAGGATGGAGGAAATCCAGGCCTCGGATGTGTCCCCGGGGGAGAAAGAGGAGGAGATAGAAAAGGTCCTGGAGGGATACCTGGGCCTCCTCACCCACAAGGCAAGAAAAGAGCTGGAGGCCGACTTCAGGGAGAGGATGGAGTCCCTGGAGCATGAGATGCTCAAGGAGACCGAGAGGACCATCATCCACAGGATAGAAATCAGGGACGGCCACATCGAGTACAGGGCCACCGGCGAGGTCCCGGGCAGGGTGCTGAACCAGTTCTCCATGGACGAGTTCGACGGCCTCTTCCGCATCGCCACCACCACCGGGGATGTCTGGGCCAGGGGAGCGCAGACCTCGGCCAACCACATCTATGTCCTGGATGGGGGGCTTAACATAATCGGGGCCCTGGAGGACCTGGCCCTTGGTGAGAGGATATACTCTGCCAGGTTCATGGGCAACAGGGCCTATCTTGTGACCTTCAAGAAGGTGGACCCCCTCTTCGTCATCGACCTCTCCAACCCGGAGAAACCGGAGGTCCTGGGCAAGCTCAAGATACCGGGCTACTCGGACTACCTCCACCCCTATGACCAGGACCACATCATCGGCATCGGCAAGGATACCGTGGAGGCTGCGGAGGGCGACTTCGCCCTCTACCAGGGGGTGAAGGTGGCCCTCTTCGATGTCTCGGACGTGGAGCACCCGAAGGAGATATCCAAGTACGTCATCGGCCAGCGCGGCAGCGATTCCGAGGCCCTCCATGACCACAAGGCCTTCCTCTTCAGCCGGGAGAAGAATCTGATGGTGATACCTGTGAGCGTGGTCGAAAACGACAGGTATGGCAGGAGCCACTGGCAGGGGGCCTATATCTTCCATATAGACACCGAGGAGGGCATCCGGTTCAGGGGCGGAATAAGTCATTCCGGATACGCCATCAGGCGCTCCCTCTATATGGACGATGTCCTCTACACCATCTCCGAGGGCATGGTCAAGATGAACGACCTGGACACCCTGGAGGAGATGAACAGGGTCTATCTCCCTGGAGGATATAAGAAAGAGGAGCCGGTGTACTAT
>CAZHQS010000105.1:0-5959 GCA_964534545.1 Candidatus Hydrothermarchaeota archaeon
CACTCGATCCCCAGGACGTCCCACATGGTGAAGACCTTCCCCCTGCCCTTGTTCTCGTGGACCCACCTGGCAGCCTTCACCGCACCCTCGATGAAACAATCCCTGGAGTGGGCCCGGAGGGTTATCTCGAAGCGCTCCCCGATGACCCTTTCGGGCGGCCGAGTACCCCGTAATATCTGTAACGGCAACACGGCGGTCCTCTGCCCAGGGGAGCTGGTGGAGCTGGCCGAGGCTGTGGGGGCAAAACTTGAGGTCAACCTCTTCTATCGGTCCCGGGAGAGGGAGAAGGCCATTGAGAAGGTCCTGGTGGCCCTGGAGGACGGTGACCGGACCGAGGCGTTGAAAAAGGCGGGCAAGAAGGTCATCGCCATCGTGGACGGGGTCACAAGATGCCTTCCCCTCATCACGGAGGGGATAAGAAAGGGTCCAGCCGGGGTAGTTGGGGGTTTCAACAACAAGAAAAATCTGGAGGACCCCCTGGGGATAATCGTCAGGGGACTGTCTTAATCAGGAGGGCCTTCCCCGGATTTTGTAGAGGGTCTGGATCAACTGCCTCTTGGTGAAGGGCTTGTTGATGTGGGCATTGGCCCCAACCTCATAGCTCCTTTTCATATCGGCGGCACTACCCCGCACGGTGAACATGGCCACCGGGATGTCCCTGGTGGTCTCATTCCCTTTGATCTCCCTGCATACGTCCCAGCCAAATCTGCCGGGCAGCATGACATCCAGGAGGACAAGGTCGGGTCGCGCATCCTTGATTTTGGTCAAACCCTCCTCCGCGTTCTCGGCCTCCAGCACACTGTGCCCCTCCTTCTCCAGCATTCTCTTGGTCAGAAATCTTATCTCTGGTTCGTCATCCACAATCAGGATTTTCATGGAATCTACACTCCACTTAATAATTGTCCAATCTGCATAATAAATCTTTACTCGATACCCAGGACATCCCACATGGTGAAGACCTTCCCCTCGCCCCTGTTCTCATGGACCCACCGGGCGGCCTTCACCGCACCCTCGATGAAGCAGTCCCTGGAATGGGCCCGGTGGGTGATCTCGAAGCGCTCTCCGTCCCCGGCGAAGAGGACGGTGTGGTCCCCCACGATGTCCCCGGCCCGCACGGCATGGAAGCCAATCTCCTTCTTGGCGCGCTCCCCGATGACCCCCTTGGGGCGTCCGAAGACCCCGTCCTTCTCGATGTCCCGCCCCAGGGCCTCGGCTATCAGCTCGCCCACCCTCACGGCCGTCCCCGAGGGGGCGTCCTTCTTGTGGTGATGGTGGGCCTCGATTATCTCTATGTCCGTCTCCTCCCCGATAATCCTGGCAATGTCGCGCGCTATCTTGAAGAAGAGGTTCACCCCGGTGGCCATGTTGGGGGATATGACAGCCGATATGGAATTGTCTTTAATCCATCCCTCTATCCTTTCCCGCTCTTCGGGGCTGAATCCCGTGGTCCCCACCACCAGGTCGATCCCCAGGGAGGCGGCGGTCTCGATGGTCTCCATGGCAGGTGCGGCAGCGGTGAAATCCACCAGCACCTCCGCCCCTGCGGATTCCAGGGTTTCCCCAAGGGTGTCGCTGCCGGTGAGCTTGACGTTGATGCTTCCAATGCCAAGGAGTGCCCCGATGTCCTGGCCGATCTCCTCCTTCCCGGCCATCTCGATGGCAGCCACGACTTCCATGTCCTCCTGCCGGTGGACCTTCCTTACGATGCCGCTCCCCATGCGCCCCAGGCCCCCGGTAACAGCCACCTTGATGACCATTTCAACCCTCGATCAATCTGAGTTCCCGCAGCACCGAGTTCAGGGTCTCCCGGTTCTCGGGTGAGATTTCGCATAGGGGGTACCTGTAGCCCCCGGCCTCCAGACCCAGGGTGTTCATGGCGTCCTTTACAGGAATGGGGTTTGATTCGATGAACATGACATCGAAGAGCCGCCTGAGCCTGCGGTCCTTCCGTTCCATCTCCTGGAAATTCCCCTCCAGGCCAACCTTCACAAATTCGGACATTTCCTTGGGTATAAGGTTGGAGGCCACGGAGATTACGCCCCGGCCCCCATAGTCCTTCATGAGGTGATAGGTATCTCCATCGTTTCCTGATAAGATCAAAAAATCCTTTCCGCACTTGCGCCTTATCTCCTCCCACACCCTCTCTTTGGCCGAGGCCTCCTTTACCCCGATGATGTTGGAATATTCCTCGGCCAGCCGGGCCATGGTGCCGGGTTCGATGGAGGTTGCGGTCCTCCCTGGGACGTTGTAGAGGATGATTGGGATGTCAACGGACTCGGCCACCGAGCCGAAGTGCCTGAAGAGCCCCTCCTGGGTGGGTTTATTGTAGTATGGACATACCTGAAGACTGGCTGCTGCCCCCACGTCCTCGGCCGTCTGGGTCATCTCCATGGCCTCCCAGGTGGAGTTGGAGCCTGTGCCGGCGATGACGGGGTTCCTGGACCTATCTACCGTGAACTCGATGAGCCTGTTGTGCTCTGAGTGAGATAGGACCGGAGACTCCCCGGTGGTGCCGCAGGCCACGATGCCTGCAGTCCCGTTTTCGTCCTGAAATTCAACCAGCCTCTCGTAGGCATCCCAGTCCATGGGGGTCCTGGGTCCCGAACCCTTAAAAGGGGTAACAATGGCGGTGTAGCACCCCTTGAACATCCATCATCCCTTTTTTGCTAGAGTGGTTATGTAGCCAGCTATGCGGTTTTTTAAGAACTTGCCCTGGACATTAAGGACACTGTCCAACCGGCTCCTGTTCTCCACAAAATCCGTTCCGAACTTGTCCCTGTGATTCTTATAGAGTTCCATGGCGGTCCTCTTGATATACTTCTGTCTGACTCGGCCCAATGGTTCACCTCCGAAAGGTTTAATTAATATTCTTTCTTTATAAAGATAGTGCTGGAGGCCGTATATTGAGGAAGATCCTGCTTATAATCATAGGAGTTACGGTGGTGCTGGCAGGTATTTCCCTTCTCGGGGCCTATTTGATCACCAAGCAGGACCACGGCTTCGAGCTGGGGGACAAAGTTGCCGTCATCAAGATTTCCGGGAGGATATCCATGGGGGATTCCATGGGGATATTTGGCGAGGAGGTGGCCTCACCTGAGAATATCATAAGCAAGATTGACAAGGCGGAAAGTGACAGCTCGGTCAAGGCCATCCTCTTTGAGATCAACAGTCCCGGTGGCTCGGTGGTGGCCTCCGAGGAGATCGCCAACCGGATCAAGGAGATCGAGAAACCCACCGTGGCCTGGATGAGCGAGATGGCCACCTCTGGGGCCTATTACGTGGCCTCCCCCTGCGACCATATCGTTGCGGACAAAGGAACCATCACAGGGAGCATCGGGGTCATCTCCATCTTCCCGGAGTATTCCGGCCTCCTGAAGAAGATCGGGGTGAACATGACCGTAATCAAGGCCGGGGAGTACAAGGATTTCTCCACAGGATACAGGCCCATGAGGGAGGAGGAGCGGGCCATGATGGAGGACGTCATCCTTGAAATCTACGACATGTTCACCGAGGAGGTGGCCAGGAACAGGAACCTGCCAGTGGATTATGTCAGGGAGGTTGCCGAGGGCAAGGTGTACTCGGGGACCCGTGCCCAGGAGCTGGGCCTTGTGGACTCGGTGGGCAGCCGGAAGGATGCCATACGGATCGCAGGGGAGCTGGGCCAGATTGAGGGGGAACCCAAGACCATCACATACTCTGAGAGAAAATTCTTTGAGGAGTTCGTTGGGGTGGCCTTCTACAACTTCGGCCGGGGTTTTGCCAGGGGGCTGGGGGCAGGGGAGACGCCCAGGTATTAGGTTGGGAAAGACTTTCCCATGGTAGGTATCTGAGTAATGGTATGGCAGAACTCGAACCTATATCCATGATGATAGACGAGGAGCGCGGCACCTTCATGAAGGCTCGGATCACCGTGGAGGAGTTCAATATGAGCCTGCTGGACGTGGTATTCTTCCACGGGGGGTCCGAGTACGTGGTCACCGAGTCAAGGACCAAGGACGGATTCAACTTCAGGCTGCTTTTGAAGAAGAGAGGGTGAGCCAAGAAAAACAATTTAATATTTCCCTGTATAAATATCACATATGCTTTACGAGGACCGCCTTGACAAAAAGTTCGGCATCAAGACCGTGGAGGCCCGGGTCTCCGGCATCAGGGTGGAAAGCTCGGGGGAGGAGTTCCAGGACTTCAAAAAGGCCGAGTTTGAAAGGCTGCGCCGCGAGCTCAAGCGGGAGGAACTCAAAGACCAGCCCATTTTCAGGCTCTACCGGGACTTCTACTGGCGCATCGGCATCGACCCTACCAAAATCCGCCCCTCCTCAGAGGCCCTGGTCAGGCGCATCCTCCAGGGCAAGGACCTGCCCTCCATCAACAACTGCGTGGACTCCTACAACCTGGCCTCGGCGGTGACCTTCATCCCCATGGGGGCCTATGATTTATCCAAGATAAAGGGCGAGCTGCGAATCAGGCGCTCCGAGGGCGAGGAGTTCCGGGGCATCGGGGGCAAGACCCTGACCACCTCAGGCGAGATAGTCATGGCCGACGACGAGAAGCTGGTGAACATCTTCCCCTACCGGGATGCCGACGAGACAAAGATAACCGCAGATACCACGGATATCCTGATAGTGGTCTGCGGCATCGAGGGGATAGACCGGACCTACCTCCGGGACTCTGCCAGCAAGGCGGTGGAGCTTGTCACCAGGTTCTGTGGGGGAGAGGGGAGGCTTGTCTGATGTACTACAGGGGCGGCATCGAGCATGCAAAGAAGCATCTCTCATCCTCCATCCTCCTGATGTTCAACACCAACGTGGATGCCGTAAAGCACCTCAAGGGTGGGGAGATTGAAGGCCTTGAGCTTCCGGCTGAGATTGCAGACTTACCTGATTGCATGGAGACCGGGACCCAGAAGGAGGTGGCGGTGGGGGAGAAGGTCCTGGGTTTCCTGATGGACCGCCTCGGGGTGGACGAGTACCGGATAGGGGGCCAGGTGGGGAACATGGCCAGGGATGCCGCGCGGCTGGGGGTTGTGGCCTTTGCCCATGTGGCCAAGAAGTGCAAAAAACAGATGGAGCTTTTGGACCAGGAGGGCATCAGGGTCGCAGGACCGGAAGGTTTTGCAAGCCCCGCAGAGATAACCGAGGACTGCACTCCCGCAGTCCACTACGTCATGGAGTTCAAGAAGGGGGATACCATCAGGGGGAAAAAAATCCCGGCTTCCAACCGGTTCATCGCATCCTATGACCCAGAGACCTTCAGCCTGGAGCTGGACCCCCTCTTCATGGCGGCGCTGGAGACTGAAATATCGGATATAGAAAAGGCCGTGGTTTCAGGCTTCCACCTAGTAAAGGAAGAATATGCCTCCAGGGTAAGGGAGGTGGGGAAGGCCATAGAACGATGGAAGGAGAGGAACCCGGACCTCTTCCTCCACCTGGAGATGGCAGAGTTCCAGAGCAGGAAGGTGCTGGAGGAGACCCTTGAACACATCCTCCCAAAGGTAGACTCGGTGGGGGCAAATGAGATAGAGCTTGCCATGATGACAGGTATTGAGGACAGGGACGAGGCCCTGGCCTATCTGGTCCGGAAGGTGCCCATGGTCCTCTACCACTCTTCGGGCTATTCGGCATGCATCTCCGATTCCCCGAAGGAGGAAATGAGGCGGGCCCTCCAGTTCGCCGCCCTCGTGGGGGCCTACAAGGCGGCCCACGGCCGGGGGCCCACCATGGCCGAACTCGAAGCATACAGGCCGGAAAGGCCCTCCAAGGAGGGTATCAAGGCGAAAAAGGAGCTGGAGGCGGTGGACTTCGGTAAAAATATCGTGGTGGTCCCATCCCTCCTGGTGGAGCATCCCAAAAGCCTGGTGGGGGTGGGCGACTGCTTCACGGTGTGCTTTGTCCTGGCCATTTAGTTTATAGTACGTGTTTAGCACACCAACCTAATGATCTCCTCGTAAGGACTTAAACCTTGC
>CAZHQS010000106.1:0-5886 GCA_964534545.1 Candidatus Hydrothermarchaeota archaeon
CTGGACGTCATGATGCCGGGTCCAAGCGGATGGGAGGTGTGCCACAAGATCAAGGGCAGCCGGAAGCTCAGGGACATCCCCCTGGTGATGTTCACCGTCAGGTCCGGGGAGGAGGATGAGGAGAGGAGCCGGGTATGCGGAGCAGAGGCCCACATTAACAAGCCCTTCGACATGGAGGAGCTGCTGGAGACAGTGGGGAGGCTACTGGGCCGCCGGTGAGCATCCTGCCCCTTCCCGGGGCGCCTGAAAGCATATATATGAGGAGGGGCAGAAGGGGAAGGGATTTCCCACAAAAGGGACAGGGTTGATTTTGATGAACTGGATTGTCGGTGTCCTTGGACTGGTCCTGGTGAGCGCGGCCCTCTACCTCTAGGGTCCTGTATCCCACCTTTGATAGTATTCCCTGAAAATCTCTTTGTCAGTCAGGTTGTACATGACCCCCATCTGCCAGACGTGCATGTTGTGGTAGTGTTCGCTGGCCTTCTTCCCCAGGGCGTCGTAGTAGCTCCAGCCTTTCCCGGCGTCGTAGGCGGGCAGGTACGCCTCTAGCCCCTCCAGCCCCTTCTGGTAGAGCTCCTCTGCTTCGGTGCTGTCAAAATAGTCCTCATACTCCTTGAGCCAGATGAGGGTGGTGACAAACCCGTTGAGGACATAGGGCGGGTCCTCCTTCACATACTCGGGGTACCAGTAGTGTCCCTCCCTCATCTTCAAAAGTCCGCCCTCCTCCACCGGTACGGAAAAGGCGTGGAGGGTCTTTTCCGCCGCTCTTCTGTACCTCTCCTCACCGGTGTGTTTGTATGCCAGCATCAACGCCTTGAGGATGCCCGCCTGGCATAGGCTCCCCCTCCAGCCTTCCTCCAGGTCGTAGCCCGGCCAGGGAAAGGGGTACTCCCATATCATGTAGTCTCCCCTGTCCGTGGCAGTGTCTAAGAGGTAATCCACCAGGAAAAGACCCCTGGAGAGGTTCTCCCTGCGGCCGGTTTTCTCATAGGCATAGAAGGCCTCCCTGGCGGCCTGGGCGATGCCGTGGGGAGCGGGCTGGTAGCCTAGATAGACCCCGTCCACAGTACCGTAGTATATCTGGGGGATATCGGCCTCCACCAGGCTGTACTTCTCAGCCTTACCTTCCGGGGCCTTCGGTTTTCTGCCTATCTGGAGAGCGTACTCCCTCGACAGGTAGGCCAGCCTCAGCCGTCGGCAGGATTCCTCTGCTTTCTCAGCCCCCTTCAGGTAGGGGGTTTCCCCCAGTTTCCAAGCATCCTCTAAGGCCATCCCGGAGAAGTCCTCAAGGGCCACAATCTCGCCCAAGAGGGTGCACTGGCGGTCCTTAGGGGAGCCCAGAAGGGCAGCCCGTGGGTCCATGAGGACCTCGGGGGTGACACCCGAGAGCCTCCCCCGGCCCAGGACCACCACCCTCCCGGCAGCCCGGGGGGGCTCCTTCCCGGTGGGGGAGTAGTACACAACAATGTCGTAGGGGTCCAGGTTGGTAGTTTCTGCCCTCTCGGCCCTCAGGCCGTATCCCCTCAGGACATAGAGGAGGAAGGTCTCGTCATTGAAGGACTCCTTTTCCTGGTCGTAGTCCTCCCTGGGGTCCACCAGGACGCCGATTCTCGGGGAGAACTCGAAGGGGTTTCTCCCGAGGACAGGGACATACTGGGGTATCTCACCAGCGGTTATGAACCTCACCCCGGGCTTGGACCTGATTTTCTCTATGCTTTCCCTCAAAAGCCTTAAGGATTCATTGTTCCAGTTGGTGGGGTGCAGCAGGGCCACGGCCACCACTGGTCCCTCTTCCGCCTGCTCATAGAGGCAATCAAAGCTTTTCATGTAGTGCTCGTTTACGTCCCTTGCTTCGGCAAGGGGGTAGTCCGGGAACCCTCCCGTGATGATCAGGGTGGTGGGCAGAAGATTGAGGTTCTCCCTCACCAGCACAGGGAAGAAGGGAGGGGTTTTTTGGCTGGCATAGATTTGGGGTGTGAGGTCATAATCTATTCCTGCCTCGTCTAAGACGTCCCTGGTGGTCTCCCCTTCCATGAGGGTGGGGGCCCGGAAGACCCTGCCGGAGTAGTTGAAGTGCCCTTTAATCCAGGCAATGGAGGAGAGGATTCTCTGTTCCTGTTCCTCTCTGGGCTGGAAGGTGAACCTGGCATGACGGTCGCAGTGTAAGGAGATGGGGTAGCTTTCGTTTATCCTCTGGACCACCGTCAGGTTGTCCTCCACCGCTGCCGCCCAGTCGTCCACGGGCAGGAGGAGCTCCACCTTGCCTTCCAGCCCTTCCTCTTCGAAGATGTCCAGCATACCGTCCATGATGCCGCCGTGGATGCCCAGGAGGTCGTCCTTCTCCTCGGCGTCAACGGTCAGGACTATGTAGAGGGAAGGGGGAGAAACGTCCTCCGGCTCCTCCAGATGGAAGATACCCATATGGGTTACATCGCCACTTCCACAGCCGGAACTTGCCAGGAGTATGCCGATAAGAACAACCAGGAGTTTCTCTGCCTTCGCCATTTAGTATCAATCGAGTTCTCTGGATATAAAAAGGGTGATGCCTAAAAGTCCATTAACCGCCTCTGCCCGCCCGTCTTGCCCTTTTTCCTTTCCTCCCTGACATCCTTCTCCTCCACCACCTCCCCCAACTGCTTCTTGATTGAAACGGCCAGCTTCTCCCCGATGAGCTCCACCCTGGCTATCCTGGAGGCATCGGCCTTTTTCAAATCCTGGAGGGTCCTGAACCCCCGGGCATAGAGACGGCGGGCCCTCACCCTCCCGATGCCTTTAAGGGATATGAGGGGCAGGAGTTCCTCCCTGATGCCGTGCCGCACCCGCATGCGCAGGGCGTTTATCTCCCCAGCCTTCTCGGTCTTGAATATCCTCCCTATCTCCACTGCTGAGTAGAGGAGCCAGTCCGCCAGTTCCACCTTGTTGCGGATGTCCCCGGGGCCCAGGTTGTACTTCTTCAGAAGGAAGTCCTCGCTGCGCTCGTCTATCCAGTCCAGGAAGAACAGGGCGGTCTTGACCTCCGAGAGGAAGGCCTCGTAGCCCCAGGGGTCGGAGAGCTGGCTTGGTATCTCGGTCAGGATGAAGCCCTCGTTCTCAAAGACGGCCTGGGAGCAGAGCTCGTAGTCCTTCTGCCTGAGATAGAGGGTGGCAAGTTCGGTGGCCCTGGATATCAGGTGGAGGTAGGAGAAGGGTGTGGTTGCTTTTGCCCCGGCGGCCTTTAACCCATCCCTGATTATGACCGCACTGACCGGGTCGATGTAGAGCTCCGAGACCCTGGAGCCGAAGAGGGTGGGCTGGAGATAGCCGTCCTTCTCCTCGATGAAACCCTCCTCCAGGAGGAAATCCACCACATCCCTCAGGGTCCCCTCCAGGAGGTAGGCCTCCTGCTGGTAGGCATAGAAGGTCTTGCCGAAGAACTCGAAGAGGCCCTCCAGGCTCGAGGCATAGCCCATGGCGATGGTGGCCAGAACATGGGTCCGCAGCACCCCCTCCACCGCCAGCTTGGAGTAGATGGTCTCAGGGCTTGCCAGGATGTAATTATCGAGGAGGAAGGAGCGCTCGTCAAAACTTTTTGCCAGAAGCACCGCCTCCCCGTAGTCGTCGTACTTGGGCCTGCCGGCCCGCCCGCTCATCTGCTTGTACTCCAGCACCGGTATGGGGGCCCTGCCCCGCTCCCCGTCGAACCTGAAATAGTCCCTGATTATCACCCTCCGGGCAGGGAGGTTCACCCCGGCAGCCAGGGTGGGGGTGGCGGAGAGGACCTTGATGAGGTTCCTCTTGAAGGCCTCCTCGACGATTTTTTTCTGGGCGGCGGCCAGGCCCGCATGGTGGAAGGCCGTCCCCCCGGCCAGGGCCCGGGAGAGGCGCCTGCATATCCTGGTGGGTTCTCCAAGCACTTCCAGGACGGCCTGGGAGAGACCCTGGAGTTCCTCGATTTCATCTGGCTGGAGCAGTTTCCCCACCTCCGGGGTGGCATCCAGGGCGAACCGCTCCGCCCCCTTCCTGGTGTTCACGAAGACCAGGGCCTGCCCCCCCTCCTTTATGGTATCCAGGGCCAGATTCATGGGCGGACTCCTGGTGGCTTCCGGGACCTCCCTCACCGAGGAGTCGTTGAAGAGGATCTCCCGGTCGAAGTGGACCCCCTCCTTGAGGGTCACGGGCCTCCAGTCGGATTCTACAAGCCTTGCCTCCAGCCAGCCCGCTATCTCCTTCGAGTTCTTTATAGTGGCCGAAAGGCCCAGAACCAAAAGGCTGGGATTGAGGTGGCGCATCTTGGCAATGGTTATCTCCAGGGTGGGCCCCCGGTGGCCGTCGTGGATGAGGTGGATTTCGTCGGCCACAAGGACGTTAACGGCTCCCAGCCACTCGCTCTTGTGGCGCAGGAGGGAATCGGCCTTCTCGCTGGTGGTGACGATTATATCGTACCTGCCGAGCCAGGAGTCCTTGGAGTCCAGCTCCCCGGTGGAGACCGCGGTTTTTATCCCCAGGGCCTCGTACTTCCTGAACTCCTCCAGCTTCTCGGAGGCCAGGGCGCGGAGGGGGACGATATAAAGACACTTGCCACCCCTCTTCAGGATGGAGTGGACCATCAAAAGCTCGGCGATGAGGGTCTTCCCGCTGGCGGTGGGGACCGAGACCACAAAGGAGTCCTCCAGGTCCAGCAGACCCTCCTTCACCACCGCTTCCTGGGGCGGGAAAAGCTCCCGGATGCCCTCCTCAAGAAGCAGTTCAGCGGCCTCTTTGGGGAACCCAAAGTCCACAAGCTCGCGGGTTTTCATCAGATAGGGTTTTGGGGTAGAGGGTTTTAATAACTATCTTTCGGGACGATAGGATGAGCCCTTGGAGTTGACCATGAAGATAAAGGTTGACAAGGACACCACGGTGGAAGAGGTCCTCAGGGACAACGACATAAACCTGGAGGAGGTCATCGTCAGGAAAGGGGACCTCATCCTCACCGAGAAGGACCCCCTGGAGCAGGGGGACGAGATAGAGGTCATCAGGATAGTCTCGGGGGGTTGAGATGGACTGCACCAGGTGCGGGGAAAGGGCGGTCTACATCCGGCGCTACTCGGGCCAGCGATTCTGCCGGGACCATTTTATCGACTATTTCGAGGCCAAGGTAAAGAAGACGGTTAAGGACGAGGGCATGGTGGGCCGGGGGGAAAAAATAGGCGTCGCAATCTCTGGAGGCAAGGACTCCATGGCCCTATTGCATATCTTACACAACCTCGCCGCCACCCTTGACCTGGAGCTCCACGCCATCGCCGTGGACGAGGGCATAGACGGTTACCGTCCCCCCTCCCTGGAAAAAGCAAGCAAAGCCAGCGAAGCCCTCGGCATCCCATACCACCAGGTATCCTTCCAGGACGCCTTCGGGGAGACCCTGGACGCCATGGTGGAAAAAGACAAGGCGGCCTGCTCGGTCTGCGGGGTCCTCCGGCGCCGGCTCCTCAACGACAAGGCCAAAGAACTGGACATGGACAAGCTCGCCACCGGCCACAACCTGGACGACCAGGCCCAGGCCGTGATGATGAACTATATCAGGGGCGACGTGGCCCGGCTGGCCCGCTTCGGCAAGGACTCGGGCGACGACGGATTTGTAAAGCGCATCAAACCCCTGAAAGAGATGCCGGAGAGGGAGGTGGCCCTTTATGCCATGTTATCGGGTATCGACGTCTCCTTCGACGAGTGCCCCTATTCCGGAGGGGCCTTCCGAGCAACTGTCAGGGACATGATTAACGACCTGGAGGAGGCCAACCCGGGGATAAAGTTCTCCATCATGAGGGGCTATGAGACGATACGGCCCCTCCTTGAGGGACTGAAGGGCGGCCCCCTATCGAAATGCAGCCGTTGCGGGGAGCCCTCCTCCCGGGACCCTTGCATGGTCTG
>CAZHQS010000107.1:0-5846 GCA_964534545.1 Candidatus Hydrothermarchaeota archaeon
GGTGTTCTCCAGGTCCAGGTTCTCCCTGAAGATGTCCTTTAGGGTCTCCTGGTAGATGATGGAATCCTCGTAGGCCCGGATTATCTTCCTCAGCCCCAGATTCGTATAGGTGAAATCCTTTGAGATGGCGCCGAACCTCTTGGCCACGTGGACGAACTTCCAGCGGAAAAGACTCGTCCTCTTGAGGGTCTTGGCCAGGAGGGGCTCCACCAGCTCAAAATCGATTCTGAAAAGCTCCTCCACCATCTCCATATCCGCCCGCCTGGGAAACTGGAGGATGATCCTGTAGGCATCGCTCTGGAGGGTCACCGAAGAGCCGAGCCTGGAGGTCAGGAGGATGGAGAAGACCCGGCCCAGGGTCTGGTTCACCTTCATGCCGAAGCAGGCGTGGATGACGGCGAAGTTCTCAAAGACCTCCACCACCACGGTCTGGTCGTCCCCCACCGGTATCCCCTTCCTCTTGTGCTTCTTCAGGGCCGAAAGGCCGCGTCGGATGGTGTAATCATCGGCAGAAAAGCCCGACAGAGCCCCCTCCCCCTCCTCCATGAAACGTCTCCTGAGCCTCCCCACCTCCTGGGCCACCTCAAAGGGGACCGGTATCTCCTCCCCCACCCAGGAGGGGATGGCCCCCGCGACTTCGTCGACCGGCTCCACCTCTATCTCCTCCTCGTCCATGGACACCACCGACCAGGGGCGCCCCTTGAAGATGATGAGGTTGCCGGGCTCCACATAGTTGGCCACAAAGGCCTCGTCCAGGACCCCCACCCCCTTCCTTGAGGCCACGTTCCTTACAAAGAACCTCCGCTCGTCCGGGATGGTGGAGAGGTTCTCGAAATAGTACCTGAAGGCCCCCCGCCGTTTTCCATAGGTATCATCCTCCAGCCAGAGGAGCCGGAGGTCTGCCAGGAGGGCCAAAACCCTCTCCAGCTCCTCCCTGGTCAGGGACCGAAAGACCGGGCTCCGTCGTAAAATCCCCAGGGCCTCCTGCCTTCCCACCCGCCCCCTATCCATGGCCAGCCCCAGGACCTGGTGGGCCAGGACGTCATAGGGCTTTTCGGGCATCCTGACCCCCTCCAGCTCCTCGGCCAGGGCCCGCCTGGAGATGACCAGGGACTCCAGGATATCATCGGGGTCCGTGGTAACGATGACCCCCCTGGACCTCCTCCCCACCCTGTGGCCGGAGCGGCCTATCCGCTGGAGAAGGCGGGTCACCTGGCGGGGGCTCGAGTACTGGATCACCAGGTCGATGCTCCCCACGTCGATGCCCAGCTCCAGTGAGGATGTACATATGAGGGCCGGAATCCTTCCTCCCTTGAACTCCTCCTCCACGGCGATCCTGGCCTCCTGGGAGAGGGAGCTGTGATGGATCCCCACCTCTTCCCCCAGGACGTGGAACCTGGAAGCCAGGACCTCGGCCATCTCCCTGGTGTTCACGAAGATCATGGTGGAAGAGTGGGTGCGGACAAGCTCCCCGATCCTCCTGAGACGGGAGGAGGCATCGAGGCCGGCGATCACCTTCTCGGATATGGCCCTGTCCTCCCTCTTGGGCAGGGGTCGTTCGACCCATATCTCCATGTCCCTGGAGGGGGATACCTTCACGATCCGCGCGCCCGGGGAAAGGAAGGCCGCCACCTCCTCCTGGGAGCCGATGGTGGCGCTCAGGCCCACCCGCTGGAACCCCTCCCCGGCAACCTCCCGCAACCGTTCCAGGGCCACGCTGAGCTGGGCTCCCCTCTTGTCCTCTGCCAGCTCGTGGATCTCGTCGACAATCACCCATCTAACCCACTGGAGATGCTGCTTCATGACCCTGCCGGGGAGGATGGCCTGGAGGGTCTCCGGGGTGGTGATCATCATATCCGGGGGCTTCAGGGCCTGCTTGCGCCGGTGGTAGGCCGAGGTATCCCCGTGGCGGACTGAAACGGATATCCCAAGGCGGGCCGACCACCACTGGAGCCTCTCCAGGAGGTCCCTGTTCAGGGCCCTCAGGGGGGTGATGTAGAGGATGCTGATACCCTTCCTCCTGCCTTTATCCAGGGCCAGGAACCTGTCAAAGACCGGCAGAAGGGCGGCCTCGGTCTTGCCAATGCCGGTGGGGGCTATCACCAGGAGGTCGTCACCCTTCAGGATGGCCGGTATGGCGGCCTCCTGGACCTCGGTGGGTCTCCTGAAACCCCTATCGCTTAAGGCCCTCCTGACCTCCTTCCTGAGCAGGGAAAATGCCTTCATTTACCTCTCCGATGGATCCTTATGGCCTCCTCCAGGCTCAGCTCTCCCGCTGCCACCCTCTCGGCCAGTTGGCTGGAGATGGTGATGTTCCCGGTCACCTTCCGGCTGCGTTTCTGGACGGTCTTTTTCTCCCCCCTGGTGGCCTCGGGCCTGATCCTCCGCCTCAGCCTCCTCCCTTCCTTGAAGGCCATGTTTATGGCAGCGATGACGTTGGGGCCAAGGCCCTCGGTGTCCATGGGGGTGGTGCCTGCCTCGTCCACCAGGTAGATGGGGATTTTGAAACCCTCCTGGAGGGTCCTGAGGATCCTGTCCCTGTAGACCCCACCCCCTGCCCCGCATTTCAGTATATACTCCCCGGGATATATCCTCACGATATCCTCCAGGGCCTCCTTTATCCCCTCGGGCTCTGTCAGCTCCCTGGCAAAAAGCACCTGGTTCCCTGCCACGGCCGCTATCCCCGGCCTCTTCCCTGGGTCCACACCGATTATTATGGGCTCGAAGACCCTGTCCCCGAACTTCAGGGCTGCCAGGGCCATCTCCACCGCCACCCCGGCATCCTCCTCGGCAACCACCTCCTGGAACCCCACCAGGCGGACCTCCTCCGGACTCGTTATCACCACCTCGATATCCCCAGGGACCTCCTGCCCCACCGAGAGGCTCTCAAAGGCCAGCCTGCGCTTCCGCAGTTCCCTGGCGACCCGGTAGTAGTAGCGGGGATTGTCGGTTACCAGTGCGATGCCGGAGATGGTATCACCCCAGAAGGAGGATGGTGAGGATGTCCCTGAGACCGGGGGAGAAGCCCAGGACGAAGAAGGCGAAGTACCAGAAGTTCCGGTTCTCCACCCAGTTGCGGATGGCATAGAAGACCACCGCCAGGGCCACGGCCTTGGCCGGGAATAGGACATAGGCAGTACCGACGGCCCCGATGAGCCAGTCCTCAAAGACGTGCTCCTCGAAGTAGCCCAGATACTCCACCCCCACCACGGTGGCGCTGGCATCCAGCATGTGGCCCAGGATCACCGCCTGTTCAAGGGGGGCCCTGATCCCCACCGCTTTCCCCAGGAAGTAGAAGAGCAGCGAAGAGCCAAAAAATAGGGGGGCGATATAGAGGAGGGGGGCCAGGGTCAGTAGATTCGTCAGCACCAGATAGGTGGGGTACACCAGGGCCAGGGTCCCCACCGCCCCCATTACCACATGGTAGCCCGTGCCGGTCCGCTTCTGGAGCAGGAGGGCCAGGGCCAGGGCGCCGCAGGCAAAGAAGAAGATGGTGAAGAAGAGGCCCGGGGTTATGAGGAGGGCCGTCCTCGGCAGGACCCGGGCATCCACCAGGGCCCGGAGCACCGATGCCAGGACCAGATAGGGGAGGAGGGCGATAAAGAAGTCCCTGTCAATCCTGACCCTCAGCCTGGCCACGAGCCATTCCCCCCCCATTATCCCAATCCCCAGTAAGAGGCCGTAGACTAGGGTATTGACGGTGTTGTAACCGGTGCCCTGGTATATGGGGTCAATGAAATACTCTCTCAGGAAATCCATTTACTATTCTATTCCTCGGCGAATATATTAATACTATGCAACAAATATTATAGGGAAGATGGCCCTTGAAGAAGAATTCTTGAAGATGGTGATCATCTCCGCCCTGGTGGGCGGGCTTTTGGGGGTTGAGAGGGAGCTCAAGGTCCAGGTACTGGCAGGTACCCGGACCTTCATGTTCGCCTCCATGCTGGGGGCTTTGAGCGTCTACGTGGGCGACCTCCTGAACCTCCAGGCCCTGGTGCTGATATCCTTCCTGGGGTTCCTTTCAATCACCATCGTCCTGGCGGTGGTCAAGAACTTCCGCTCCTTTGACTACGGGGTCACCACCCCCATGGCCTTCATCATAGCCTATATCCTGGGGATGCTTGTGGGCACGGGCCTCTACTTCCAGGCCATCGCAGGAAGCATCATCGTCACAAGCATCCTGATATTCAAGAAATACACCATCTGGCTCTCAGAGACCCTCACCCATGACGAGATGCGCTCGGCCCTGGAGTTCGGCATCATCGCCTTTGTCCTCTATCCCGTGGCCCCCACCGAGGCCATTGACCCCTACGGGCTCATCATCCCCCAGAAGCTCCTCCTGATTGTCATCGTGGTCTCCTCCATCGGATTTGCCGGCTTCCTGGCCCTGCGCAGGATGGGGCCGGAGAGGGGCCTGCCAGCGGTGGGCGCCCTGGGGGGCCTAGTCAACAGCTTTGCCACCACCAGTGCCCTCTCCATCAAGGCCAGGAGGAACGAGGCGTTGGTCCCAAATGTGGTCCAGGGGATCCTCTATGCCAACGGGGCCATGCTCCTCAGGAACCTGGTGCTGGCAGGGGTTATAAGCCTGAAGGTGGCCTACGTCATGGCCCTGCCCCAGGCCCTCATGACCGCCGTGGGCGTCCTGGCAGTCTATACCTATTCTAGAAGGATGCAGGGAAAAACCGAGGATACCGAGATCCGCCTTGAGTCCCCCTTCGCCATCCTGCCTTCCATAAAGTTCGGCATTATGTTCACCATCATCTCCGTGGTAATACTCTTCATCAAGGACTACGGCTCCCTGGGGGTCTATGCGGCCTCCCTCCTTGGGGGTATGGTATCCAGCTCGGTGGTGGTGGCCTCCATGGCCTCCATGGCGGCCTCTGGCTCCCTGGGCATGGAAACGGCGGCCTACGCCTGCATCCTCTCCTCCATGAGCAGCACCCTGAACAAGGTCCTCCTGGCCAGGATCAGCGGCCCCGGCATCCTCACCAGGAGCCTGGCCATACCTACCGTGGTCTCGGTTGCTGCAGGACTTGTAGGACTTCTGGGGATGTGGTTCTACATCTAGGGCTGCCCCATGCCTTCCTGGTAGGCGGCCAAGAGCTCGGGGTTGTTCAGGATCTCCTCGGCCCTCATGTCAGCAAGGCCCTGTTTTTCCAGATAGGCCCTTGCCTGCTGTATCTCCTGATCGGTGACCTCCCTGCCGATCCGCTGCTCAATCTCCCCCATGACCTCCGGGGACTCCAGGGCCTCGGCCACCGTCATGTCGGGATTCTCCTCCAGGATGGACAGGACAGGGATCATGGGACTTTCACTGACCTGGTTCAGGGAGGCCAGGAACTGGCTGGTGTCTATGGGGACCGGAAGGGGCGGTATGGGGATGGGAATCGGCCTTGCATGGATCTTCCCACCGATCTTTACCCCTACCTGCTCCCTGCCCTGGAAAAGGAGAACCAGGTCCGGCAGGCTCATGGAGGAGGTGAAGGTGACCTCCATGGGGGTCGTGGAACCCGCCGGGATGATGGTCTCCGTGACCACCCCGGATCCAATGAGGGTGCCGTCCATGTAGAGGTCGAAGTCCATCCTGGGCACCCTGGTCTGCCCCCCTGGATTGTAGACGTCAATCACCCCTTCAAGGGCGATGGGACTCAAGGAGACGGGGCGCATGTCCCCGGCCTGCTTGACCTCCAGGCCCTGGAGGGGTTTTATGACACCGAGATATATGTAGGCCACCCCGAGGATGGCCAGGAGGATGATGACGCCGATGATGATCGCCACGATCTTCACGGGTGATGGGCCCTTTTTGGCGGCCTCGGGTTTGGTTTCTCCTTGGACCTCACCTG
>CAZHQS010000108.1:0-5826 GCA_964534545.1 Candidatus Hydrothermarchaeota archaeon
GTATCATAGGCATAGAGCTTTCAGTTATTATACCTGCCAGTATTTTTTATATTTTTCATTTTCAGGGGTCCTGACAGCCATAGATTCAATTACCTGGTTTTCATCCTCCCGCAACCGTCACCTCTTGCCCACCTTGAGACAGCACTTCTTGTACTTCTTCCCAGAACCGCATGGACAGGGTGCGTTTCTGCCAACCTTAGACCTCTTTTTAGAGGTGGAAGGGAATGCCCTTTTCTCTTTCCATTTTCCCTCGCGCCCGCCGTAGTTGATGTTCCTCAGCCGGGATATGTTTTGCGTGGAGAAAAACTCGATAGGGTCCTTCATGTCCCTCCGGTGGACATCCCATTCATCCTTTCGCTGGTAGATGTTCTCGATGAATTCCAGGTCGCCTGGAAATGCCTCTTTTAAGTCCTGGAGGGCCTCGGGGTCCCTGAACTCTGCCAAGTCGTCCATGATGAGAGATGCGAACTCTTCGTCCTCGTTTGGGTCCCTTATCCGCTCCCTCAGCATGCTCACCACAGCCTTCCGGCGATCAGGAACCTTCTTAGCGATGGCGCAGAGAGCCCTGGCAGCCGAGGACCTCACGAAGGGGTCCAGACTCGGGTCCTCCACGAGCTCCTTGGCAGACCCGAAGGCCAAGGTACCAAAATGGGCCAGAATGGATGGGATGTCCTCGGTCAGCCAGTCGCCTAGGTCCTCGGGCCTCTCCCTGATTGCATAGAGTATGGCGTCGAGGGCTGCCTTCGACCCTATCTTTGGAAGGATATGAATGGCGTGGATGGGAGCCCAGCCGTCTCCAGGACCGCCCTTCCGCCAGTGGGAGTCGGACATGAGGATGTCTAAGAGATAGGGGACCGCCTCGTCGCCACGCCCGGCGACCTCGAGGGCGAGCTTTTCCGAAACTTCCAGACCCCGGTCAACCATGTAGGAAATGAGCCTGTCAGTGGGTAACTGGCTGAGGAGCCTGTCGTACTTCTTTTCCTCGGCTTTTATTTTCCTCTTCATCTCACGGTTCTCCTTCTCCAGCTTGTGCCGTTGTTCCTCCAGGCGCCTGAGTTCCATCTTCAATTCGGCCTCACACTTGATGCACTCCTCAAAGGTTTTCTCGCCTCTTTCCACACAGGATCTGGTAGCACAGTCCGGCACGCCCGTCACCCTCTCGTATTGAATATGCCCGATATGACGCTCCCCGGAAGGTCCTCGAAATCATAGAATCGGGTCTCCACCGACCCGGCCTCTTGACAGTCTCTACAGGCCAGGGTGGTGTAGAAGACCCGGTTGACCCACCAGCCCTTGACCTCTGCGCCCCTAAGATCGGCCGCAATTGTGCATTTTATCTTGAGGCGCAGGTTCTCCCTGCCGCATTCCGGACATCTCAGCTCTTCTGGGTTCTCTTTTTCAGTCGCAACCTCTTTTAGGACTGTTTCTATATCGTCTCCGGACAATCCGTGCTTGTCAGCCAGGTGCTGATAGAGGTTGAACGCCGCGCGCATAGAAGCCGAGGTCCTATAGTCGCAGTGCGGACAGCTCAAGCCCAGTCTTTCGCCAGAATTTGGTGGGTTCATGGCCATCACCTGACCGCTACCAGGGCTTGATCGATTTCGTCTTTATCGAACTTCTCGGGATCGAACTCTCCGCCTATCCAGTCCAGCATATCCTCATGCTCCGGGTGATCGGGGTCACGAATCGCTTCTAGAAACTCCTCGTAGCCCCAGATCCCGCCCACATCTTCAGGCGGACAGGCCCGCTTGCCCTTGAGGAGTTTGGGATATCTATATCTCACCCCCCGTTCCCGCGGGAGAATCTTCTCCACCTGGACCTTGTGCTCCCAGCTGTCCCCGAAGTCATACTCATAGACGAACTGGTCCCCTTCGCTGACCAGCTCCGAGAGCCTCACCTTTTTCTCGTCCTTCATCTCTGTGATGTAGTCCGGATGAGGCTCACCGTAATAGACGTTGCCGATGAGGAACTGGTGGAGGTGATAGTTGCCCCAGCCCATGACCACCTGGATGACCTCATGGAGCCTGTCTAGGGTAAAATCCCCCGGGACCTGGACCCTTCTCCAGATAGGTGGCTTGCTATGGTTCAGGGTTATCTTGAGTTGGTAGTTCTTCTCCGGCATCTTTGTTCCTCCTTTTAGAGGTCTATTGTATCCATGACCTTGCGCCACCTGTTCCCCTTCATCTCCATGACCCACACCTTCCTGACCTTCGGGTTGGCCTTTGCAAGTTCCATTACCTCGTCCTTCGAGGGCATGAACTCGCTCTTCTTCAGGGTAACGAAGCGTTTCGCCTCGGCCCCGCTCTTCAGCTTCGTACCAAGGTACTCCAAACCTTTCACCTGAAACACGGTACCACCTCGCTCAAGGATGGGTACCCTATGCTATAATAATTTTCTGATTCGGGTTGAGGGACAGGGTTAAATAGTATCACCCAGGAAACGTCTCCCGGGGAACATGTATAAAGATGAACTCATCCTGCTCCATCAGGTGATGGCATACCTGACGAGATTCATGACCTGCAGCGGGGTCCCAGATTCTTTCTTCAAAAGGTACAAAGACCTCGGGATAAGCCCCCACCACATCCACCGGACCAAAGACAAGCACAAGTATGCCATCTTTCTCCTGGCCCACGGCATCTCCCGGGCGCTGACCAAGAGCGGCGTGGTGCCCGAGAGGCTGGTCAGGAAAATGGGAGAGATGGTGGAGAGGTCCGGGGAGGAGTGTTACCGGATACAGGACTGAGAGGACAAACCTTTTTCAAGTTCCATAAGGAACCCTTTTTGAGGTGATATCATGGGAGAACTTCCAATCGCAGCTTGTTACAGGATCATCAGGAAGGCCACCGGCCTGAGGGTTGGAAAGGATGCGGCAGGACTCCTTGCCGAGGTTCTCGAGGAGATAGGTAGTGATATCGCTGAAGAGGCAGGGGATTATGCCAAACATGCCGGCAGGAAGACCGTGAAGGCCAGTGACATCAAATTGGCAACGAAATAGGCTAAGTTTTTCGGTTTAAATATTTCCACTCCCTGGGGGCACCATGCCCTCAGGGTCATCTGAATCGAGAACACTACCGGCAACGAGTGCCATCTACTGCGGGGACGCCCTGGAGATCGTTCCCAGGCTACCGGACGGACACTTCAGGTGCCTCCTTACCGACCCGCCCTATGGGATAAACTACGTCTCCGACTGGAACAACGGCTCCAATGCCCGGCCCATCAGGGGTGACACCGGGGAGGCCCACCGGCTCCTCGGCCAGGTCCTGCAACTTGCAAAACCCAAGCTGAAGAGGGATGCCGCCGTCTATGTGTTCACCAGCTGGAAGACCATCGCCAAGACCTTGGAGACGGTGGGGGAGCACTTCAGGGTGAAGAACGTCCTTGTCTGGGTCAAGGACAGCTGGGGCATGGGGGACCTGAACGGCTCCTATGCGGGGCAGCACGAATTCGTCGTCTACGCCGTCAAGGGGAAGCCCGGGCTGAGGCCACCCCGCAGCCCGGACGTGCTGAATTTTCCCAGGGTCCCACCGGTTGCGAGGCTCCACCCCGCCCAGAAACCGGTGGAGCTCCTAGAGTTCCTGATCGAAAAGTCGACGGATAAGGGAGAGGCCGTCCTGGACCCCTTCGCCGGCAGCGGGAGCACCGCCCTTGCATGCCTCAGGACCGGTAGGGAGTTTGTGTGCATAGAGAAGACCTTTGAGCACGTCTCGGCTTCCGTGGGGAGGGTGGTGGACTACCTGAGGGGGACACGCTGATGTGGTACATAGGCACGGTCCTGGCCTTCGTCGCCGGCTACCTCTACCGCGACGGGCGGGCTGAACCCGTTGCGTTGGCCGTTGCCGCCCTGGCCATCTCCTTCCTGGGGGAGCACCTCTCAGCCGTGGGGAAGTCCCTCATGTACAAAATAGAGGCCGAAAGGGCACGGGCGAGGATGGCCTCCCTCCACGTGGAGGCTGAGGAGGCCAGGAAGGCAAGAGAGGCGGCAGAGGATATGGTGGAAATGCTAAAGGGGGAGGTCGAAAGACTCAGGGGGATGCTCCCCGTCAGGGAGGAGAAGAAGGAGAGGGTCGAGAGGATCATCAGAGAGGTAGAGGAGCTTTAGCGAATTTTTCCCCGCCCCGCCGCCGTCCCTCTTCTGCCCAAAGAGCCCGGGAGGGTGATTGCAAAAGCATGACGAGAGGACCGGAGGGAGAGGCTCAAAAGGAGACCAAACAAAGCAGGAGACATTTCTCAGCACAAAAACATCAGCATTTGACATTCTGAACAGGATGACTTGAAGCATGAAAGAGTGACGAGATGACAGAGAGATGACGTATATAAAAAGGTTTGGACATGGGTTTGGGGACTCGGAGGCCCCTTTCAGGTGCTTTCCGTGGTTTTTCTCGTGGTGACTGCGAGGTGGGCGCCTGTCTTCTCCTTGGTCCACACCTGGACATCCTCGGCCTCTTTCCACGCTATCGATGGTGGTTTTCATTGCCTTCCGACGCCTTTTTGGAGGTTTGCTATGCCTGAAATGGAGCTTACCCGGGTTTCTTCAGAAGATACAGACCGTAGCCTTTCCTTTCCAGCATACCTCGGTCCACCAGGTCCTGGAGGAGCTTCCAGGCATAGGTCTTGCCGGTCCCTATCTCCTCGGCGGCCTCCTCCAGCTTGATCGACCCACCGTTCCGTGTGGCCCGCTCTATGATCATCATGGAATATATCTCCTTGGCCAGAACCCTCCTCCTCATACCTCCTCCCTCCGGGAATCGGGGGGCGCTGCCAGGCTTCTGGCGATCTCGTCCTCCAGGTCTTCCCTCCCCACGCCGGGCCGCACCCCGTAGAGCCCCCACCTCACCCTCCGGAGGATGCCCAGGTCCTCCAGCAGCCTGATGTCCTTGTAGAGGGTCCAGTATTTCATCCCCGTGTCCCGTGCCATTCTCCCGGGGGTGAACCTCCCCTTCTCCATCCCGAGGCCCGCGATGTAGGCCAATCTCCAGATCCTCCACGCCCTCCTGCGCCTCAAACATCGCTTGAGCGCCTCTTCCAGAACCCGGACCCTGGTCCTTTTTTCCTCCAGGACCTCTTGGCTTGTCTTGATGAGGGTCTCTGTCAGCATCACCCGGCTTTCTATTTCCCGTCTCTCTTCGACGAGCCGGGGGAGCCCTTCCTTCCTGCGGGCGAGCATCCCAAACCTCCTTTCCAACCTCGCTTTCTCCCTTCGGCAGAGGGACAGCTTCCCCCGGAGGTCCTCGATCTCCGCCCTCAGGAGGAGGTCGCTGCTCAAGGTCCCCCCTCTCCCCTGGGCCGGGCCAGCCTCTTGGCCAGCACCTCCTCAACATTTCCCTCCTCGGGCTTCTCCCTCACCCGGTAGTACCCCCTCCTCACCCTCTCCAGCATCCCTATCTCCGTGAGCTCCCTCAGGTACTCGTAGACAACAGAGAGCTTCAACCCTAGTTTCTCGGCGGCGAGCATGGGTACAAAACCACCCACCTCGGACCCCAGTTCCAGGATCTCCGCCATCCGTCGGAGTTTCTTAGGTTCCCTCTTTTGGAGGCATTTCTTCAGCCTCTCCTCCAGCCCTCTGGCGTAGTGCTCCATCTTCTCCACCCTTTCCTCCCCCTCCCTTAGCTTTCTTTCCATCCGGGCGAGCTTCGCCTCGGCCTCCTTCTTCGCCTCCTCGGCCCTGGATAGGGCGCCGTCCTCCGCGAGGTCCCTCACCCGTTTTTCCAGGTCGGCCTTCTCCTTCTCGCATAGCGAAAGCCTGTCCAGGAGCCGGTCCCTCTCCTTCTTGAGTTTTATGTTCTCCTGGAGGAGTATTTCCCCGCCCCCGGGTTCAGGCTCACCGAT
>CAZHQS010000109.1:0-5793 GCA_964534545.1 Candidatus Hydrothermarchaeota archaeon
CCGACAACCTCTGGCACGAGATCTGGCACCACGAGGGCAGGATCTGGAGGATGGGCGGCTTCATGCAGGGTCAGGACTGGCAGCACTGGGAAGGCGCCTACGAGGTGGCCGACGACGGTTCCCACATGGCGGACTGGCTGGTGAAGCTTCGGGCCAGGAAGGCCCAGAAGGATGCCGAAGCCAAGGCAGCCAACGCAGAGGGCAAAGCCAGTGCCCTGGAATCAAGGGTAGCGGAACTGGAAAACACGGTGGGACAGGCCCCGGCGGCCAAGGGTATCTGCGGCCCGACCCTGATATCCCTGCTGGTCCTCCTGCCGGTCCTGGGGTACAGGCTGAAGCGGAGGGGTTGACCCCCCTTCCCTTTTACTTTTTTTGGGAGTAATCCACCCTAAAATATAACTATCTCTTTATACTATTTCTACAGAAAGGGAGAGTCCCACCATGGAAGAGGCAGATATGGAAAGGCTCCAAGGGCTCCTTGGAAGCAAAGACGGAAAGGACCGGATGCAGGCCCTGATGGAAATCGAAGCCCTGGCCGAGGAGAAACCTGTTCTCCTGGATTCCTTCATCCAACCCCTGGTGGACCTCCTGGACAGCGGGGACGAGTTTGCCAAGATGACCTCTGCCCGGGTCCTGGCCAAGCTCTCCGAGATCTTCGTTGACGAGATGCTCCCGGCGGCCCCTGCCCTCACTGCCCTCCTTAAAGACCCCAACCTGGGGATCAGGAGGTATGCGGCCTATGCCCTGGCCAACCTGGGGGAGGAGAACCCGGATAGGGCCAGGGATGGTGTCATGGTCCTCCTGGAGTACCTCACAGAAGGTGATGACATCGAGAAGGCCAACGCGGCCTGCGGTCTGGCCCTCCTGGCCAAGGGAAACCCGGACCTGGTGATGGACTCCGCCCAGGTCTTCAAGGATGCCCTGGGGGAGGACAACGAGGTGGTCCAGACCAACAGCGCATATATCCTGGGTATCATCGGGAACAGGGAGCCGGACCTGGTCCGGGACGTGGTGCCCGAGCTCATAGAGCTCCTGGATTCCTCTCCAGGGGTGCAGGAGAACGCCGCCTATGCCCTGGCCCAGATCGGCGTGAGGGAACCCGAGCTCATCGCCCCTGCCGTGCCCCGGCTGATGGAGATGATCAAGGACGCCAGGGATGACGTCCGGGCCAGCTCGGCCTGCGCCCTGGGGGCCACCTGCAACCCCGAGGTCATGAAGTGCCTGGGGGACCTCATGGAGGACCCGGCCGTGGTGAACGTCTACTTCCCTGAGGCCAACGTCTTCCGGGCAGCCACTGTATCTGACCTGGTCAAGGAGGCGTCAAAGAGGGCGAAGGAAGACTGATAACCCATTACACCCCCAATTCCCTGGCCACCACCTCCCTCATGAGCTCCACCGGGGGTTCTATCCCCAGCCAGATGCGCTCGGCCTCCGCCCCCTGGCCCACGAACATCCCCAGGCCCTCGATGGTGTTGCAGCCCGCCTTTTCAGCCTCCTTGAGGAGCCGGGTCTGCCTGGGATTGTAGACGATGTCCATTACCGATATATCAGGTCGAAGCAGGTCTGAGGTGACCAGGGTCTCCTCCACCCTGGGATGCATCCCCACCGGGGTGGCGTGAATGAGGACATCGGCCTCCTTTATGGCCTCGGCCTTGGTCTCGTCGGTCATCGTCAGCCCCTTCGCCTTGGTGTCGGTGTTTTTGGTTATATCGTCCACCAGGTTCGCCAGCTCTTCCTCCACCACCCCCAGGATGGTGAGGGACCTGATGCCACCCCGCAGGGCCAGCGTCACAGAGATGGCCCGGGCAGCACCCCCGGAGCCCAGGAGCACCACCCTTTTATCCTCGGGGTCGGCCCCGCCTTCTTTAAGGGCGTTGAGGGCGCCTATGCCGTCGGTATTGTGTCCGATTATCCTGCCGTCCTTGAACTCCAGGGTGTTCACGGCACCGATGACCCTGGCCTCCTCCGAGAGGCCGTCAAGGTACTCCATACAGGTCACCTTGTGAGGTATGGTCACATTGACCCCGCCAAAGCCCAGGGCCTTAAAACCCCTGACGGCATCCCCCAGGTTCCGGTCCTTCACATTGAAGGCCCCATAGGCGCAGTTCAGTTCCAGCTCCTGGAAGACGGCGTTGTGCATCTGGGGTGAGATGGAGTGCTCGATGGGGTCCCCGATGACCGCGAACAACTTTGTCTTCGCATCTATCTCCATTCCTATCACCTAGATTCCCATGATATCAAAGAGGGTCCTGAGTTCCTCCACCGAAAGCTGCCCGGGCCCGGTCTCCCGGGTCACGTATCCATAGTTCAAGACCGAGCCGAAGAAGGGCGCTGCCATCCTGCCTGCCTTGCCGGCCTCCCCCATGGGGATGGCGCAGACCTGGCCTCTGGCCGAGGCCCTGTGGCCTGCCTCCAGGAGGGTCAGGACCTCCGATGGGTCCTTCACCATAACCGCCACCTTGGCTACATCTGCCCCGGCCTCGAACTCCCCCTCGAAGACCGACATCAACACATCCGGCCCAGGTGTCCTGCTGAAGGAGTGGTAGGAACAGATGACCCCGGTGCCCTGTTTCCTGGCCTCCTCGACAACACCGCTCCTGGCATCATGGTCAGTGCGCAGCTCAATGTCCACCAGATCGGCCTCCGGGATGGCCTCCTTGAGGACCTCCATCCGGTCATCCTCAGAACCATGAAACTGGCCCCCTTCCATGTCAATCCTGCATGTCAGGATCAGGGTCAGTCCCGTCTCCTCCTTGATCTTCCTCAAGAGGTCCTTTGCCGCCGAGGGGGTGGGGTCCTGGAGGCCATCGACCCTTATCTCCAGGCAGTCGACCCCCATCTCCTTTGCCAGGGCAGCGGACCTCAAGAAATCCTCCTCGCTCCTCTCCATCAGTGCCCCGCAGATGATGGGCCTGTCGAATCCCTTCATGGCTACCTCTCTATGATGCTCTCCTCGATCTCCATGCCGAAGTGCCGGGCCTTCCTGGGGGTATAGACCAGGACCTCGTCCCCCACCTTCAGCTTGGCGATGGAGACCGGCCTTCCGTCCTTTCCCATCAGGGTGATGGTCTCGGCGTTCTGGAGGAGGGTCTTGTAGGTCTCACCCTCGGATTCGGCTTCCACCAGGATCAGGGGGCGCTTCTCTATCTTGACCCGGCCCACGATGACGGTCCTGGTATTGCCCTCCTTGTCCACGGCCAGTACCTCGTCCCCTGCCTGTATCTCGCTTAGGTACCTGGTCTTTCCCCCCGGGGCCATGACATAGGCGTGGACCGCCCCGGCGTTGACCCTGAAAGGGCGGGAGGCCACGTACTCGGTCTCCAGGGTCTCGGAATGGACCAGGAACATGCCGCTGGCCTGGCTCCCTATGAGCATCCCCTCCCCCAGCCTCAGGAGGGAGGCGGTGTCCACGCAGACTCTATCCCCCATGCCCACCTGCCTGAGGTTGACCACCCTGGCGGCAGTAAGTTCCATCCTTTCGCCCCCCCTGGAGACCAGGTCCGAGACCCTCTTTATCTCGTTTATGTCCTCGGTGGATAGCATGACCCCGTCCACCCCCACCTCCAGGGTCTCCAAGGCGAGTTTGGCCTCCTGGGAAGACCTGACCCCCGCCATGACCTGGACCTCCTCCTTCTGGAGCTCGGCGATGAGGTTCTCCAGGGGGATGACGGTCCAGTCCTTCCCGACCACAAGGATATAATCGGCACTCTTCGCCTCCAGGGCGGCCAGGCGCTCGTGGGCCTTGCTCTTGATCTCCACGTATCCACAGGCCTTCATCCCTGCCCCCTTTACCTCCCGGATCCGGTCCAGCTCCGGGGCATCCTCCAGGTTCTCGGGCAGGTCCTCCTCCTGGCCCTCGCCGGGCCTGCCCACCAGGATGACATCGGCACTGGTTTCACCGAAATCGGCCCCCCAGTCCAGGCATATCTGGATGTCCCCGAGCTTCTTCGCCCGTTCCACGTCCCCGGCTCTAACCAGGACTCCCTTGGCCCCGGATTCCAGGGCCGTGGTGACCAGGACCTTGCGGTCCTCCCAGTCCTTTCCTGCCGTGCAGTCAACCCAGAAGAATTTCATCTTACAGCTCCTTCAGCGCTTCGTCCACCTCGGCACCCTCGTGGACCACCTTGGACATGGCGCTAACCATCCTTGTGGGGTCTTTTGCCTGAAAAACGTTTCTGCCAATGGAAGTGCCGGCACCCCCTGCCTCGATGGAATCCTTTATCATCTGGAGGACGTCCCTCTCGGTGTCCATCTTGGGACCCCCTGCTATGACCACCGGCACCGGGCAGCCCCTGACCACCTCCTTGAAGGAGTCCGGGTCGCCGGTGTAGTTGGTCTTTATGATATCTGCTCCCAGCTCGGCCCCGGCCCTGGCAGCCAGTTTCACCACCTCCACCTGGTGCTCACCACCCTGCTCATCGACCTTCCTTCCACGGGGGTACATCATGGCCAGCAGGGGCATGCCCCATTCCATGCATTCCTTGGAGATCCTCCCCAGGTCCCTGAGCATATCAGCCTCGTTTTCTGCACCCACGTTGACATGGATGCTCACCGCGTCGGCCCCGAGCTTTATGGCCTCCTCCACCGTTGCCACCAGGACCTTCTTGTTGGGGTCGGGGGCCAGGGAGGAGCTCCCAGAGAGGTGCATGATGAGACCGATGTCCTTCCCGTAGCCCCGGTGGCCGTGCCTGATTATCCCCTTGTGGACCAGGACGGCATTGGCGCCCCCCTCGGCCACCTGGTTTATGGCGGTGGGCATGTCTTCCAGGCCGGCGATGGGTCCCGAGGATACCCCGTGGTCCATGGGGACGATGATCATCCGCCCGGTCTTCCTGTTCATTATCCTCTCAAGCCTTACAGACTTTCCTATGTATGTCATGATCTAACCTCCGTGCTAATTGCTAACACGCTGCATATTAGCACGGTATGGAATATATAAATTTTTCGTTGGAAGGATTCTCCCAAATGAGGGATGAAAAAGACCATATCCCTTCTCCTATTGACGATCATCGCCCTCGGCCTCGGATACTATCTGAAGACTGAGTACCTGGAGGTCCCTGAGAGGGTCACCCTCGAACTGAAAAACGGCATCAGATTGACCCCGGTGGTCATGGACAGTCCCCATGAGCTCAGCAGGGGTCTTACCAGGGAGGACTACATCGAGGACTCCTCAGGCGCCCTCTTCATCTTCGAGAAGGAGGGCTACCACAGGTTCTGGACAAAGGACATGAAGTTTCCGGTGGATATCCTATGGATCAATGAAGACTGGCAGGTCGTGGAGATCACCAGGGACGCCCAGCCCTCCTTTGGGAGGGAATGTCCATCCTATTTCCCCAAGAGGCCCGCAAGGTATGCCCTGGAGATAAACAGTGGTCTTGCAGATAGATTCAATATTACTGTAGGAGATGTCATCCGGATTATTGAATGATGGTTATGCATGGATGTGGCAGAATCGTGGGGGAGTTCGTAATAATGCAAAACTATATATATGTGGCACGCTAATAAAAGATTGGAATTCCAAAAGGGTTTGCCTCTCGAAAAAGGGGGGAGGGTACCTCCAACCTCTCACAGCCCCGACCGCTCCGCCTTTGACCACCAGGGGGTCTTTTTGTTCGAGTCCATGTACAGGGCCAACCATTCTTTGGTCTCGGAGACCAGGTGATAGAGGCGGATGAAGACGGCCTCGGTCTCCTGGTAGCCATAGACTTCGGCAAACCTCCCCCTTTTGATCTTGAATCCTGGAATCCCGGAGTCGGTGACCGTCCCTCCAGAGATGGTGGTTTCAATTACCTC
>CAZHQS010000110.1:0-5722 GCA_964534545.1 Candidatus Hydrothermarchaeota archaeon
GGTGAAACTCAAAAGATCTGTCCTCACCCCCGAGGGTGCGGTATACAGCACCATCAAATCCTGGTCCCTATAATCAGAAGATTTCCCCTATCTCCTCTGTGGTGGCAAAGTACCTGATGTAGTCCTCTTCCGAGAGTTCCGTTGACTCCAGGAGATGGGCCTCGGCCCTCTCCCTGAAGACCCGGGCCAACTCTTCCATCTCCTCAAGCTTCCCTTCGACCCCCGCCTCTGCCATAATGCCCATTACCTCCCGGTACAACTCCCGGCTACCCCCCACAAGTTTGCCCTCCATGATGATCTTGCAGGCCACCATGTCCTCAAAGGTCTCGAAGGCCGCCTGCTCCCTCACCCTGGAGAGGGATTTTATGATATAGTCGATCTCCTCCTTCATCTGGGGCCTATTCAGGAGGGCGTATTTCTGGGCATAGATGGCCTCGTCCAGGGCTTCGACCTCCTGTTTTGGGAAACCGTCCCGGTAGACCACCACCAGGTCCAGGTCTGAGCCGGCCACCAGGAGGCCGGTGCTCTTCTCTGGCCGGGGGTCGGCATGGGCCATCCCCAGGGGGACGTCCCCTCCAAGTATAAAGCAGACCCCTGCCTCCACCTGCTGCCGGGACCTGCCCAGACCTTGCAGGACAGCTTGGACAGCCTGCCTTGCAGCGCCCTCCTTTTCTGAACTGATCCTTTTGATCTCCTCCTCCAGGTGGGCCGCTTTCTTCTCAAGGGCCTGGAGGTCCCTTTTCAGTCCCACCACGGTATAGGTCATGAACTCCCTCTGGATGGAAGGGGAGAGGCGGGCGAAGGTTTCCACGTTCCTGTCAAACCTGAGATACCTCCTCCCCACGGTCCTCATGACCACTTCATCCGACAGGCGGCAGGCCCTCCAGAGGGGGAACACCTCCTCCCCCAGGATCTCCAGGACATCCTTTCCAGCCATGGGTCCCTCCTTTTCCAGAACCCCGCAAATCCGCTCTTCCAGATCCATCTCGATAAACTTTAAAGATGAGGACCCCTATTTTAAGGTATGCTCAGCGTCCTTGAGAGGATTCGTCCAACGGACAGTGAAAAAAGGAGGCTTCTCGAGGCCTCGCAGGTGCTCATCAAGACCATTGAGGAGAGGGCCAGGCAGGTGGATGGGCGCATCTATGCCAAGCTCCTGGGGTCCACTTCCAGGGATACCTGGCTTAGGACCGAGAAGGACATGGACATCTTTGTCTTCTTCCCCCCGGGGTATACCAAAAGGGCCCTGGAGAAGACGGTCACGGACCTGGGACGGGACATCCTGGAGAACACCGAGAAGAGGTATGCGGAGCATCCCTACATCAAGGGGCGGTACATGGACTTCGAGGTGGAGATCGTCCCCTGCTACAAGGTGGATAGCGCCCAGAACATCATGTCCTCGGTGGACCGCACCCCCTTCCACGACGCCTTCGTTAAGAAGCATGTGATGGACAGGGAGGACGATGTCAGGCTCCTGAAACAGTTCCTGAAGGGCATCGGCATCTACGGCGCCGAGGCCAGGGTCCAGGGTTTTTCTGGCTACCTCTGCGAGCTCCTGGTGATAACCTACGGGACCTTTCAGGGTGTCCTGGAGGCTGCCTCAGGTTGGAGACCCGGCCACGTGATCACCTTCAAAAAAGATCTGAACAGTGGGGAGATGAGGAGGAAGTTCCAAACCCCCTTGATAGTTATAGACCCCGTGGACGACAACAGGAACGTGGCCTCGGCCCTCTCCCTCGGGAATTTCTCCAGGTTCGTCTACGCCTGCAAGAGCTATCTCAAAGGGCCCGGGGAGGAGTTCTTCTTCCCAAAAGAGCCTGAGGTCAACAGGGAGGAACTGCTGAAACTGGAAGGGGAGAGGGGCACAGACCTCCTGGGTATCATCTTCCAGGTCCCGGATGTGGTGGACGACATCCTCTATCCCCAACTGAGGAAGGGTCTGGGTGTCCTGAGGGATCTGGTATCCTTCCACGGGTTTGAGGTCATAGGGAGGGACTTCGTGGTAGCCGGGAGGGTCCTGTTCCTCCTGGAGTTCCAGAGGATGGAGCTCCCCGGCGGGATGCTCCACCGGGGGCCGGAGGTGAACACCGAGCATGAGCCCAGGTTCCTCCAGAAATACAGGGGCAATCCCAGGTCCCTGACAGAGCCCTTCATCAAGAATGGCAGGTGGTACGTATTCCTGAGGAGGAAGTTCACCAGGGCCGATGCCCTGCTGGAAAAGTTCCTGTCAAAAAAGAGGCTGGACAGAAGGGGTCTTCCCAAGTATGTGGCCAGGAGTATAGAGAGGGAGGGGTTCCAGCTCAAGACCGGGGAGGCCCTCTTCGAGGAGGAGTTTCTCCCTGGCCTGAAGGACTATCTCGATCCAAGGTTCCCTTGGGAGAACTGATGCCATGGCCCCAGGTCTCCACGGAATAAGGGGTGTGGGGGAAAAGACCCGGGAGCAGCTGGTCCAGCACTATGGCTCGGAGGAGGCCGCCCTGGAGTCCCTTTCTAACCTGGAGTTCGACCGCCTGTTCTCCCTGGAGGGCCTCACCCCCCAGCAGAGGCTCCGGATCGCCCGGCAGGTCTATTCAGAGAAGAAGGGTTTTGCCTATATCCACCTGTTGAAGACCCAGGAGGCGGTCCAGGTCTACAAGGGCATCATGGATATCCTCAAGGGCCACGCCGCCACGGGATATGGGAGGCTGGCCCTGGGTCTCCATTACCCCACCCTGGACCGGAGGGAACTGGAAGACCGCTTCCAGCGGTGTGAGAAGGCCCTGGGTTTCGTCTCCGCCCTCTCCCCTGGGACCCTGGAAAGGATAAGGACCCTTCTAAAGGAGGTCCACCCCCTCAAGCCCCCGGCCAAAATCGACCTGCCCTGTGCCGTGGCCACCGGGGACAGGGCGGTCTATGAGAGACTCAGGTCCCTTACATCAAAGACCATCTTTGTTGAAGGGGAGGAGGACCTCCAGTACCTGGTGGAGAGGGACTCCTCCCTGCGCTTCGTCCAGGGGCAGGGAATCGACCTATCGGAGGTCCTTGGGAGGGTCCCCGGGGTGGAGTACCTCCTGGACTTCTCGGTGGTGGACTGCCTGCCAGAGGTCATCCTGGAGCACTACAGGGAGAACAGAGGGTCCATTGCCGCATCCCTGGAGGTGGCAGGGCTCCTCCAGACCCTGCCCGGGAATCCCTGCTCCCCTGTGGACCCCTCTTCCCTGGAGGAGGTGAAGGCCATCCTTTCGAGATGGGGGGACGGGGACCTGGGGGGACTGGATGACACCATGAAAAAGCTCCAGGATGCCGAGGAGATGCTCCATGAGGTGGTGGAGGAGTGCCGGATGGAGGCAAACAACGAAATCCTGGAGAGGGTGGAGGGGGGAGCGATAGCCCTAAAAGGGAAGGACCTCCTGGAGGTCCTGGAGGGACTGGAAAGGGGGCCTTCGGTCTACCAGCGCCTGCCCGGGGACCTCCTGGACCTGATCGCCGGGGTGGGGAGCGCCTGGGAAACCGAGTGTGCGAGGCGCCTGGGGTTCCAGGAGGACGCCATCCTGTTCTCCGGTCTTCTCACAGAGGAGACCAGGTACCCTCTGAGGGTATCCCAGGAACGCCTCCATGAGGTCGAGACATGGCTTAAAGGTGAGAGGTCCAGCCACGAGGCCGCCCTCAAGCGGGAGACGGCCAGGATACTGGGGAGGCACCAGGAGGCCGTGGAGGCCCTTGTCCGGTCGGTGCTGGAGCTGGACGTGTTCCTGGCCCTGGGCACCTTCTGCAGGGACTTCAACCTGACCAGGCCGGTGTTATCGGAGGAACAAGGGGTCACCATCAAGGGGGCAAGGCACCTGGGTCTCCTGAAGGCCGCCGGCTCCGGGGGTTTTGAGGTCCAGCCTGTCAGCTACCGCCTGGGGGGGAAGGAGAGGGCGGCGGTGCTGACCGGGGCCAACTCCGGGGGTAAGACCACCCTCCTGGAGACCCTGGCCCAGGTCCAGATAATGGCCCAGTGCGGCCTTTTGGTCCCGGCGGAGAGGGCCCGGGTCCCCCTCCTGGAGGGGGTCTACTTCTTTGGCAAGTCCAGGGGGGGCACCGGGGCCGGGGCCCTGGAGAGGCTCCTGAAGTCCTTGGAGGGTCTGGAGGGGGAGGGGGGCAGGAGGCTCGTCCTGGCCGATGAGATCGAGGCCGTCACCGAACCCGGGGCCGCGGCCAAGGTCATAGCCGCCCTCCTGGAGGGCCTTGCAGGGGACGGTCGTTCCCTCACGGTCCTGGTAACCCACCTGGGAGAGGAGGTAATGGGAGAGGTGGGGAAGGGGGTGAGGGTGGACGGTATCGAGGCAAAGGGCCTTGACGAGGACCTCAATTTGATAGTGGAGCGCAGTCCTGTCCTGGGTCGGCTGGCCCGCTCGACGCCCGAACTCATCGTGGAGCGGTTGAAGAAGCAGGGGGACAGGTACGGGTTCTATGACAGGATTGCCCAGAGGTTTGAGAAGGACCGCCAGGGCCAAGGCTTAAGTCGTTAGGCCAAAGATTTAAGTCTTTATACATGCAATAATATGGGCGGAGGTGGTTTGTTACCACAGGGCACAGGGAATGACGGGAGGATACCATGAGGGAGTGGATGGGAGATACCAGCAGGCTGGAAGGGCCCCTCCTGGCCGGCCTTTTCATCCTGGTAGTGGGCTTTGAGTACTTCTACTCGGTGGTTATCGAGAAACGCACCATCCAGTACGTCTATCCCGAGATGCTGTTCTTCGGTGTGGTCATCACGATCTTGGTGCGGCGGTGCTTTTCTGTCATAAAGGCCCAGCAGGCCGAGCTGGAGGGATACTCCTCCAGGCTGGAACAGAAGGTGGAGAAGCGTACCAGGGAGGTCAGGGAATCCGAGGAGGCCATCAGGGAGGCGGAATCCATGTTCCGGGACCTGGCCGAGAAGTCCCTGGTGGGGGTCTACCTCATCCAGGACGATGTTTTCAAATATGTGAACCCGAAGATGGCGGAGATCTTCGGCTACACCGTGGAGGAGCTGGTTGATAAGAAAGGGCCCGAGGACCTGGCCTTCCCCGAGGACTGGCCCCTAGCGAGGGAGAACCTCCGCAGGTGGCTGGACGGGGAAGTGGACTCCATAAACTACCACTTCAGGGGCCGAACCAAAGACGGCAGGGTCATCCAGGTGGAGGTCTACGGCAAAAGGACCACCTACCAGGGAAAGCCGGCGGTGATAGGCAGCCTCCTGGACATCACCGAGCGCAAGAAGTATGAGGAGGAATTGCGGGAGGCCAGGGAATACGCTGAATACATCGTTGAAACGATGCGGGAGCCCCTTGTGGTGCTGGACTCCGACCTTCGGGTTGTTTCTGCCAACCGCTCCTTCTACTGGACCTTCAAAGTAACTTCCGAGGAGACCGAGGGCAAATTGCTCTACGAGCTGGGCAACCGCCAGTGGGATATCCCGGAACTGCGGAAACTCCTTGGGGATATCCTGCCCAAGAAAACCACCATAGAAAACTTCGAGGTTGAACACGATTTTCCTGTAATCGGACACAGAGTTATGCTTCTGAACGCCCGGGAAATCAAAGAGAAGAAGTTGATCCTGTTAGTAATTGAGGACATCACCGAGCGCAGGAAGGCCGAGGAGGAAGTCCGGCGCAACTCCCAGGTCCAGGCTGCCCTGAATACCATCCTGACCATCGCCCAGGAGGACATCTCCCTGGAGGAGATGCTGGAGCGGATCATCGCCGAGATCGTCTCC
>CAZHQS010000111.1:0-5699 GCA_964534545.1 Candidatus Hydrothermarchaeota archaeon
GGAACAGAACTATTCTCCAGAGAACTATTCCTTGATTCCGGCCAGAGCCAGACCGTAAATACTACAGTCACCTCGAATCAATCTGTTGTTGTAGAGGCCACTGCAGGTGATGCACGGATTGAAGATTATATCGAAATAATCGAGCCGGGAGTCACAGTGGACGTTCTTGCACCTTCCGAAGTGAGAGAAAACAGTAGCTTCACCATTGATGTTCTCGTGGAAAATACGGGCGATATCGATGTCGATCTCGTGTTTGAACTGGCCGGTGAGTCCATTCCACTTCGATTGAAGGAGAAGGGCGTTGCTGTCTTGTCCAAGAATCTTTCTCCAGGAGAACTCATCCTGCAAACTCCGAAAATCCTGATAGTCTCGGATGACGATGGATATTATACTGACGGCGATGGAATAACCAGTTTGAGAGTTTTACTTTCTGACCTGGCCAGGTTTGATATTACACCTGAGACCTGGGTTGAATCAATAAATGGTAATCCGTCTTTGGATTATCTAAGAGGGTTTGACATGATAATCTGGACAGTGGGGGACTTTTCCGATGTTGTGCCCGATGAAGCGGATTCAATAGCCCTCCTAGAGTATATAAAAGAAGGCGGAAAAGTCTTTTTGATGGGGGCGAATGTCCCCTATGACCACTATAACGACGAGCTTATGCGGGAGGTTTTGCATGTCACAGGAGGTGACTACTGGGCCGATGCCTTGGATGACTATCCCGATACCTACATAATACCGGTCGGGGGCCATGAGATCACCAGAGGGATAACCTCGATCCAACTCAACAACTTCTCCGAGGGCTACGACGTGGATGCCGGTTATATCGATGAGATTGGCTACGGTGCCCTGGCCCTCATGGAATACCGCTCCTGCTGCAGCTGGTATCCCGGACAGTTCGCCCTTACCGCCTGGGACGATCCAGGGACCCCGGGGGGTGATGTGGTCTATCTGGGACCCCCCTACCGGGGTCTCGACGGTGTAAGGGTCAGGCTTCTGGAGAACGTGCTGAACTGGTTTGAGCTGAGGCCCTATTACGCCATCAGGGTCTCGGTTTCCGGGGACTTGAACCAAACCTTCCAAACCAAGGTCAGGGTGCCAGAGGAGAATGTCACGATAGCGGTCAACGTAACCAAAGTCTACCCGGAAGGCCTGATTGAAATCCCATACACCATCTATAACCATGGCGACATTGATGAGACATCCGCCATGAACTTCTCTCTGGGGAATCTCACCCTGGAAAAAGATGTATACATCGCTCCCGGCAAGGGCATATCCGGCAGCTTGATCTACAATCTCTCTGAGGGCAATTATACCCTGTATTATTCCTCACGGTTTGAAAGCGGAAAGGCGGTCTTCAAAGTGGCGAAACGAGTGAAGGTCCGCCTCAATGTCACCCATTTGCATAAGGCCATTGGCGACCTTCCCCTCGCGGTCCTGGTGAGGAACGACGGGGCCGAAGGATTCCTCGGAGGCCTCAGGATAACCACCGACTTCTATACCGAGGAGATGGTGGTCAACCTGACCCCTGGGGAGGGACAATCCCTCGACTTCAACATCTCCACCCTTAACATGCCACCTGGGGATTATGTCCTTGGCGTCCAGGTCTTGAATAATGGTAAGACAGTTGCAGAGTACGCGGGTAACTTCACAATCCCTGGGGCTATCTTCCATGTTACCTCAGCGGAACTTGACAGGAACCTCTACCTGCCAGGAGAAAATGCCACTGCAATGCTATCTGTTAGAAATATCGGTGGTGCTGGAGGAGAGGCCGCTGTCGAGCTAATTGTGCCCGGCATCCACGAGGGCAACAATGTAACATGGCTTGACGTGGGCGAAGAAAAGAACATAAGCGTCGTCTTTTCCGTGCCCGATGATCTCAACGCGGGCAGTTACGAGATGGCGTGGTATGTGGGCGGCTCATCGGGAACCATCCCCTTCAATGTGGCCGGCCTGGAGATAAATGCAAGCCTTGCTTTAGACAGAGAGTATTATCTTCCCAACGAGACCGTGGTGGCGGTCTTTGACATCAAAAACACCGGGAGCATCGACCTGACCGATACCTGGATCAAGGCAACACTCCTAGACAACGAAACCCTTGCTTCCTTCAACCTGAGTGCCGGAGAGAGGATAATCATTCCGGTGACCTTTGCAGCCTCCCGGGAGACCCAGAAGCTTTTCTACGGCATCTATCAGGGATCTGGCAGGGCCTTGTTATTAGGGGACAAACAGGTATTGGTGGACTCTGAAGACATGGTGTTCCTGAAACCGGACAAGGGCGTATATCACGCAGGAGAGCAGGTCCTCCTCACCGCTATCATAGACTCCCCGCGATATCTTGAAAATGCTTCCTTGAGCATAACTTCGAAGTTCTTTTCAACCCAAGAACAGCCCTTTTCCGGATATAACGGGGTCTTCCAGTACCGCTTTAACCTCCCCCTGAACATGGGTACCGGGAGTTATGGAATCTCCTATGAGCTAAATGCCGTCAACATCACTGAATCAGGCAGGACTACCATTGATGTAAGGGGGTATGATGCCCGGTTCCTTGAGGCAAGGTTAGACAGAGACACATTCATGCCCGGAGAAAGGGGGTCGCTGGTCCTGCAGGTAGAGAACAACGGTTTCAGGGATTTCAGCGGCGAGTTGAGGTTGTGGGTATATGACTCCAGCGGTCTGATCCACACCGATTCCAGAAACGCTTCCCTGGCCGTGGGAGAGAGAAAAGAGGCCTTATTCAATTTCACTGCTGGCCTTCCCGGGATAAACACCCTTGTCTACGGAATATTCTTCAACGGCACCCACCTGGCCAGCGGGGCAGAGGCCCTTGACGTGACAGGTCCTGTGCTGCTCGGGGTTGCAACGGATAAGACACTTTACGGATACGACGAGCCTGTAGTAATAACAGCCGAGGGATACAGTCAGGAGCCCACAAGCACCCTTCTTAACATAGAAGTCCTATTAGGCAACAACACCGTCTACACTTACCAGGACAATATTTCCCTTTTCGGGTTCGCCGAACATGCAGTGACTTGGACCGCAGATAAGCGAGGGGGATTCTACCAGGTAATTGCCGGAATGGGCACATCCCAGGCCCAGGAAACCATTTATGTCTTCCCTGCTCCTTTCAGCGATTCCGATTCCGACGGCATCCCCGACGACGTGGACAACTGCCCCGCAACACCCAATGCTGACCAGGCAGATACCGACGGCAATGGAGTTGGCGATGCCTGCCAGGACGAGGATGGCGACGGGTACCCGGTTACAACGGACTGCAACGACAAGGAGGCCCTGGTCCACCCCGGTGCCAATGAAACCGCCAACGGCATCGACGACAACTGTGACGGCACGGTGGACGAAGGCTTCCCTGTCTGCACCTCTGAGGAGGGAGGGTGGAAGGTCCACTTCAAGACCACCCACGAGTCCGTGGATTCCGGTCTCTTGAGGGCCCTGGGCGCGTCCGACGGCTACAAGGGGAACGCCGATGACGACCTCTATGTCTACGTTGGTGGGGTCAGGTACCAGGTGGGTGTGGATTCCATCCCGGCCGGAAGCCTCATCGAGAGTATGGAGATCCACAGCACCGAGCTGGTCCCCCTGATGAGCAACGTCATCCACAAGAACTCCCTCAAGGCCAAAGGGCTGAAGCAGAAGGACGGAGAAAACCTCTTCTCCTACTCGGGAAGGTATTACTCCATATCAAACCCTACATTCAGGTGGGTGTACGTCTGGGACACCGCAAGGGTGGACGCATTCACTAGCCTTGGCATCACCACCGCCGACAAGATCAAGGTGCATGTGGACCTGAAGTCTGTCAAGTGCCATGACGACGATGAAGACGACGATGAAGACGAAGACCACAAGGAGTGCAAAGACGAGGACAAAGACGGCAAGGACAAGGAAGAGTACAAGGACGACCATGACGACGATAACAGCATCAATGATAGCGATGATAAGTGCGCCAAGGATGGAGTGCAAAAGGGTTGCAGCAAGGACCATGACAATGACGGCTCAGATGACAGGGATGACGACGACGGCAATAAAGGCCACAAGGACAAGCACCACAAGAAAAAAGATAAGAAGTGACCACCTCCCCCTCCTGAAGGAGAGGGATTCTTTCGGGCTCTCCTAGACTGACTGTTGTTGGATGGCCCATTACCCATTTATGTCCTCTCCACATAATCCGCTGACGAGACCTGCCATCCCCTCGATAGAACGAGTGTGTATCTGATGAGAGATGTGTTCCAACCTGTCTGCAGTATCTCCTCCCTGAAAGGAAGGGGTTTGGCCGGTGGTTGGTCTGGTAACATCACTTTGTTGTTGTCATTCAGCGTCCACAATCAACATCTTTTGTATACCGGAAGAAAAAAGAAAGGAAGCCCAGGGAGATTGGGGGTACGGCGATGGGCTTCCCTGGGGGATGTTCACGCCACGGCCTCTGCCGGTGTTAATGTGGAGGTGACAACAGAAGGAACAGACTCTCGGATTTCGTCTCCTATGACTTCCACCGGCGTCCTGATGGTGATGTCGGCACAAAGACCGATCTCCAGGACCTTGCAGCCGTCTTTGGTGAACTCGGTTTCAGAGACGAGCAAGTTGGAATAGACCGCCCCGCATGAGGAGCACTCAGTGCTGCCGTCATGGCAGAAGAGTTCCCCGCCGCAGTGGTAGCAGAATTTTCCGGTCCTCATCTCTTAACACCGATGGAATATATGGGGGTTACGGTAGATATTCATTGTCCTAGAGAGCGTGGGAAAACTAATCATTCACCTTTCCGGCGCCGTCCAGGGAATCTCATAAATATCACTTCATCAATCGTCTTTCATGGCAAGTTCTTATTGTGTCAGGTGCAGCAAAGAGATCCCCAAGGGCGTTTTTTACTGCCATACCTGCCTCGATGAACTTCGAAGGGAACTTGCGAGATGCCCCCCTATTGGGGAGCATCTGTAAGTGTATGATGACTTTTCAAATTAAGCTGATCCGAGGACTCCCTTCCTTTCAAGGGAGGGAGGAATCGGGGGGATACCCGACCCAAAATTCCCTTCGCCTTTATATAGTCCCCTTTGTATCCAGGGGGTGATGGAACAAAAGACTCCACACATCGCCCCCGGGGCGGACCGACTCGCATCGGTCCAGATTCCCGGGGGAAACCTGCCGGTCAACGCAGGGGATTGTGTGCATGACGGCACCGCAACGGGCGTCAGCGACGCCGCAAGGTGCTCGACACACGCCCACGGCTTTAGATGTGGGTAGTTGACAACAGGAAAGCGAGGGACCATCGTCCTTCCCACCGGGGCGGGCAAGACGGTGGTAGCCATCCAGGCCATACACCGGGTGAACAAACCCACCCTCGTTGTAGTCCCCACCCTGGACCTCCTGGGATACGAGGTGAAGTGGCGTACCCTCAACCCGGCCGACGCCGAGGTCATGAGGAAGGGCGACGGATAGGCTAGGAGCGGGGGAGGGGACATGGTTGGACAAGGCAAGGTCGCATCGTAGGGGGCAGGGGGAACAGCAACATCAACCTCAACATCAATCCGGGTCGTCCAGCCCATCAAAGGCCCCGCTCTTCAGCAGGGCTCCAAGGTCCTCCACTTCTTCGTCTTCCTTTGTCTCCCCGGAACCTTCGGAACCCTCCCTGGCGATACGCAACTCGGCGTCGTCCTCCACCTCGGGTTTCCTGGCCGCCTCCAGGA
>CAZHQS010000112.1:0-1752 GCA_964534545.1 Candidatus Hydrothermarchaeota archaeon
CTAGAATGCGGTCTAGGAAGATAGGTTTTGTATACCAGTTTCACAACCTCCTGCCCACCCTAACCGCCCTGGAAAACGTCGAGTTACCAATGATCTTCAATGGAACGAAGGTGAAGGAGAGGAGGACGAAGGCAAAGGAACTGCTGGAAAGCGTGGGACTGGGAGACAGAGTAGACCACCTGCCCACTCAGCTCTCGGGAGGACAGCAGCAGCGCGTGGCTGTGGCAAGAGCTCTGGCCAACGACCCCTCCATCATCCTTGGAGACGAGCCAACCGGTGAGCTGGATTCCAAGAGCGGTGCAGAGGTGATGACCCTGCTGAAGAGGCTTAACGAGGAAAAGGAGCTGACACTAGTGATTGTGACCCATGATTCAGCTGTGGCTAAAAAGGCTGGGAGAATAATCCATGTAATGGATGGTAAAATAGAATCCAAGGAGGGATCAAATTGAAGAGGATACTGCTATTTCTAGTTCTAATACTTTTGACGCCCCAGGTAAGTGCTAGCAGGACAGGTGTAGAGATAACGAAGGTCGCGTGGGGGGATCTCTCAAATCCCGTTTCTATCTATCCGGGAGATGAGAACGTCCCACTGCTCATAGAGATAAGGAATGTAGACGATCAGGACCTGAGACCTATAAGAGCCACCCTGGAGTTCGATGACCCCTTTTTCTTCAGATATCGTCAAGACTCGAAGGTGTTCTACTCAAAAGAGCCGATCGATATCGTAGTAGGGGAGATCAAGAGCAACAAGACGGCCCTGCTGAGATATAACCTGGATATAAACGGAGAAGCCGAGCCAGGGACCTACAGGCTCAACCTGAAGGTGACCTACCTGGAAGACCTAATCCATGTGGACAACTTCCCTATCTACGTTACCATAGGCGAAAGCTCGGAGCTGGTAGTGAAGAGAATCCTCCTCGATCCTGAGAATCCTGTTGCAGGCGACACCATTGCCGTCAAGATTCTCTTTAAGAACTCAGGCACGAAAGTGTTGAAGGACATAAAGGCCAAGCTTGATCTGGAATCAGTGACTTCTTACGGTGAGGTGGAAGGGTCTCCCTTCACGCCGATTGCTTCTGATTCCTCGGCCTACATCGAAACCCTGGGCTCCAAGGAAGAGAGGAACGTTGTTTTTTCGATAATCAGCGACGGCGCCGCCAAGCCAAAACCATATTCCATCAAGCTGACTCTGTCGTATAGGGACGCAAGCGGGAATGAGAGGGAGGAAGAGAAGACCATAGGAATACCCCTTCATGGGAAAGGGGGTTTCGAGATTCAGAGCCTGAAGGTGGAACCCCAAATCGGCGTTCATAGAGGCATCCCCCGGGTGGAAAGAGGCGGAAGAATTGCTGTCGAGTTCGATGTGATAAATACCGGCACGATGACTGCAAATTTCGTTACCGCCCACATCGCTGAAACGAATTCCTTCGATGCCGAGGAGCCCTCCTATTATGTTGGCCCCATTGAGCCGGACGACTTCGCCACCGTGAAATTCGATATCCATGTCGAGGACGCCATCGGCAGTCACATAATCCCGGTAGAGATATCCTATATCGATTCCTATAACCAGGAACATAAGATCCTAAAGAATATCCACATTGAAGTTGTTAACTCGGATCTACCGAGGGGTGGGCGGGACCCTAATGGGGAATCGATAATAGTCCGGTTCTTGAAATGGCTTTTCGGGCTGTAACGTATGTTCAGGGAAACCCTCTTTCTGGCCTTCAGGAATGTCAAGCGGAGGAAGACCCG
>CAZHQS010000112.1:1852-5688 GCA_964534545.1 Candidatus Hydrothermarchaeota archaeon
CCTACAGGGAGAAGAAGGTGGGCGTTGATGTCAGAGACGGGAGATTCTTAAGGGAGAGTGACAAACACAGGGTAGTCTTGGGAAGTAAAATTCAGAACATCACGACCTACAAAAGAAAGGATGAAAAGAAGAGTTACAGGGAAAGAAAGGATAACAGTACAGGTGGAGGGAACCCTTTCGGATCCCGTGAAGATACAATCCAGATCGATGTTAGGAGGGCCCTGACGCTTAGGTTTGAAACCGGAGGCGCTTCGACGGCGAAGAGATTCGATGTGGTTGGCATCATGGAGGAGGGAGGTATGCCCGGAGGTATCTTCTCTCAGCTCGATAGCGCTGTGGTTATGCCCATCGAAACCCTGAGGGAGATGACCGGTGCCGAAAATGAGGAAGTCTCGCAAATAGTAGTAAGACTGGAGGACCCTGCCCTGGCTGAAGAGGTATCCGAAGAAATACAGGAAAGAGCGGAGGTAAACGTGATGAGCCTGAAGGGGATTCTTCAATCCATCGCGTCCTTTTTCAAGGTAGTCGAGGTGCTGTTCTTTTCCATCGGCTCCATTGCCCTCCTCGTTGCAGGCTTCGGGATAATGAACACCATGCTGATGGCTGTCCTGGAGAGGACGAGGGAGATTGGGGTCCTAAAATCGATAGGTGCTACGAGGGCGTATATAGTAAGGATTTTCCTGATGGAATCCGCCCTAATAGGATTCTTTGGAGGGCTTCTGGGGGCCCTGGTGGGAACCCTTGGCTCTAAGAGTATCGATGTTGTAGCGCGGTTTGCCCTCAGAAGATTTCTCCACATGCCAGCTGAAAACCTCGCCGCAATGCCCTCCCTCACCGTGGTAACCCCGGGGCTAATCCTGTTTACAATAACCTTTGCGATATTCATCAGTATGCTTTTCGGTCTATATCCGGCGGTTAGGGCCTCAAAGCTCAGTCCTGTAGAGGCCCTGAGATACTTCTGATAAACAAGGCGATACCATGGAACACAAATCAATATTCTCTCATTTTTCTAACTCAGTCGGTTGATGAGTCTCCCGAAACAGCATATCAAACCTCGAGGCCCATGTCGGCGGAGACCCTACAGAGAGTCGCTGCTAAGAGGGATTTCCTAGCAAAGGATCCGGCCCCCTGTCAAAAGGTTTATAAATTCGGAATCCTTATCATTTGCTCATGCCCATTACCGAAGTTTCAAAGATATGGATGAACGGGGAGCTGGTGGACTGGAAAGATGCCAAGATTCACCTCCTGACCCATGCCCTTCACTACGGGTCAGGGGTCTTCGAGGGGGTCCGATGTTACAAGACCGTGGACGGTCCAGCGGTCTTCCGCCATCGCGAGCACATGGAGCGCCTCCACGCCTCGGGGAAGATCTATTTCATGGATATACCTTACACCGTTGATGAGCTCATGGAGGCCACCCGGGAGGTCATCAGGGCCAACAAGGTGGAGGCCTGCTACATCCGTCCCATCGCCTTCAGAGGCTATGGGGAGATGGGCCTGAACCCGTTGAACTCGCCCATCGACGTGGCCATCGCCATCTGGCCCTGGGGCACCTATCTGGGGGAGGAGGGCCTGAAGAAGGGCATCCGGGCCAAGATATCTTCCTTCCAGCGCATAGGTCCCAACGTCCTCCCACCGGTTGCGAAAGCGACTGGGCAGTATATAAACTCCATCCTGGCCAAGCTGGAGGCCATAAACACCGGCTACGATGAGGCCATCATGCTGGACTACCGGGGCATGGTCTCGGAAGGACCAGGGGAGAACATCTTTATCATCAAGGACGGTGTTATCCACACACCACCGGCCCACGCCAGCATCCTGCCCGGCATCACCCGGGATTCAACCATTACCTTCGCCCGGGACATGGGCATCGAGGTCAAGGAGACGGACCTGACAAGGGCCTCCCTCTACCTGGCCGACGAGGCCTTCTTCACGGGAACGGCCGCCGAGGTCACCCCCATAAGGGAGATCGACGGCATAGAGATTGGCAGGCCCGGTCCCATAACAAAGAAGATCCAGGACAAGTTCTTCCAGGTCACAGAGGGCAGGGACGACAACTACAAAAAGTGGCTGGATTACGTTTAAAAAAAAATTGATAAAAAAGAAAAGGGGGGAGGAAGTTCAGTATTTGGGGTTCTTCCTGCCGGCGGCCTCGATGCCCTCAACAGAAATAGCCTGGGTCGGGCAGGCGTCCACAACTTCTGCCAGGTCGCAATCCTCGCCGTCGCCTATGACTTCGGCGAATTCGCCAGCAAGCTGAAAGGTGCTTGGGCAGAGTTCTTCGCAGGTTCCGCAACCCGCACATGCGTCTAGATCAATATCAATGGTTGCCATTCTCGTTCCTCCTTTTGGTTTTAGTTGTGGTAGATTCTATTAACGTATTTAAACTTTATGGGATTTGGGATTTGGGGCTTTGCACAAAAGCGGTTTGGACGAAGGATTGAAAGGGGTTTGTATAAAATTGCACAACACAGTAAGGTATTTATTGAAAAACGAAATCAAAAAGGGTTGGTCCTATGGGAACTACTTATTTTCAAACCCATAGGGCCCCTCCCCCCACCATCATATTAGCTAAGTGTTGAACCCCACGTTCCACCCCCTGCCCAAGGAATCGCATAGAACTTAGGGTTTTTTCCTTTTCTCGTTCAGCTCCTTTACCAGCTCGTCAACATCCAGCTTGTAGAGCCTGGCCTGCTTCTCCAGGGTCTTGAAGGGCTCGCACTCGCAGATGTTGTAGTGGCGCAGGACAGGCTCCAGCTCGGGGTGCTCCTTCAGGATCTTGAATATGGGCATCTCCTTTGTGATCTCCATCCTACTACCTCGCTTTAATGGCTTCAATGGCCTCTTGGGCCGTCTCCCTTAAAAAGGTGTCCTCCTCCTCCAGGAGGGATTCCAGGTACTTGATGACCGATTCATCCCCCAGGACCCCCAGGAGGTAGGCGGCATCCCCCCGGTCCCTTTTATCAGGGGCCTTGAGTTTTTCCAGGACATGGGGAAGGGCCGGCAGGGCCGCCCCCGGGTCCAGGGCCATGATCTCCTCCAGGGTCACCACAGCCCCTATCCTGAGCCCGAAATCGGGGTCAAAGGCCAGCCCGGCCAGGAGGGCGGGGATCCTTTCGTCTTCCAGGGCCTCCCTTGCAATGGCCTCGGCCTCCCCCTTCTGGAGCCTGGATGCGATGCGCCCCTCCCGGGTCCCGGGTTTGAAGACCCAGCCCAGCAGGTCCTCCTCCCTGAGGTCCCCCAGGAGTTCCAGCTCCCCATTCAGCAGGGTCTTTGGGGTCGAATAGACCCTGAACCTCTCCAGGTGCTCAGGAAAGAGGGTCACATCGATTACGGTAACTTGGATGTTCTCATTCTCGATGGCGAACCGGTTGGCGGTCCTGACCACATGACCGCAATAGGGGCAGGGCGGGGTGATGAAGACCTTGATGTCCACGGGGGAGCCGACCTTTTTCAATTCTTCCTTGGTCTCTGGCTTGAGGTCGGTAACCCCCTTGGACACCCACTGCAGGGTATCCAGGAAGGGGTCCAGCTCCTGTTTGATGGGCAGGGCGTGGTAGTGGATGTTCCCCCCCAGGGTGAAGCCTGGCAGGCCGGTTGCCTCCCCCTCTACGATCCTGAGCTTCCCGGAGAGGTCAGAGATACCCTCCAGGAACGTCCTCATGGCGTCATAGATCTCACCCCTGTCCCCGGAGATGATGATAGTCACCTCCTTCTGGATATCCCCAAGGACCTCCTCGGCCCTTCTCAACTCCCTCTTACTCAGTCTGTCACTCAGCATCCTGCCACATGTGTTCGAAGTAGTTCCTATAAAGCTTTATGCAGCCCGGGTTCTG
>CAZHQS010000113.1:0-5679 GCA_964534545.1 Candidatus Hydrothermarchaeota archaeon
GAGGACAATCCCGAGGGCGGGAGCGTTTTTTGGGTTCGCCTTCCAAAGGATGTTGAAAAGAAAAAGGGGGGTCCGAGTTGAAAAGGATGTCCTCAAGGAGATTAGAAGAAATGACCGGACCAAGCAACCTCCAGGTGGCCATGCTCAAGGACGTCAGAGGTCGCCTGGAGCATGTGATGAAGCCCTTCACAATTTTGAAAAACATGGCCAAGGACGGATAGGGTAAGTTTTATGTTCATACAAGCCAGCATAATTAGATGATGCAAATGCGGGAGAAAGTATCTCATGGAGGGGGTAAGGAAAAGCCAGGAGGGTCCTTAAGGAGCGGGGGATATTATCTACTAGTGGGGAAGGCAAAGGCAGACTCCGACCTGATAGAACCCAAAAACATAGGGATCCAGGATTGCGACCGAAGGGCAGAGGTTGCGGACGCCAATGCCATCGAGGGGATGAAATCACAGTGGCTCGCTTGCACCTCACTGGAAGGGGCGGCCATAGAAATGAACGCGATGGCAGCAGAGGCGGAGGGAGATGAAGGAACCTAAAGGGATGTTCCGGGACCTTTCAGAGGAGTCTCTGGTGGGAGTCTACCTCATCCAGGACGATGTTTTCAGGTATGTCAACCCAAAACTGGCTGAGATCTTCGGCTACACCGTGGAGGAGCTGGTGGACAAGAAGGGCCCCGAGGACCTGGTGTATCCCGAGGACTGGCCCCTGGTGAGGGAGAATCTCCGCAAGAGGCTGGACGGGGAGGTCGAGTCCATAAACTACGAGTTCAGGGGGATGAGGAAGGACGAATCCCTCATATTCGTGGAGGTCTACGGCAAAAGGACAACCTACCAGGGGAAGCCGGCGGTGATAGGTAGCCTCCTGGACATCACCGAACGCAAAAAAGCGGAGGAGGAGCTTAACAAATTCAGGATCATGGTGGAGTCTGCCCACGATGCCATCTTTTTCAAGGATCTAGAAAGCCGCTATATTATCGCCAACAACAAAACCTTAGAGGTCTTTGGCTTACCCAGGGAAGAGGTTATTGGAAAGAACGATTATGAAATAATGCCCAACAAAGAAGAAGCTAGGAAGAACATCGAAGATGACCAGGTGGTCTTCCGAACTGGGAAGGCTAAAGAGATAACAAAACACATGACCGGGGCGGATGGAAAGGAATACTGGTTCCAGACGGTTAAGGTCCCCCATTTTGATGAGGAGGGGAAGGTAGTGGGGCTTGTTGGTATTGCAAGGGACATCACCGAGCGGAAGAAGGCGGAGGAAGAGCTGCGGGAGAGCGAGGAGCGGTTCCGCAAGATTTTTGAGGAAGGGCCCCTCGGCATGGCCATTGTTGGCTTGGATTATCGGTTACTCAAAGCTAATGCAACATTTTGCCAGATGTTGGGATATACAGAGCAAGAACTTACGACCCTCACATTTCCGGATATAACCCATCCAGAGTACATTGATACGGATATGCAGCATGCGAAGAAGTTACTGCGGGGAGAGATATCTTGCTACAGAACTGAGAAACAATATATCAGGAAGGACAAAGAGGCCATCTGGGTTGCTCTAACAGTTTCTCTCGTTCATGATGAAGACGGAAAGCCCCTTTATTTTTTATCAATGCTTGAGGACATCACCGAGCGCAAGCGGACGGAGGAGCGGATCCTGAGGCAAAGCGCCGTGTTGGATGCGATCAATAAGGTGTTTCAAGAGACATTGACGTGTGAAACCGAAGAAGAGCTGGCCCGCACATGTCTTGCTGTGGCCGAGGAGTTGACAGGGAGCAAGTTAGGTTTTATTGGCGAGGTGAATCAGGCCGGCCGGTTCGATACCATTGCACTGAGTAATCCAGGCTGGGATGCCTGTAGAGTACCGGACTCTGGAACCCCTCTGTGGATAAAAAACATGGAGATTCGTGGGATATGGGGAAGGGTACTCAAGGACGAACAATCCCTTATAGTAAACGACCCTGCCTCCCATCCCGACAGAGTCGGAACTCCCGAAGGTCACCCGATAGTAACTTCTTTCATGGGCGTTCCATTAAAACATGCGGGTAGGACCATCGGCATAATCGGTTTAGCCAATAAAGAACCGGGCTATGACTTGGCTGATAAGGAAGCTGTGGAAGCTCTATCAGTAGCTATTGTGGAAGCATTAAAGCGCAAGCGGGCGGAGGAGGCACTACGGGAGTCTGAGCAAAAGTACAGAAGCTTATTTGAACATGCTACTGATTCGATTTTCATAATCGACCCTGATACAGGGCGCTTTCTTGACTGCAACAAAAACGCTGCGGCACGGCTCGGTTACACCAAGGAGGAGCTATTAAACCTCAAGGTCTTTGAGATAAATCCACCTGATGCTCCTGCGGATATCAAGGCCAGATTCAAAAAGCAGATTGCCGGAGATAGTATTACATTCGAGACATCACATCGACGGAAAGATGGGACTTATATGCCGGTGGAGATAAGTACCAGGCTTGTTGACTACGGCGGCCAAAAAGTTCTTCAGGCTTTGGTACGCGACATCACCGAGCGCAAGAAGGTGGAGGAGGTCTTAAAGGAGTCTGAAGAGAAGTTCAGGACCCTGGTGGAGGAGAGTAACGACGGGATCGTCATCATCCAGGAAGACCTTCTGGTGTTCGCGAACCCGAAAATGCTGGAGCTCAGCGGCTTCGCCATGGAGGAGGTCCAGGGAAGGCCCTTCTCGGATTTTATCGCCCCGGAACATTTGGAAAAGGTGAGGGAGTGGTACACGAAGGGGGTGTCAGGGGAGGAGCTACCGAGCAGGTACGAAATAGAGGTCATCACCAGGGACGGGAGCAAGATGCCCATCGAGGTAAGCGCCTCCCTCATCGAATACCATGGAAGACCGGCGGTCATTGCCATCCTCAGGGACATCACCGAGCGCAAGAAGGCGGAGGAGGCCCTGAAGGCCCGGGCGAGACAGCAGGCAGCCGTATCCCAGTTGGGGCTTAAGGCCCTGGCAGATATGGATTTGAAAACCCTTATGGACGAGGCTGTCGATCTCATTGCTAAAAATCTGGACGTGGAATTCGCCAAGGTCATGGAACTCCTCCCCGACGGGACCTCCATGAAATTGACAGCTGGTGTGGGGTGGAAGGATGGAGTCGTTGGTTCTACGATTGTTAGCGCCGGGACCGATTCCCAGGCAGGTTACACCCTCCTTTCCTCAAAGCCTGTGATAGTGGAGGATCTCTCAAAGGAAAAACGCTTCACCGGTCCCCCCCTATTGACAGACCACGGTGTGGTGAGCGGCATCAGCGTCATCATCGGGGAAAAGGAGAGGCCCTTCGGCGTGCTGGGGGCCCATACGGCCAGGAAAAGGACCTTTACCCAGGACGACGTCTATTTCCTCCAGGGGGTTGCAAACATACTGGCGGATGCAATTGAGCGCAAGAGGGCCGAGGAGGCCCTGCGGGAGTCTGAGAAAAAGTACCGAGACCTGGTGGACTACGCCCTGGTGGGCGTCTATAGGACCAATCTTGACGGGGATATTCTCTTTGTCAACGACGCCCTGGTGAAGATGTTCGGGTTCGACTCTCCCGAGGAGATTATGGAAGAGGGGTTGGCTTCCAGATTCAAAAACCCGGATGACAGGGAGGTCCTTCTAAAGGAACTCAAAGCAAAGGGTTGGGTGGCCAACTACCATGTCCAGTACGTAGACAAGAACGGAAAGACCCTGGATGTCCTGGAGAGCGCCACCCTGGATGGAGACATAATTTCCGGAATGCTGATGGACATCACCGAGCGCAGGAAGGCCGAGGATGCCCTGATAGAGGCCGAGGAGAAGGCCCGGGCCATATCCGATACCTCCCTGGATGGCATTATAGTCATGGACGGGGAGGGACGCATCACCTACTTCAATCCTGCCGCGGAGGAGATGTTTGGCTACAATAAGATGGAGGTAATGGGACAGAAGCTCTACGATATTCTCGTCACGGAAAAGGCTAAGAAGGAGTATTACCAGCGTCTTCCCCATTTCAAGGAAACCGGCCAGTGCGTGGTCACCGGGAAGACCCTCGAACTATCAGGAAGAAGAAAGGACGGGTCGAAGTTCCCGATTGAGCTCTCGGTCACCTCATTCAAGGTCAGGGGCAAATGGCACGCCGTGGGGACTGTCCGCGACATCACCGAGCGCAGGAAGGCAGAAGAGGCGATCCACCGCAGCTACAACCAGCAATCTGTCATCAATGAACTGCTCAGGCTCTCATTGGAGGACATGGACCTGGAGGAGACCCTGGAGAAGGCATTGGACCTTATATTCTCCATCCCGGACTTTGCCCTGGAGGCCAAGGGTAGCATCCTACTGGTGGAGGAAGAGCCGAATGTCCTAGTCACAAAGGCCCAGCGCGGGCTGGCCGAACCCCTCCTGGAGAAGTGCGCCATGGTCCCCTTCGGCAGGTGCCTCTGTGGCCGGGCGGCCCTTTCAGGCCAGGTGGAGTTCGCGGACCAAATAGACGAGCGCCACGAGACCACGTACGAAGGCATTACTCCTCACGGCCACTACTGCGTCCCGCTGCTGTCAGGAGGAGAAGTCTTTGGAGTGATAAACCTCTATGTGAAGGAGGGGCACAAGAGGGACGAAAGGGAGGAGGAGTTCCTCACCGCCGTGGCCAATGCCCTGGTGGGGATAATAAGGCGCCAGCAGGCAAAGGAGGAGCTTGAGAGGACCTACGAGGAGCTCAAGTCCCTGGACGAAGTCAAGAGCAACATCATCTCCAACGTGAGCCACGAGTTGAGGACGCCCATTACCATCGCTTCCACGGCTTTCGACCTGGCCATGGATGAGGAGGACCGGGAGGCCAGGAACAAGCTCATGCTCATGGGCAAGAAAGCCCTCATGCGCCAGAACAGGATCGTCCGAGACCTCATTGAGGTGGCCCGGCTGGAGAAGAAGAAGACTGTGTTCCGCAAGGAGGTTATCAACCTCGCCGACGTGGTGGCCATAGCCGTAGGTGAGATGAAATCCCAAGCAGAGGAGGGGGGAATAGAAATTGATGAAAAGGTGCCTGATATCCTGGTATGGGCCGATTTTCAGGAGACCAAGTATATCCTCCTGAACCTCCTGGACAATGCCATCAAGTTCACCGAAGAGGGCGGGCAGGTACGGGTCTATGCCGGGGTGAAGGGTGCTATGGCCCAGGTATGCGTGGAGGATACAGGCATCGGGATACCCCGGGAGTACCATGACATGATCTTCGACCGCCTCTACCAGGTGGACAGCTCTGCCACGAGGCGATACGGGGGCACCGGCATGGGCCTAGTCATCGTCAGGGAGGTCGTGGAGGCCCACGGCGGGAGGATATGGGTGGAGAGCGAGGAAGGCAAAGGCAGCAGATTCTGCTTCACCCTGCCGGTCGCCAAGGGGAGATGATGCCATGGCAAGGATACCTGTGAAGTGTGCAGGAGGATAAGATCCAAAAGCGCCGGGGGGAGATTCAGAACGTCGAGGGCTACCACTTCGGCTTTAATCCCTGGCCCAAGCAGAGGCGGTTGCAAAGATTAAACCCTCACCCCTAGACGAACCCCGGGCGGCCCTCCGGGCACGCATATATATTTGTCTATCATTCGCGACAGCGACAACAATCTATGGGTGAAGACACGAGGAGGTCTAGGGCATAGCCCGACGACCGACGAGTGGATTCAAGCGCCGGGGGGGAGATTT
>CAZHQS010000114.1:0-5502 GCA_964534545.1 Candidatus Hydrothermarchaeota archaeon
CCTTTGTTGATCTTCTCAACCCGTTCCGAATCGATATCAACGCAGATGACATGGTGACCATGTTCAGCGAAACATGTTCCCGTGACAAGACCTACGTAACCAGTACCTATGATGGATATATCCATGGCTTATCCATTCCTATTGATTACTTATAAATTTACGGCCATATGAACCCAAACGCGTAACGGCTAATTGATGGGATCACATGTACCCCAGATCCCTGAGCCTTTCCATTATCTCCTCTTTATCCTGTCCCCGTCCAGCCCTCTCGGGAGTGTTCTCGAGGTCCTGCTCCCAAGCAGGGACATCTGATGTCCTGATGGTGCTCCCCTTGGCACCCAGGGACCTATAACCCTGGGCATAAAGTTTGCAGAAGGGGATATGGTACTTTCTTATCGCTTCCCACACGTTGCGCTCTGTAAAGTGCAGTATAGGCTGAACACGAACATGGTCCGGATCAGAACGGGGGCTGAAAAAGGTCTCATCCGTCCTGGCAGATTGCTCATCCCATCTGATGGCAGTGGCCAGGGCCTTGACCCCATGGTCCTCAAGGAACATGTTCATGGCCACGGTCTTCATGAGATGATTCCCCACATAGGATTCGGGCTCGAAGGGAAACTCCTCCTCTTCAAAGCCCAGCTTTTGAATCTCCATCCTGTTCCTTTCATTCAATTCTGAGACCTTAACCATATCCCCTACCTTTCTGTCCCTGCTCACATCTGTGTTCTTCACCCTGTGGATGGTGAGATTCCAGTCTTTTTCCAACTGGTCCACAAGCTCCAGGATCTCCTCGAAGACGTATCCCTCGTCAATGAACATACAGTCAGGGATTTTCTTGCCCTCTTCTTCACAGGCCTGTTTGAAAATCCATAGCATCAGGGTGCTGTCCTTTCCCCCTGTAATAGCTATAACCAAGCCGTCACCATAGCGCTCCATGGCCTCCTTTGCTATCTCCTTTGACCTTGCTATTTTCTCATCTAGGGATCGCCTCATCAGTTCCTCGTCCATTTCTCACTCCTCTCCTATGTATTTTCTGTGAATACCATGAAACACATCCATGGGTTGATTTACCCTGAAGTCGATATTCCTTGTTATGACCACCGCATCGGGATGATGGTCCCCTTTGATCTCTCCTTTCGGGGTCTTCTTCGGGAGGGTTCTAATTGGGGCCGCATCATAGTCGCAGAAGCCATGGTCGGAGATGATAATAACCTCCCGATCATAGGGCAAAAGCTTACCGATGGCCCTGTCAACCTTCTCGTAGTAGTCCACCAGGATTGCCTCGCCCCAGTGGAGATGGGAGAGCTTGTCCAGGGCCGTATAAACCGCAATCATCACCTCGGGTTTGTCTCCCTGGAGGACCTCAAGGGTCTTGGCAGTGATGGATTCTATTTCCTCCAAGAGCTCCTCTGTCTCCACCGGTACACCCCCTGCCACCGGGTCAAAGTCTATATTGTAGTTGTATGGGGGGACGATGAAGGGTACATTCAATGCCTTCACGGGTATTCCTTTTCTGTCCAGGAGGTCCCAGATGAAATCGACCTTGATATCCTGCCTAGTAACTATCTCTCCATCAACAACAAAGTCATGATGCCCGTGTTCTTCCGGCGTCTTTCCTGAAAACATGGAACACCAGACAGAAGGAGACCAAGGCTTTTGTGTAAGATGAATGGTATCATGGTTACCCTCGTCCATCAGTCTTTTGATATTTTTGAGCCGCCCGATATTTGGAAGGATTATGTCCCATGTCGCCGCATCAATACCAATTATCAGCATTCCGCCTCACTCCTAGAAATACCAAGCTACAGCTATATAATCCTTGGGGCAGTCGCCAAAGCGCTCCCAACGCCCACACACCTCTCTCATGCCATCGCTTCCCTTGCCTCGGCCACCGTATAGAAGCTCCCTGTAACACAAACCATATCCCCCGGTCCTGCACGGCCCAGGGCATGCTCCACCGCCTCCTCCACGTCCTCCACCACAACCCCCCTCCCCAGAGCCCTCTGGATAACCCCGGGCTCGGCGGCCCTATCGCTCTTGGGTCTCGTGATGTAAATCTCATCAAAGAGGGGTGAGACAATCTCCACCATCTCCCCTATTGCCTTGTCCTTCAAAATCCCGATTACAAGGAGGCGTTTACCCCCTGGATGGACCTCCCGGATGGTATCCCCGAGGGCATCCATGGCCCCAGGGTTGTGGGCACCGTCCAGGATGACAAGGGGCCGCCTCCGGGCGATCTCCATTCTGCCAGGGAGGGACCGGGTATTGGAAATACCCCTCTCGATTGAGGTTTTGTCTATCCCAAGGTCTTCGGCCACCACCACGGCAAGGGCTGCGTTTTCCATCTGGTGGGCGCCAAGAAGGGATGTCCGCAGCCCGTAGGTCCCGCGCCTTCCCTCGAGCTCGAACCTCTGACCATCAAGGCCGAGGCACTCCCTTTTTCCATATTTTCCAGTAGCTAAAACCATTTTGCAATTCATCCCTCTGCACTTCTCTTCCATCACGGCCAAGGGACCAGCCTTTTCCTCGGCCGTATAAAGAGGGACCCCGGGCTTTATTATACCAGCCTTCTCCCTGGCAATCCCCTCCAGGGTACTGCCCAGCATGGTGGTATGGTCCATGGAGATATTGGTTATCACCGACGCCTCCGGGACAATCACATTGGTGGCATCCATGGTTCCCCCCAGGCCCACCTCGATGACCGCATAGTCCACTCCAGCCTTTGAAAAATGGTCAAAGGCCAGGGCAGTTATCACCTCGAAATAAGTCGGTCTCATACCTCCCTCCATATCTTCAACAATAGGTTTCATCTGTGCGACGACTGTCCTCAAAGAATCCTCACCGATGGGCTCAAAATCCACCGTTATCCTCTCCCTGAAATCCTGGACATGTGGTGAGGTGTAGAGACCCACCCGGTACCCGGCCTCCTTTAGAACAGAGGCGATGAACATACAAGTGGAACCCTTTCCGTTTGTCCCTCCCACATGGATGGTTCGGTAATCCAACTGGGGATTGCCCATCCTCTCGAGGATGTACCGGGTTCGTTCCAGGCCCATCTTCACCTCGTTAGGCTGGAAGGAATTGAGAAAGTCTTCAACCTCTCGAACCATACAAAAGACCAAATACCCCAGCCAATAAATAGGTTTTCAAATGATCAAAGAGCGAAACGCCGTGATAAAGGACCCGAGGGGAAAGATTCGCACGGCCCTGGTCTTTCCGAACCTCTACAGGGCCGGGATGGCCAACCTGGGATTCCAGACCATCTACGACCTCCTCAACTCCAGGGACGACGTGGCCTGCGAGCGCTTCTTCCTGGATTTCGAGAAGAGCCTTGAGACCGGTTCACCCCTAAAGGTCTTTGACATCATCGCCTTCTCCTGGCAGTTCGAACTGGACGTCCTGAACATACTCAAGATACTGGACCGGAGTGGCATACCTCTAAAGCGAAGAGATAGAAACCAGCTGGTAATAGCCGGAGGGCCCTGTACCGTCAATCCCTATCCCCTTAGAGAATTCATTGACATCTTTTTCATAGGTGAGGCGGAACCAAACCTTCATGGGTTTATTGATGCCTACACCAATGGGGGGGATATACAAACCCTTGAGGAGATTCCCGGCCTTTACATCTCTGAGATAGACAACCCTACCTACCGCGTCTTCTTGGAAGACCTCGACTCCTACCACCCTATCTATCAGGTGATGTCCTCCGGGGCGGCCTACGGTGAATCCTTCCTCCTGGAGGTGTCCCGGGGTTGCGGCAGGGGCTGCAGGTTCTGCCTCGGCAGCTTCATAACACGACCCCCCAGGGAGAGGAGTATCGGATACCTGAAGGAGGTAGTAAAGGAGGGCATAACGGCCTGCGAACCCGAGAAATTCTCCCTCATCGGTGCCTCGGTATCAGACTACTCCGAAATCGAGGAACTCTGTGATTTCCTTTCAGGGAAGGGACGCGAGATATCCATGCCTTCACTGCGGGCGGACTCCTTGAACAATGCCGTAGTGGATACCATCGTGAGCTCCGGCCAGAGAAGCATCACCTTGGCCCCGGAGACCAACCAGAGGTTGAGGGACAGGGTGGGCAAAGGACTAACGGATGAAGAGATTGAAAAAGCGGCCGCCCTCGCCTTCTCGAGAGGTATTAAGACCCTCAAGCTCTACTATCTCCTGGGGTTGCCCGGGGAGACCGATGACGATGTCCTGGAGATCGCAGGGTTCGTCAAAAGGCTAAAAAAGTCGGTACAGGGGAAGATCAAGCTCAGCATCAACCCCTTCGTGCCCAAGCCCCACACACCCCTCCAGTGGGCCGGTCTTGTGGACTCCCAGACCTACAAGAAAAGACTGCAACTCCTGAAGAAGGAAGCTGGGGTGGAGGTGGAATCCGAGGACTACAAGTCGGCCTTTATCCAGGCGACCATCGCTAGGGGGGACGAGAGACTGGGCGAAGTGCTGGAAAGGGCCTTCCAATACGGAGGTGGGACGGGGGCCCTTAGAAGGGCCTTCAAGGAGGCGGGGATCGAGTTCAATCATTATGCTGGAGAACGGCCCCTGGAAGAACCCCTCCCATGGTCAAGGATAGATACCGGAGTGAAGACAGGTTTCCTGGCATCGGAATTCGAAAAGTATTTCCGAGGAGAGCCGTCGCCGATTTGTAAGAAGACATGCAAGAGATGTGGGGTATGCTGAGATGGAGGATTTTAAAAAGAAGTACCCCAACCTGGCCAGGGAGCTGGAAGGAGAAGGGCTGAAGATAGATTCGGTGCGCTCGGATATGGAGGAGGCCGAGAGGGCTGTCCATAATAAGTACCGTGGTTACGACCCAACTGTTATAGACTTTTTGCGCAGGTGTGACACAGAGGAGGAGGGACTGGAGATCATCAACTACATGAAGGAGCGGGGGGAGATACCTGAGGACTATGCCGAAAAACTCAAGTTCCAACTCCTAAAGGACGGGATTCGCAGTTTCGGGAAGAAGAAGGAACAGGGGCACTACCTGAGGAGGTTGTGAAGGACCATGGATATCGAAAAGGCCTATTCCCGCATTTCCCCCTTTTTCAATCCCTGGGTGAAACTTATGGAGATTCAGACCCGGGAGATGGAGCTGGATGATTCGGGTCTTGGAGGTATGAGGATATTGATAATATCCCCACCCACTGACCCGGGGATCAGACTGTTGAGTCAGGCGAATCCTGAGGGGGAAACCTATCTTATGTGTTTTTCTTCAAGGCTGGAGGAGACTGCCAAAGGGTTTGTCCCTACAGGTGGCCTGCGGACCTTCACCGCCCCGTTTTTTCGCATACCCTTTGGGGATGAGTATTTTGACGCGGTCTTCACGAACTGCTTTTTTGACTTCTGCCGAGAGGACGATTTCCCCATGACGGTCCGGGAGATAAAACGGGTCCTGAAGAAGAAGGGACAGCTCCTCTCGGTCTACATGGACTTTCCATCCACCTGGACCAGCCGCATATGGACCGGCCTTTTTGAGAGGGTGTCAATCCTCAGCCA
>CAZHQS010000115.1:0-1523 GCA_964534545.1 Candidatus Hydrothermarchaeota archaeon
GCTTCAATCCCTTTTGAGGAATTCCGGCACGGCATCCCTGAGGGGGTCAAAGTTTTCCAGATCGGTGACCCATACACATTTCATGCTGACCTTGGAGTGGAGGCTGGAGGGGAGGCGGAGGATGCGCTTGACGTCCACGGTGACCTTGGCGTCCAGGAAGCTTGCTATCTGGACCGCCGCCCGCTGGATGAACCTGTCGTAGGCGGATTTCGTGATGTCCTTTAGGATCCGGTCCTCCCCGGCCTCCAGTTCTTGGATGATCTCATCCTTCCTTTCCAGGATGTCGTCGGCCTTTTTTGCGCTGATGCCAAAGCCCCGCAGGTCCTTGATCTCTGCGTACTGGATGATGTCGGCCAGCCTGCTCTTGAAAATCCCTGTGTATCCCCCCCTCTGGAGGGTCTGGTCCTTGCCTGCCTTCTTCCTGCTCTGGTCCTCCACCGGGACGTTGCCCCTGATATAGTCCAGGATGGAAGCCCTTAAAGGGTCCCCCTCGGGCGTGATGTCCTCGTCCAGGATGCGGATGTGGTAGCCCCTGCCCGAGTAGACGTAGTTGATGTCCCTGACGCACAGATCCTCCCTCAACACCCTGTCCAGCTTTATCACCAGCCGCCGGGCGCGCTCCAGGCACACCTGGCAGACCTGACCCTCGCCGCAGCAGTTCTTCACCGGCAGGTCCTTGGCGTCGATGTCGAAGATGAGTTCGGCCTTCTCCCAGCCTTTGCGCCCCGCAGGGTTCCTGTAGAGGGATACGCTGGAGTAGGCCGCAAAGGGCGCCCGGTTTTTCATATAGGTCTCGAGGCTCTCCGGAGAGGTGAAGACGTTGTACCTGTCCCTGGGACCCTGGCCGTCGTGGTCGAAGCCGAACTCCCGCCGGGAGAGGGTGTCGAGGATGAAGTCCGGCACCTCCTCCACGGACCACTCCTCGGTGTAATAGCGTTTGCGGTCCTGGGGGGTGGCGGGGCGGAACTGGACGGTCATTGGACTTCATCCTCCATGCTCATGGCTATCAGAAAACCCCTGGCCCGCTCTGTATATTTATACTGATTGACCGCCTTCCAGAAGGCCTTGGAGTGGTCGGGGTACTGGAGGTGGGCCAGCTCGTGGACTATCACGTAGTCCCTGACCCAGCCGGGCATGTCTTTCAGCCGGTGGGATATCCGTATGGTGCCCTTTTTCGGGGTGCAGCTCCCGAATCTGGAATTCTGGTTGGTGACATATTTTATAGACTTGAATTTCAGCTTGCCGCCAAAGTACCTGCGGTTGAGCTCCCCCGCCCTCTTCTTGAGGTATTCATCGTCCCGTCCGTCCTTCTTGCGCTTCTCGAAGCGTGCCTCCATCCTGGCCACCCATTTCTCCTCCTCGGCTTTTGACAGCCCGGCCGGGAGGTACACCTTGAGCTCGTCCCCTTCAGCCCTGGCCTCCACGGTCTTTTTCCGCCTGGGGCTGCGGACGATTTTAACCTTCCACCGGGAATCTTCTGGTTCCATGGGTATCAGCTACCTTTGGCATCTTTTTCCTTATCC
>CAZHQS010000115.1:1623-5501 GCA_964534545.1 Candidatus Hydrothermarchaeota archaeon
CTTCCTTGCCCTTCAAAAAGTAGTAGTTCAGCGGGTTCTTGACCCGCTTGCAGAGCTCGTCGGGTTTGCACAGGGGGGGAGCCTCCCGCTGGACCTTCTCGCAGTTGGGGGGGAAGTACCATTTCGAGGCGCCGGAGTTCTCCAGGAGGGGCTCCTCGTTCATCCCCATGCCCAGGTGGTAGACCACGTTGAGCCTCTCCAGGGGCTGGTCCTCGAAGAAGGGGGGCGAGCACCTCTCGGCGGCCTGGTCGATGAGGGGCATGATCTCGTCTATGACCTTCTGGTCCTTGACGTAATCCGATATCCTGGGGTCCTCGGCCTTGGCCGGGGCGATCCTGGCATAGGAGAGGAAAGATGTCAAAAACACGGTAATGGCGAAGTTCCTGGACCCGGATGTGACACCCTGGAGCACCACCTTGACGCAGGGCGGGAAGTTTCCAGGTTTCAGGCTCTCCGCCTTCCCGAAGGATATGGCGGGGGCCAGGGCCGTGCGCCTGCCGGCCACCGCAGAGATGTGCCGTGCCAGCTCGTCGGTCCCTTTGGTCCTTATGTGGCTGGCCTCCTGGCGGAGCCTCTCCATATGCTTTAATGCATCCACGGTCACAAGGCCGGAGTACACCTCCATCAGGTCCTCCAGGCTCACCACAGCAAGGCATCCCCGGATGTACCAGTCCGTGAGCTTGGTCCTCTTGGCGCTCACCAGGGGGATGAGGGTCTTCCAGGGGATCCCAAAGCGCTTGGTCCTCCTGTCCATGGAGAACCTGCCCGTCTTTGACCCTGCAAGGCCCGTCCTCCTGCCGGTCCCCAGGAGGGAACTCTCGGCATAAAGGTCCTTCTTCTCGATGAGGACATCGCCGATGCGCAGACAACCCTCCTCCATCTGGCCCTCCTCCATGTCCAGGCGGCCTGCCATCCTCCAGAGGACCCTTTCTCCCTCCTCCCTTTCAAAGGAATCAAGCCTGTCCCTGGTGATGGAATAGCAGGCCTCCTCCACCAGCCGGGCCTCCCCCGAGTACCGGGTGAAGTTGGTCCCCACGGCGAAAAAGAGCACGTACCAGGAGAGGACATCGGTTTCGGCATCAAGGGAAAAGAGACTCTTTGGGGGTCTTTTCTCCCCGGCAAGCCAGTCCACCTTTCGCCTGGCGGCCCGGAAGACCTCCTCCGGAAGCTGGTCCAGGGGCGGGGCACCCTTGACGATCCTCTTGGCTTCCTCTGAAAACGGGTCCAGGACGGTCCTGAGCATGCCTTATCAGTCGGACTCGATTCTCGGGGCCAAAAGAAAGCTCAGGGAGGCGTTTTCTGCCAGGAAATCCATCTTCACCGGGATGTTGGTCCCCAGGGATACCTTGGCGGAGTCCGCAATCTCCGAGGCCTTTATCATGTCCTTTAGGTACTCGATGGAGAACATGCTCTCCGAGTCCGCCTTGACCTCAAAGGAGGCGGTATCGTCCTTCCTGATGGTGATCTCCACCTTGCCCAGGTCCCCCTTGGCCAGGATATAGAAGGCCTCCTGGTCGGTCTTCAGGGTCACGTGGTCGCTTACGATCTCGGCGTCCTTTATCCCCTCGCTTATCATCTTGGGGTCGATCTCCACCACCGAGCCGAACTCCAACGAGGGTATCTTCAACTCCTCCTCGGAGACGTCTATCAGGGGGATGCTGAAGGTCCTGGTGGAGGTGTTCCTGAACTTCACCTTCAACACGCTGTCCTCCAGGGTCATGGATATCTTGTCCGCCCCCCCGGCCCTCTTGAGGATGGTGTTGAACCTGTCCAGGTCCAGGCCGATGACGGCACTTTCCTTGGCCTCGAACTCGTCGAAGGCATCCCTTGAAAGCTCAAAATCCACCAGGGCCACGTGGGCGGGGTCCATGGCCCGCAGCTTCATGCCCGTTTCATCCACCGTTATCCCGGCCTCGTCGATGAGATTTGAAATGGCATCTATGGAACTCTTTAAAATCTTGGGGTCCGATAAACTCGCTTTGAACATCTCCTTCACCTCATAAGTTTTTCCGTGATATACCTCACCTGCTCGTAAAGGCCCACATCCAGGTTGCTCATGTCCTGAATAAGTTCTGCCTCTATTTCAATGTTTTCATCCTTTTTTACCTTTCCGAAGACCCGGTAGAGTTTTCCCTCCTGGACCTCCTCGAACTGGGCGGGGTCCGGGAAGAAGACCACCGCCCTCCCAGTCCCGTCGTCGATGATGATGGACTGGCTTTCCCTGCTCATGTCCACCACGGTTCCGATGATTCTCACCCTGAAGTCCTGCTCCGATATCTCCTGGATGGTCCTCTCCACCGCAGGCCGTCTTCTAACCCTTTCCTCTTCGCCAAAATCCATTCTGATAAGAATTGAATCCAGGAGTTTAAAAACTTGTCTAAAAATCTAAAAATTTTTAAGTAGGGAAGTCGATTATAGCCGAGATTGATGGGCCCAGATTTTCTGAAAGAACCAACGAACCCCATAGAGGTCAAGGAGAGAAGTATCTCGGACCTCCTGGAGGCCATGGCCGACACCGGCTTCCAGGGACGCAGGCTCGGAGAGGCGGCAACCCTCTGGAAGGAGATGGTGGAGGAGGAGGGGGTCACGATTTTCCTGGGTCTATCCGGGGCCATGGTCCCGGCGGGCATGAGGAAGGTCCTGGCCTACCTGATCCAAAACAGGATGGTGGACTGCCTGGTCAGCACCGGCGCCAACATCTTCCACGACATCCACGAAGCCCTGGGGCATTTTCACTACAAGGGCCACCCCGGGGCCGATGATCACGAGCTGTACAAGTGCGGTATTGACCGGATCTACGATGTCTTCGCCAAGGAGGCGGAGTTCCGGCGCATCGACGAGGAGATATCCAGGCTGGCCCGGGACCTGGACCCCGGCAGGGAGTATTCCTCCAGGGAGATCTGCCAGATCCTGGGGGAGTGGGTGGAGGAGAAGGGTGGGGCAGGGGACTCCATGGTGGTAAGCGCCCGCAGGGCCGGGGTGCCCATCTTCGTCCCTGCCCTGGGGGACAGCTCCATCGGCATCGGCCTTGCCCTGGCCAGAAGGGCGGGGCAGCGGGTCCTGGTAAGTCAAATAAAAGACGTGGAAGAGATCACCGCCATGGTGGAGGCGAGTGAGAAGACCGGCGTAATCTACGTGGGCGGAGGGGTGCCCAAGAACTTCATCCAGCAGACCGAGGTCATATCCTCCATCCTGGGCATGGATAAGGGTGGCCACCACTATGCCCTCCAGTTCACCACCGACGCCCCCCACTGGGGGGGGCTTACGGGCTGTACCTTTGAGGAAGGGGTCTCCTGGGGGAAGATCTCGGGAGGGGCAAAGAAGGTCCAGGTCTTCGTGGACGCCACCATCGCCCTGCCCCTGGTGGCCCATGCCCTCTTTGCCTGGGGCAAAAAAGGTTTAATAAGGAGGAACCCGCCTGTATTCAAGTGGGACGATAATCCCTGAGGCGATGAGATGATTCCGGAGAAGGTGTTCTTTACCAGTGGTGTCGGGAGGCACAAGGAGAGGCTCGAGTCCTTCGAGCTGGCCTTGCGCTCGGCCGGCATCGAGAAATACAACCTGGTGAAGGTCTCCAGCATCCTCCCCCCAAAAAGCAGGATAGTCTCCAGGGAGGAGGGCCTTGAGGCCCTGAAACCCGGTCAGATCGTCTTCTGTGTGTTGAGCCAGAACCAGTCCAAGGAGGCTGGCCGGCTCCTGTCGGCCTCCGTGGGGTGCGCCGTTCCCAGGGACCGGCGCATGTACGGCTACCTCAGCGAGCACCATGGCTTCGATGAGGAGGAAGAGAGGGCCGGGGCCTATGCCGAGGACCTGGCGGCCTCCATGCTGGCCACGACCCTGGGCATCGATTTAGACCCCGACAAGAGCTACGACGAGCG
>CAZHQS010000116.1:0-5325 GCA_964534545.1 Candidatus Hydrothermarchaeota archaeon
AAATTTTTAACCTTAAAGGGTGATGTATCCCCATGTTCGATCCCAAGGCCTTCATCCAAGAGGCCATATCAGAGATAGACATCGGGGACGAGACCGCCATCATCGGCCTCTCAGGAGGCGTGGACAGCTCTGTGGCCGCGGCCCTGGTCCACCGGGCCCTGGGGGAGCACCTGGTGGTGGTCTTTGTCAACCACGGTTTCATGCGAAAGGGGGAGGAGGAGGAGATAGTAAAGACCTTCAGGGACGAGATGGGCATGAACCTGAAGGTGGTCCACGCCCAGGACAGGTTCTTCCAGGCACTGAAGGGCGTCACCGACCCGGAGGAGAAGCGGAGGATCATCGGCAACATCTTCATCCACGTCTTCGAGGAGGTGGCAAAGGAGGAGGGGGCCACCTACCTGGTCCAGGGGACCATCGCCCCGGACTGGATCGAATCCGACGGGGGCATCAAGTCCCACCACAACGTAGCCGGCCTGCCCTCGGGTATGACGCTGAAGCTCATCGAGCCCCTGCGGGACCTCTACAAGGACGAGGTCCGCAAGGTGGCCAGGGAGCTCGGCCTTCCAGAGAGCATCTCGGAGCGTATGCCCTTCCCTGGCCCGGGCCTGGCGGTGAGGGTCGTGGGGGAGCTTACCCCCGAGAGGGTGGAGATGGTAAGGGAGGCCAACGCCATCTTCGAGGAGGAGCTGAAAAGGGCGGGGCTCAAACCCTGGCAGGCCCTGGCGGCCCTCCTGGGGGAGAAGACCGTGGGGGTCAAGGGGGACATCCGGGACTACGGCTACACCATGGCCATCCGGGCCGTGGAGTCGGTGGACGCCATGACGGCCACCGCCATGGAGATCCCCTGGGATGTCCTCAAAACAGTCCAGAAGCGCATCACCAGGGAGATACCCGGCGTCACCAGGGTCATGTACGACATCACCGACAAGCCCCCGGCCACCATCGAGTTCGAGTGAGGACCATGAAAGACCTATTGAAGGCTGTATGGGTCTCCAGGTTCGCCCCTGATACCAAAATAGACGAGGCAGAGCTCCGCCGGGCCATGGACCTGGGACTGGTGGAGAAAAAGGAGGGGGGATATACCCTCACAAAAAAGGGGAGGGACATGATCAAGGTGGTGGTGGCAGGGGGGACCTTCGACATCCTCCACCCGGGCCACGGGTTCTTCCTGGAGAAGGCCAGGGAGAAGGGGGACCTCCTCCTGGTCATTATCGCCCGGGACTCCACGGTAAAGAAGCGCAAGCGCATCCCCATCATCCCCGAGGACCAGCGCCGGGAGATGGTATCCTACCTGAAACCGGTGGACGTGGCCATCCTGGGCCTGGAGAACACGGACTTTCTCAACATCATCGAGGAAATCAGACCTGATGTCATCGCCCTGGGGCCGGACCAGCATCACAGAAGAGGACCCATAACCGAGGGCCTAAAGGCCCGGGGCATGGAGGTGGAAGTCGTCCGGGTAAAGGAGTACAAGGAGTGCGCCTTCCATTCCTCAAGGAAGATCCTCAAGAAGTGCATGGAGAGGGGGTATCCAGTGGAGAATAAGGATTCCTAAACTAGGGCCCTGGGATCCGAGGTTCTGGCCGTGCCTACATTTCAAGGGCTGCCTTTATCTCCTTGCTGACCCGCTGGAGGTCCATCCTGATCATCCCCAGGTTCACATCCGGCTGGGTGAGGACCACGAGAACCCCGTCTCCCACATCCCTCATCAGGGTCTTGCCAGAGGAGCCCTCGATCATGACCTGGTCCAGGTCTCCATGGCCGATCTCGCTGACCGACCTCTCGCCTGTTCCAAGGATGGCCGAGGCCATGGCAGAGACCACCTCGGGGTCAATGTTGGAAGGGACCGCATGGGCAATGAGCAGACCGTCCTTTCCACAGATTAGGCTCCCCACCACACTGGGAGACCTGTTGATGTCCTCCAGGATCTTCTCCAATAACATATCCTATCCTCCTGCTAGAGCGGCCAAGAACTGGCCGGATTAAAATAAAAAAGAAAAGAGCTGAATTACTTCAGCTCTGTGCCCTTAAGGCGGGCACCCCAGTTCATGTCGCGGACCGAGAAGATGTAGTCGTCCACATGCTTCTCTGTGAAGGGGATGCCGATCTTGTCGAAGAAGGCCTTCCAGCCAATCCGGTCAATCCACTCGCCCATCCGCTCGTCGGGTTTGGCCTCGGCTGCCCAGGTCTCGACGATCTTCTTGGTGGCCTCGACAACCTCGGGCCAGCGGGGTGCGTTGTTGGGCAGGAAGGGTATAACCAGCCTGGAAAAGGCAGGTCCGCCCCTGGTACTGGAGACCTTTCCGCCCACCCATACCGAGACACCGTCGTTCTTTGGATCGGCCAGGGGGGTACCCGGGCAGATACCATAGCAGATACCGCAGTACATGCACTTGGAGGCATCTATCTGGATGGACTTCTTCATGGTCCCGTCTTCCTGCTTCATCATCTTGGGCTTGATGGCATAGGTCGGGCAGGCTGCGATGAGGCTTGGGACCTCGCAGGCGGTGCTTACCACGTCGTCGTTAACCTTTGGCGGTACCCTGTGCATCCCCAGAAGGGCGATGTCAGAGCAGTGGACGGCACCGCACATGTTGAGGCAACCGGATACCGCTATGTTTATCCTTGCAGGGAGGTCGTCCCTCTGGAAGTAGGGCAGAAGTTCGTCGTAGATCGCCTTGGCGATTCCCGGGGAATCCGTTGCCGGGGTGTGGCAGTGGACCCAGCCGGTGCAGGTGACGATGCTGTGCATGGCATTACCGGTCCCGCCAACAGGGAGGCCCAGTTTCCCAACGGCCTCGATGATCTTGTCCACGTTCTCCTCCTCGGGGGTCATGAACTCGATGGAGTGCTTGGCGGTGAACCTGACACATCCACCACAGTACTTGTCGGCCACATCGCAGATGTCCCTGATCGTCTGGGAAGCGATGAACTTGGGGCCGCCTGTCCTGACGGTATAGACCTCATCACCGGATTCGGAGACGTGCTTGAAGACGCCCGGCTTTATGAGCTCGTGGTACTTCCACTTACCGTAGTTCTTGGATATGTAATCCGGAAGCATATCCTTGTAATCTGGAGGTCCGAAATCCAGCTCGTCCATTGACATTGGTTCTGCTTCAGTCATTCTTTTCACCTCCTTTACTCCTCGATCTCACCGGGCAGATAGAACCAGAAGGGGTTGTTCCTGGGTGCCCGTACCATGGTCGGGTTGGCCTTCAGGCCGGTCTCCACCAGCATCTTGCCGGCACCTATCCGGTAGATGGTCTCGCCCATCCTCTCCTTGGTCCTGCCGTTCTCGTCCCACCATTCGGTGAGAGTGTCGATCAGGTCCTGGACCTCGGTATAGGGGGGTTCTACCTTCAAGAAGGGTATCAGGGGCCAGCCGAGGAAAGCACCGTATCTGCCCCTTGCCCTTCCTCCAAGGAGGACGGTGGCGCCCCTGTCGTCCCCGGGGCTCAAGGCCTTGGGCATCTTGTTGATACAGTACATGCACCTCATGCAGGAGTCATTGTCCACGGTGAGGGTCTCCCCGTCCCAGTTCATGGCATTTGCTGGGCACCTGGAGGCGATGTAGCCAACATCCACTTCGTCGCCCTCGGCGTACTTCTTGACCTCGTCCTGGTCAATCTTCATATCGTCACGCCAAGTACCGATGAGGACAAAGTCAGCCCTTGCTACTCCAGCGTTGCAGTCGGTTGGGCAGCCCGATATCTTCAGCTTGAACTTGTAGGGCCACCTGGGCCTGTGCATGGCGTCCAGGTTGTTGACATCGGTCATGATGGTGTGGTAGATATCAAGGGTATCAATCATGGCGTTCTCGCACCTGGCCGGACCCACACAGCAGCTGGCGGTCCTGAAGTCGCCGCCGGAACCGCCCAGGTCCCAGTGCTCCTTGGCCAGCTCATTGAAACAGGGTACTATGTTGTCGGTGGGCACACCGATGAGCTGGATATCACCAGTTGCTCCATGGAAATTCATAAGGCCGCTGCCGTACTTGTCCCAGATATCGCACATCTTCCTCAGGGCATCGGTGCTGTAGAACCACCCGGCGGTCTCAATCAACCTCAGGGTATGGCAGTCCCTCATGATGTCATGCCTGTCGGACATCCTCCCGATCACACCTGCATCGTATCCCGGATAACCGACCATACCGCCGTGGGCCCAGTGGGTTACCCTGTCCTTGAAGGCCAACTCGTAGATCTTCAGAAGACCTTCATACCCGGTCTTCTTGATCTCCGTGACCGTGCTTGGCCAAGGACCTTTCTCATTTTCATCCAATAACGGAGTCTCGGACACTACTTTCACCTCCAATTGCCTCTCACTTACCTTAGACAGTAAGTTAACTAGGATTTGTACTAGGATATCTGATAAAAATATAAATAGTTTTCCATTTGAGACATGGAAAAGCGGTGATCGAGATGGAAAAAAAAGAGTTCATTGATCGTTTCTGTGCGAGTGAAACCAGGGCGGAGAGGAACAGGGTGGCAGAGGAGAGGAGCCAGGGTCTTGTCAGGTTCGAGCACCTGAGGGACATCGCCAGCAAGGAGGGTCCCATCGACTCCTGTGAGATCTGCCTCCACCCCAAGGGCAGGACCTTTAATATCATGGAGATCTGCTCATCCTTTGAAGGGGATGTTTTAAACTTGATAGAGGATTTTGAAAGGAGGAGCACGGCCTATTTCAAGAGCCAGGTCATGAGGGGCGAGCACAGCCAGCTGGTAAAAAACCTGGTCATCCCCCCGGACCCCGGGATGATCATGGAGCTTGGGAAACACGTGGAAAGACTCCTGGAACTGGGGGACTTCACGGTAACGGTCTATGACCCGAAATCAGATAAGATGGGAGCCTGCTCCATGGACCAGGACTTCTTCGATTCCCTGAAGGAGGACCCGGACTATGAGGGGATGAAGCTCCCGGAGATCTTCACCAACTACCTCATGAACTTCTCGGAGCTCCTCTAAAGCAAGATGGCCCTCTTCTGCCTCTCCTTCCACCACATCAGGACATCCTACTCCAATTTCATGAAGGTGCGCTTTAAGAAGCCGGGGGAGTTCTACGGCCTGACCAGGGACATCTTGAAGGAGAGGGTCCTGCTCCAGACCGGGACCAGGGTGGAGGTCTATGGTATTGCCGAGGACCCCGATGATGCCATCGGCAGGATCATGGACCTGCTTTCCAAAAAAAGCGGGATCGGGAAGGAAGAGCTCCAGGGCTTTTTCAAGCTTTACCTTGGAAGGGATGCCACCGAACACCTCTTCCGCCTGGTCTGCTGCATCGAGTCCAGGGTCCTGGGGGAGACCTACATCCCCTGGCAGGCCGAGGATG
>CAZHQS010000117.1:0-5321 GCA_964534545.1 Candidatus Hydrothermarchaeota archaeon
CTTGGCATCCCCCTTGAACTCCGGTCCGATCCTGGAGTAATCGGGTGTGATCTCAGTAATCTTCTCTTCTGTTGATACTTCGCCGGTGTTGATGGAGAGGTCCTCGATGTTCATGGTGCCGGAGATGGTGTCTATTCCTCCCTGGAGGACCCCTTCCAGGTCTTCAGGGGGATATATCTCAACTTCATGGAGCACCGCATTCAGGGCCATCCCCTTATCGGCCTTGTAGCGCCTGATGGCAGAAACCACCGAGGCGACGATGTCCCCTGCCTCCTCCGCACCCTCCGGGACCAGCTCCGGGTCAGGGGCAGGCCATGCCGAGACATGGATGCTCTTATATCCCTCCCTCTCCCTGAAGTACCCCTGGTATATCTCCTCGGTGATGAAGGGGATGAAGGGGGCCATCATCTTCAGGGAATTCAAAAGCACGGTGTAGAGGGCGAACTGGGCGGATTTGCGCCTCTCCTCCCCGTGTTTTTCAGGGTTGTAGAGTCTGAACTTGCACATCTCCAGATAGTTGTCGCAGAAGTCGTGGAGGAAGAAGTTGGTGACCAGTTTTTTGACCTTGGAATATTTGTACTCCTCGAAGAGGGCGGTGGCTTCTCCTACGACCCCCTCCATCTTGGCCAGTATCCAGGCATCGGTAGGGTGGAGTTCTTCGGGCTTTGTTCCATCGAAATCCTCCAGGTGGGGCAGGGCGAAGCGGGAGGCGTTCCACATCTTGGTCAGGAAGCGCTTGGCGGTGACCAGGTCCTTCTCCTTGTAGGGCAGGTCCTCCCCGAGCTTGGAGCCGGCGGCCCACAGCCGCAGCCCGTCGGCCGAGTATTTCTCTATGACATCCCTTGGCTCCACCACGTTGCCCTTGGACTTGGACATCTTCTTGCCCTGGGGGTCCAGGGCCCAGCCGCTGATGATGGTGTTCTCCCAGGGGATGCCGTCGTGGTGGAAGAGCCCCTTGACCACGGTGTTGAACAACCAGAAGGTGATGATGTCGTGGGCCTGGGGCCTAAGGCTCATAGGGTAGAGCCTCTTTCGTACTTCAGGGTCCTCCACCAACTGGATGGCCAGGTCAGGGGTCAGGGAGGAGGTGGCCCAGGTGTCCAGGACGTCCTTTTCGGGCGCAAACTCGGTGCTCCCGCACTTGCAGGGGGTCTTGGGGGAGTCAGCCAGGGGGTCTACAGGCAGGTCCTCTTGCCTGGCCAGCTTTATCTCGCCGCAACCCTTGCAGTACCAGACAGGGAAGGGGACCCCGAAGTACCTCTGGCGGGAGATGCACCAGTCCCAGCGCAGGCCGTGGACCCAGTTGTCGTAGCGGTTGCGCATGTGGTCCGGGAACCACTCTATCTCCCTACCAGCCTTCAGGAACTCCTCCTTCAAGTCCAGGTAGCGGATGAACCACTGCTTGGTATTCAATATCTCGATCTCGGTGCCGCAGCGCTCGTGGACATTGACGTGGTGGCTGATGTCCTGGGACCCCACCAGGAGCCCGGCATCCTCCATGTCCTGAATTATCCTCTCCCGGGCCTCCTTTATGGTCATCCCCTGGTATTTCCCGGCCAGCTCGGTCATCCTCCCGTCCTTGGTGATGGCCTCCTTGAGGGGGAGGTCGTGCTCCAGGTACCACTCGATGTCCGTCATGTCCCCGAAGGTGCAGCACATGACGATACCGGTACCCTTTTCAGGGTCGGCCTTCTCGTCCGGGAGGATGGGCACCTCGAAATCGAAGACCGGCACCCTGGCCTTCTTCCCGAAGAGGTCCTTGTACCTCTCGTCCTCGGGGTGGGCGAAGATGGCCACACAGGCCGGCAGCATCTCGGGCCTGGTGGTGGCGATGACAAGGCTCGAACCGTCCTCGAGCTTGAAGACGATATCGTTGAAGCTGGAGCTGATCTCCCGGTCCTCCATCTCCACCTGGGCGATGGCGGTCTGGCAGGTGGGGCACCAGACGAAGGGATTCTCCTTGCGGTACTCCCTTCCCATCTCGTAGAGGTCCAGGAAGGACTTCTGGGAAATACGACGGCAGTGCTCGTCGATGGTGGAATAATTGAGGGTCCAGTCGGCCGATATCCCTATATCCTTCCAGCCCTGGACGAACTCCGGCCTTATCTTCTCTAAGGTCGAGAGGCAGAGCTTGATGAACTCTCCCCGGTCCATCTCGGTGGCCTTGACCCCGTTGAGACTCTCCACGAGCCTCTCGGTGGGCAGACCGTTGTCGTCGGTGCCGAAGGGATAGAAGAGGTTGTGGCCCCGCATCCGTTTGTATCTCGCAATAAAGTCCATCTGGGAGTAGGAGAAGGCGTGGCCCAGGTGCATGGCCCCGGAGACCGTGGGGGGTGGTGTGTCTATGGAGTAGATGGGTTTATCGGATTCGGGATCGAATCGATAGACCCCCCACTCTTCCCACTTCTTCTGCCATTTCTCCTCTACAAGTTTGTGATCATAAGCCATTTCAAACGCCTATTCAGTCAAGTCTGGTCTGGCCATGGGTTAACCGCTTTCCAATATTTATGTCTTTTCCGATTTCAACCGAAAGTCCTGCCCTTGCGGCAATGGTCCTGATGCCAGTGGCTTTCTGGACTTTGGCCGCTTCCCTCCTTTCCATCCCTACCATCTTCATACCGAAATGGTTGGTTATGGCAAGCTCAGGTCTCACCTCTTCCAGGATCCTTATGGCATCCTCGGTGCAGAGATGATTGGGAATCCTGTCCTTTCCGGGACGGGTGGTATTCAGGATTAAAACCCTGCTCCCCATATAGTGCCTTGGCAGGTCGTCCCTGTAGCTGGTATCCGAGGTATAGGTGATTGCGCCCTCGTGGTGGTGGATCTTGAACCCGAAGGTCGTGGGGTCCCCGTGGTAGGCCGGGAGACCCTCCATCTCGACAAGACCACCGATTTTTGTTGTCTTTCCAGGGGAGATTAGGACCTTCTCCTGGACCTTTGACAGATGATATTCAGAAATGCCAGGGCCGAGGCCATCTCTTCCATAGACCACGCTCTCGCTGCCCAGAAAGGAGCCCCTCCGGACCGTCATGCCCCTGGTCATGGCCTCCACCAGGACCCCGGCATCGTTGTAGTGGTCGGGATGGCAGTGGGTGACCGCCACCGCATCGGTGTCCTTGAAGGGGATATTATAGTCCCGGAGGGCTCCAAGGGTGCCGGGTCCGGGATCTACGTGGATACTGATGCCCTCCTGGAGACGAAATCCACCGGTCCGCAATCTCTGGGAAAGGGTGACCCATCTTCCCCCGCCACTGCCGAGAAAAATGATCTTCATAGGGCAAACTATGGTAGGGGATTAAATATAACTTTCTCTGGCACTGGGTCTCAATGACTTGACAAGGAGGAGCAGGGCAGATACCATGACCGCCGCCAGGGCAAAGATGGCGATTTGGGTGCTATCCAGGGAACCAAGACCCAGGAAGCCTGGCGCAAATCCCAAGGTATATACATTGTTTTTCACATTGGACTCAAGGAGCCACCTGTCCTCATCCAGACCTATATATTCAGGCTTTGCCTGTGTCAGGAAGTTCACCCTCTTCGTATCACCAAGGACCCATACCCTCTTGGTGACCTCACCTGCGGCGGTGTGGAGGGTCACATCTATGGGCATGTAAACCGCGTCTCCTGCCTGGGAGATTTCCACCTCCACCGAATAACCCTCACGGCTCTGGGTGACCTGGACGTCCTTTATAACAAAGTCGGGGAGTCGGGCCTCATATATCCATTCCTCGAAGAACCAGTCCAGGTCCATGCCAGAAACCTCCTCGCTGACCCTCTGGAAATCTTCAATGGTGGCACTTCTTTCCTTGTACTCCTCCAGATATGTATTCATAATCTCAAAAAACGCCTCGTCCCCCACCACATACCTCAACATGTGGAGGACGTAGGCCCCTTTGCTGTAGACTATGGCATGGTAGAGACCCCTGCTATATTCCTCCTGCATCTCTGATATGGGGACATCACCGTACTTGATCCTCATATTGAGGTATTCATCCTTCTTGTAGTCAAGGGAATCCAGCATACCCTCCTTACCATATTGCCCTTCCACATAAAGGACGCCGGAGTAGGTTGCAAAGCCTTCATGAAGCCAGAGATTCTGATTATGTCCCTGTCCCAGATAGTCGAGATTTGAATCCTTGGGAGTGAACATCTTGTAACCGCCGATGGACTTCAGACTGGGCTGACCCTCTGCAAAGACCAGGGAGCCCCACCAGTTATGGGCGATTTCATGGGCGAGGAATTCGTCCGAATTCTGTCTGATGGCCATGGAGTGAAGCATGATGAAGCCCTGGTCCCCGTGGCCACCAAAGAAGAAGTCGGGCATCTCCACCACCCTGAACTCTTTGTAGGGATAGCCGCCGAATTTATTGGAGAATATATCCAGAATCTCCGAGGTGCTCTCCAGCAAGCCGTCGGACTCATAAAAGTCCTGGGGGAAGAGATAACATGTCACTGGAATAAGTTGTCTGTGACCCCTTTGCACTTCTGCTGGTTCCCCCTGCCCGGAGCCGCTCCATCTAATTACCCGCCCGGTTTCATAGACATCGTCCCCTTTGGTGTCATCATGGGGATAGATGAGAATGGTCTTTTCCATGTACCTGGCGGCAACCATGGAAACACCCCGAGTAGGGGATTTGGCCTCCCACCTAAAGGTGTCTGTGTCACCACCTGACGTTTTACCCTTGAAATCCCCAATCGAGACCGCGGTTAGGCCCGTTGGCACCGAGATGGTGATACTGGCAGTGGCCCGGTCCCCCCATACCATCGGATACCAGAGGTACTCATAAATGAGATAGCTCACCTCAGACCCTACATATCCCCAGATAAACTTATCCTTTTCGCTAGGTGGGGAGGTGAAAGAGTATTCAAACCTGAGGAGGCTGCGCTGGTTTGACTCCATGGGCGTCTTTAAGAATACCCGAACATTATCATCGCCACGGTCAAACTCCAGAGAACCCCCTGACCCATCTTTAACATCCCTTAGAACCATATCATCGTTGAGGGAGAACACTACGGTCTCAAGACCGTCAACAAGAGAGGTAAACTCAAGGACAACCGTGGCATCCATTGAACGAGACTCGGGCTGAAGGGTGAGGTCCATCTCGTAGTTTGTGATATCGACCGCTCCCTCTTCAGCTAGAAGGGGTGGCAGGGCCGAAAGGGATATTAGAATGGTGCCCACCACGAGTGCTAGTCTAACATCCATCAGATTACCGTCCTGAAATTTGCCTCTATTGACTTAAATTATTTTTCAACTCTCTCTGTATAGTACTTTTTGCTTAACATATATAAAGGTTTTTATTTTTAGTTGGATTGTTAAA
>CAZHQS010000118.1:0-5309 GCA_964534545.1 Candidatus Hydrothermarchaeota archaeon
CGGCTGATGATGGCCCCGGCATGGCCCATGCGCTTGCCCGGCGGGGCGGTGAGGCCTGCCACATATCCCACTACTGGCTTTCTCATATCCTTGATATATTCGGAAGCCCTCTCCTCGGCGTCGCCTCCGATTTCCCCGATGAGGACCACGGCCTCGGTCTCGGGGTCCTCCTCAAAGCGCTCCAGGCAGTCCACAAAGGATGTGCCGATGACCTGGTCCCCCCCGATGCCCACCAAGGTGGTCTCCCCGAAGCCTGCCTCGGTGATGGTCAGAGCAATCTCGTAGGCCAGGGTCCCGGAGCGGGACACCACCCCCACCTTCCCGGGGGAGAAGACCTGGGCAGGCATGATGCCTATCTTGGACTTGCCCGGCGAGATGATGCCTGCGGTATTGGGCCCGATGACCCTGGACCCGCACAGCTCTGCGAAGCGCTTAATCTCCATGGCGTCCTTCACCGGGATGCCCTCGGTGATGATGACCACCAGGTCTAGGTACTCCATGGCCTCGAAGGCCGCATCTTTTGCAAAGGGTGCCGGTACGAATATCACGGCGGCATCGGCCTTCACGTCATCAGTGGCGGCCCGCATGGAGTTGTAGACCGGCACCCCGTGGACCTCCTGGCCCCCCTTGCCCGGGGTCACCCCGGCCACTATCTTTGTGCCGTACTCCAGCATAAGCCCGGTGTGGAAGGACCCCTGGGACCCTGTGATTCCCTGGACTACTACCCTGGTATTATCGTCGATGAAGATGCTCATTTTGAACCCACCTCGATGGCCTTTTCGGCGGCCTTAATCATGTCCCGTTCCACCTCGAAGCCCTCCTCCTTCAAGATTGCCACCCCCTCCTCCTCGTTGGTCCCCCGGAAGCGCACCACCACCGGGGTATCGATGTCGGAGATGGCCCCCAGGATTCCCCGGGCGATCTCGTCGCAGCGGGTGATACCCCCCAGGATGTTGATGAAGATGACCTTAACCGAGGGGTGGGCCGCCACCTGCTCCAGGGCCTTCTTCATGACCTCTGATGAGGCCCCGCCGCCGATGTCCAGGAAGTTGGCCGGTTCTCCACCGAGATGCTTCAGGGTATCCATGGTGGACATGGCCAGGCCCGCTCCGTTCACGATGCAGCCGATGTTCCCCTCAAGCTCCACGTAAGGCAGGCCCTTCTCCTTCTTCTCGAAGGTCTGGCGGTAGAGGGCGTCGTCGTCGATGACCAGCTTGGCATCGGCCGCAAAGACCCCCTCCTCTGCCACCACCAGGGGGTTTATCTCTGCCAGGGTGGCGTCCCTCTCGGTGAAGACCCGGTAGAGCTTCAAGAGGATGCCGGTGAAGGCCTTGAACTCCTCCCCGGCCAGGCCCAGCCGGGCGGCGAACTCCCGGGCCATATAGGGCTGCATGCCGATGAAGGGGTCGATATGCCTTTTGTAGATCCTTTCAGGGGTTTCCCTCGCAACCTCCTCGATGTCCATCCCGCCCTCCGGGCTCACCATGACCACGGGCATCCCTGCCGAGCGGTCCACGGTGATGCTTGTATATATCTCCCTCTTGATGGAGAGCCGCTCCTCCACCAGGACCGACTCAACCTTCAGGCCCTTGATCTCCATGTTCAGTATCTCGGCCGCCACCCTTCCGGCCTCCTCCGGTGCCTCGGCGAACTTGACACCCCCTGCCTTGCCCCTGCCCCCGGTCTTCACCTGGGCCTTGAGGACCACGGGTCTCCCAATATCTTCGGCGGCTTTTTGCGCCTCCTCTGGCGTCGAGGCCAGCTCGCCCTTCGGAGTCGGTATCCCGAACTCCCTGAAAACCTTCTTGCCCTTACCTTCAATGAGATTCATCTCTTCTCACCTTTCAGCTTCTCCCCGGCCTCGAAGCCCATCTCCAGGGCCTTGGTGTTGAGCTCCTCGGTCCCCTTGGGCACGCTCTCCAGGACCGCCTTCTTTATGGCCTCCCGGGAGACGCAACCGGTTATGGCCGAGACCGCCCCCAGCATGATGATATTGGCCACGATTACCTTGCCCAGCTCCTCCTTGGCCATCAGGGTGGCCGGCACCGGGTAGGCCTTCTTGTATCTTTCCGGCATCTCCTTGATGAGGGACGAATCATAGATGATGGTCCCGTCCTCGGCCAGGTCCGGGACGTACTTCTCGAAGGCCTCGGGGCTCATGACCATGAAGACGTCCGGGTTCTTCACCTTGGGATAGTGGATCTCCTCGTCCGAGATGATGACCTCGCTCTTGGAGGCCCCCCCGCGGGCCTCGGGACCGTAGGACTGGGTCTGGATGGCGTACCTCCCGTCGTGGATGGCCGCCGCCCTGCCCAGGATGACCCCCGAGAGGATGATACCCTGGCCACCGAAACCTGCAAGTCTTACCTCAATCTTCATCCAGCTCACCCCGCTTCTTGAGGGCCGCCTTCTCGGCTGCCATGACCTCCTCCCTGGTCTCCAGGAGCATCCTGACCTTGGGGGAGGATATCTTCTCTATCATGGCCTCGATCCTGGCCCTGGCCCTTTTGACCTCTTCCGGGACCTCCTTTCTCACCGCCCTCTCGGCAGCAGTTTCCTCCTCTTCAGCCTCTTCCTCGACCAGGCCCAGGGTCCTCAAAAGCCCGGGGGCCTTCCGGTCGGCATAGACCCCGGCGAAGATCTTGCCAGTGGCACCTACGGGATCCCTTCTCATCCACTCATCCTGCTTGCGGGCCGGGAGGGTGTTCTCCCTCATCCACTCCATCATCTTGGAGGCGGTGCGCATCTTGTTCCTGCGCCCGTAGGCCGTGGGACACTGGGCGACAACCTCGATGAGGCTGAAGCCCTCCCGCTCAAGACCGGTCTGGATGGCCTCGGTCACCTTGTCCACATGGATGGAGGTCCACCTGGCCACGTAATTGGCCCCGGCCGCGGCAGCGATCCGTGAGATGTCCAGGGGAGGTTCAAGGTTTCCGGCCGAAGTGGTGGTGGTCCTGGCCCCGATGGGGGTGGTGGGGGAGTGCTGGCCCCCGGTCATCCCATAATTAAAATTATTGATGCAGATGGTGGTGATGTCGATGTTGCGCTTGGCGGCATGGAGGAAGTGGTTGCCCCCGATGGCGGCCAGGTCCCCGTCCCCGGCGATGACGATGACCTCAAGCTCCGGGTTGGCCAGCTTTATCCCAGTGGCGAAGGCCAGGGGCCTGCCGTGGGTGGTGTGGAGGGAGTCCAGGTAGAGGTAGCCCGGGATCCTGGAGGAACAGCCTATCCCCGAGACAAAGACTGTTTTATCTATGTCCAGGCCCGTGTTGTACATGGCCTGGATGAGGCTGTTGATGACCGTGCCCGCGCCGCAGCCCTCGCAGAGGATGTGGGGCAGCCGGTCCTGCCGCAGGAGGTTGAGGATATCCTGGCTCATTTCAGATCCCTCACAAAGGCCTTTATCTCGTCGGGTGTGTGGACGTCGCCCCCTATCTTGGGCATGAAGGCCGCCTTCTTTCCGGCCGCCCTCTCCACCTCGCGGACCACCTGGCCCAGGTTCATCTCGAAGACGGCCAGTTTCCTGTCGGAGTATTTTTCTACGGCCCCTTCCGGGAAGGGCCACAGGGTGATGAGCCGCAAGGAACCGGCCTTGATGCCCTCCTCCCTCATCTCCAGGACGGCCTGGAGGACCGAGCGGGAGGTGCCGCCGTAGGATATGAGGATGATATCGGCGTCCTCGGTGTAGAACTCCTCCACCATGGCGATGTCGTCCACGTTTTTCCGAATCTTGTCGTTGAGCCTTGTGACCAGCCTGCTGTGGGACGCGGGGTCGGAGGTGTCCGGGTAACCGCGCTCGTCATGGGTGAGGCCGGTGATGTGTACCCGGTGCCCCCGGCCGAAGACCGGCATACCAGGGATAAGGCCTCCCTTAGGGTCGTAGGGCAGGTCGCCGGGTTCTGCCAGGGGCCTGTCCTCGGTTTTGACCTCCCCGGGCAGGACCACCTTCTCCCTCATGTGGCCCACCACCTCGTCGGCCATGAGGAAGGCCGGAACCCGGTATCTCTCAGATAGGTTGAAGCACTCCACGGTGAGGGAGAACATCTCCTGGACCGAGTTGGGTGAGAGGGCGATGATCTCGTAGTCCCCCTGGGAGCCCCATTTGCACTGCATGACATCCCCCTGGGCCGCCATGGTGGGTTGTCCCGTGGAGGGGCCGCCCCGCTGGATGTTGACCACCACACAGGGGGTCTCGGTCATGGCAGCGAAGCCGATGTTCTCCATCATCAGCGAAAATCCCGGTCCCGAGGTGGCGGTCATGGCCTTCTTGCCAGCCCAGGAGGCCCCGATGATGGCTGCCATGGAGGCGATCTCGTCCTCCATCTGGATATAGGTGCCCCCCACCTTTGGGAGCCTGGAGGCCAGCCATTCGGCCACCTCGGTGGATGGTGTAATGGGGTAGCCGGCGAAGAACCTGCACCCGGACGCTATGGCCCCCTCGGCGCAGGCTATATTGCCCTGCATGAAAAAAGTGCCCGTCATGTGAGCGTTCCCTTTGTCGGACATCTATTCGTCTTCCTCCTCTTCGATGAATTCCACGGCCTGGCTCGGGCAGATCTTGGCACAGAATCTGCATACGTTCCTATTTAAGAGTTTATGGGTCCTCAGGTCGGTGCATCTCTCGGGGTGGGTGACGAGGGGCAGGAAGTAGCCCTTCTGGTTTGGGGTTTTTGATTTCTCGAAGACCTTGGTGGGACAGTACTCGATGCAGAGGTCGCAGCCCTTGCACCGGTCCTCGTTTATCCTGACCCTGGACACCTTCGCCATCTCAGATGCCCTCCTGGTGCATCTCCACCACCACGTGGGAGGAGGTGGATGTGATGCCCTTTATCCTTGCGACTTCTTTGAGGAACCCGTTGAGGCCCTCCACGTCCACCACGGCCATTATATCTATGTCCCCGGTGACCCTGTAGAGCCGCTGGTGGGGCAGGCCCTTCAATGCCTGGAAGACCTCCTCCCGGCGGTTGGGCTCCACCTTCAGGAGCACGAAGGCCTCCTCTCCCATCTTCCCTATCTCCTTCAAGGCCCGGTCCGTGAGGTCCAGAAAGCCCCTGCCGGTGCGGATGAGCCCGGCCTCCTTCAGCGCCTTCAGGTGGGCCGAGAGGGCCTGGCGGGTGATACCCAGCTCCTCGGCCAGCTCCTCCTGGTGGCGCCTGGTGGTATGGACCTTGATGCTGCGGGAGCCCAGGTAGAGGGTGCGCAGGATGGCGAGCTGTTTCTCCGTTAACATGGTCATGGAACCTTACGTTTGTAAACTTTTTGTTTACGTTTGTAAATGTCTACTCGTATATAAATATTTCGTGGATGTG
>CAZHQS010000119.1:0-5305 GCA_964534545.1 Candidatus Hydrothermarchaeota archaeon
CTTCCATGGTGTGGGAGCCCGCATATCTTGCGGTAACGCTTGGCAGAACATAAATGCCCAACACCAGGAGGGCCAAGAGCAACATTGTTCCTCTACTTCTCATGTTTACATAACCTCCTTTTTCTTTTTTAGAGATGGCTCTCTTTTTCTCTAGATGGCAATTAGTCTAGAATTATATCCTATATAAATGTTTCTTTTGCAGGGCAGTTCATTTTTTGCAATGTCGATAAATCCCAAGTCAAAAAATATAAATCAGGTTAATCCTCTATCTTCCACCATGGATCTGGCAGGCCTTCTTGAGAGATTGGAGGAAGAGATAAAGATAGACCTTCGGGTGGGGGGGCGGAAGGTGGTGGAGGTGAAGATCAGGGACAAGAACATCCACATGGACATCATGGATGCCCATGGATTCAAAGGGCTAATCAAGAGGGTGAGGAATTGAAAGAGCTTGCGGCCTTGAAGGACCTGGCCCGGCGGCTGGAGGAGAAGGGCTATACCCTCAATATCTCAAGTAGCGGTAAGCCCCTCTTAAAGATGGGTAAAGGCGCCAATCCAGGACTTCTGTCCGTCCTCGGACCCATCGAGGTCAAAGACCTGAAGGGCATCCTGATGTTCCTTAAGGAGTGAGGATGGCCCTTTTCGCCCTCAGGGTCAAAAAAGAAGACGCAGAAGACCTACGGGTTCATCTCCTGGACCATGGGCTCTTCGACAGGAACCGGATGATTAAAAGGGACGGGGATTTTGTGGAGTTGCCGGTGGTGGGAAGGGAAGTAAGGCCCGTGGGGTGGGATCTCCAGGTTGTGGAGCAGACCGAACCCGTGCGTAAGGAGCCTGCCATCAGCTTCCAAGCGGTGAAGGCCCAACTGGTGAGGGAGTTCGGCCCCAGGGCACGGGAGTTCAAGGGAGGATGGGAGCTTTTGGGAGACATCCTCGTAGTAACCCTGCCGGAAGACCTCATGACTGAGAGGTTCCAGGTGGGGGAGATGCTCTTGTCCCTCTTCCCAAGGGCGAGAACTGTCCTCAACAGGAAGGGGATTAGGGAGCCCCTGCGCAGGCCCGAGGCAGAGGTCGTGGCGGGGGACAGGAACACCGCCACCATCCACAAGGAGAACGGATGCCTCTTCAAACTGGACCCGATGAAGGTCATGTTCTCGGCAGGGAACGTGGAAGAGAGGCGCCGGATGGCCTACATCTCCAGACCAGGGGAGACGGTGGTGGACATGTTTGCAGGGATTGGTCAGTTTACGATTCCCATGGCCGTCCACTCCAGACCCGCCCACATAACTGCCATCGAGAAGAGGCAGACCACCTTCTCCTTCCTGGAGGAGAACATCCACCTTAACGGCCCCATAAACGTCACCCCAGTCCAGGGGGACTGCCGGGAGGCGGCCCCAAAGGGAGTCGCGGACCGGGTCATCATGGGTTATATCTTTGACATGCCAGCCTTCCTGCCCACCGCCCTGGAGGCCCTGAAACCGGAAGGTGGGACCATCCACTATCACGATCTGGTGGCAAAAAGGGAACTGGACAGGCGGGGAGATGGAATTATCAAAATGGTAGAGGACCTGGGCTGGAAGGGTCATATCACATACCGGCGTCTTGTCAAGTCCTACTCCCCTGCTAAGTGGCACGCAGTCTACGACCTAGCGGTCAGGGGATGAAGTCCTGGGCGGTTTCCAGGAGGAAGGGCTCGGGTGCGCCAGCCTTGAGGTAGCCTGAGAAGGTTATGGCAGTCATTACAAAAAGGACGGTCAGGACCAGTCTCAATGAAGCCACCAGACGGAAGTCCCCTCGCTTCCTGACCATCCTGCCGAAATATGTGGTCCAAAGGGAAGCTGCGGCCAGGGTCAAAAGGGCCGAGAGATAAAATCCCCCGGATATAAAGTCATAAGAAGAAACCAAAAGGACCATTATTACTGCCCATCTGAAAAGGGTAAAGACTATCTTTATCTCTGTAGACCTTAACATGACTCTCTCCTGGTGGTGAACTGGTGTCCCAAAAGATAAATAATTTTGCATAAGTCCCTACCTCTTTCTCAGGAGTACGTAGACGACTCCAATTCTCACCCAGGATGGTCCATTGTGACCGCCAGTGTCCCTGGCGGGACACTAGTGACCGGCGGAACCACCTGTCCCCCAGATATGGCATCGGAGGACCTGCTATTTATCTCTATAAGATTAACGATGGGAATTTGGTCAGGGATAACATGAACCTCCTCATCTACCATGCCCGCCAGTGCGACCCCAGGGCCTGCACCGGGACAAAGCTCAAGCGCCTGGGTCTGGCCCGGATCATCCACAACCCCAGGAAGATCCCCCGAAACTCCCTGGTCCTGAGCCCCTTCGCCCGGGTGGTCCTCTCCCCAGAGGACAGGAGGTACGCCCCCCAGGGGCTGGTGGGCCTGGACTGCTCCTGGAAGAAGGCCCAGGAGACCCTGAGGATGGACCTCCAGGTCAACTGGCGCATCCTGCCCTTTCTGGTGGCCGCCAACCCGGTGAACTACGGCAAGCCCACCAAGCTCTCCACCGCAGAGGCCCTCGGGTCAGCTTTATATATATTGGGGTTCAAGGAGGAGGGAGAGAGGGTCCTCTCCAAGTTCAAGTGGGGCCAGTCCTTTTTGACCCTCAACCAGGAACCCCTGGAGAGGTACTCCATGGCCAAGGACAGAGAAGAAATATTGGAGATTCAGAAGGATTATTTGTAAGAGGTGACAGATATGGCAAGATTCCCTGAGGCAGAAAACCGGCTCTTCAAGATGAAGATATGCAGGAAATGCAACGCGCGCAACCCGGTCAAGGCCACCATGTGCCGCAAATGCGGTTCCAAGGCCCTAAGGCCCAAGAGGAAGGACGTCAAGGCGTAGGGCATGACTGTCCTGGACTATCTGATATCCAAGTCAAAGGGTCGCCCCCTCCACCTGACCCTCCTGGACCCGGACAAGCAGCCCCCAGAGGAAGGGGCGGAGATGGCCAAGGCGGCCGCGGAGGGAGGGACTGACGGGATAATGGTGGGCGGCTCCGTCGGCATTTCCCAGGATTCTCTGGATGGGACCATAAAGGCGGTAAAAGAGGCGGTTGACCTCCCCGTCATCCTCTTTCCAGGGGATATTTCAGGGATATCCAGATATGCCGACGCCATATTCTTCATGAGCCTTTTGAACTCCCGCAACCCCTACTACATCACCGGGGCCCAGGCCCTGGGAGCCCCTATGGTGAAGAGGGCGGGCATCGAGACCATCCCCATGGGTTACCTCATCGTGGAGCCAGGGGGGGTAGTGGGCTACGTAGGGGATGCCAAACTGGTACCCAGGAACAGGGTGGAGGTGGCGGCGGCCTATTCCCTGGCGGCCCAGTACCTGGGCATGAGGGTCGTCTACCTGGAGGCGGGGTCCGGGGCCGAATCTCATGTTCCCGAGGAGATGGTCGCCGCCGTCAAGTCCCTGGTGGACATCCCTGTAATAGTCGGGGGGGGTATCAGGACCAAAGAGGATGCTGCAAAGGTCGCTGGCGCCGGGGCGGACGTGGTGGTTACAGGGACGGTGGTGGAGGAAACAGAAGATATAAAGGACAGGGTGAGGGAGATCGTGGAGGGTCTGAGAAGGTCACAGAGTGCATTGAAGGAGTAGTGTTATTCCGGGCCCGCCGTGTGCCCTACTCCCTAACACCCCCAGTCACTGCCAGGACTATCCTTCGCTCCACTACAATTAGCTTTGCCATGGATAATAATTCAGGACATGGTGATAATCATGGCAAATGGCATAGAAGTGAAAAAAGTGGATAAACAGGGGAGATTTGTCATCCCGTCGGACTGGAGGAAGAAGGAGATGGAGGGGACTGACGAGGTATTCATCCTCAAAAAGAAAGGTTTCCTCAAGATCATACCAAAGAGGAAGGTATCCCTGACCAAATTCTTCGATAAGGCCGACCTTGGGGTTGACGCCATTGACCGATGGGCGGTATTCGAGAAAAGATATTACGAGGGGTCCTATTGAGGTTCCTGGACGCCAACATCTTTATCTACGCCTTCTACAAGCCCAGGGTCAGCCTCGACCCCCATCAGGAAAGGATGAAGGCCGAATCGAAAAAGATCATCGAAGATATGAATGACGGCAAGGTGGAGATCCTGACCTCGGTGGTGCACCTCTCCGAGGTTTCCAACATACTGAAGCGGTCCCTTTCTCCAGGAGAACTCGCATCTCTGATCGAAACCCTTTACACCTTGGACAATGTACTGGTCACCGACGTAACAGCAAGCGACTACCTCATCGCTGCCGAGATGGGAGGGGAACTGGGCCTGGACCCCAACGATGCCCTAGCGGTGCACCTCATGCAGGAGAACGACATAACGGAAATATACTCCTTCGACGAGGGCTTCGAGAAAGTGGAGGGGATAAAAAGGGTTCCGTGATGATTGGAGGCAGTTCCAGGAAACATTTTTCTTGGTAATAATATGTAATTTGTCAATATGTCAGAATTTGCCAAAATCGATAAATTTGGTCGTATAGTGATACCCAAGAAACTTAGGAAGCTCCTGGGACTGGAGACCGGCACAAAGCTTGTCATTGAAAAAAGGGCCGACTCCCTAGTCCTGACCCCTGCCAGAATGAAGAAGGGGGACCCTCTGAAGAGAATAGCTAGGATGGACCTTCCGGTAGATGAATGGGAGGTCATGGAAAAGGAAATAGAGAAGGGGGCGGCGGTTGACTGAATATTTCCTGGACGTCAACGTGGTGATGTATGCTGCGGGGAAACCCCATCCCTATAAGGAGCCGTGTCTTGAAGTTCTCAAAGAGATACAAAATGGACATCTGAAGGCATACATCGACGTGGGAATCCTCCAGGAGCTTCTGTACCGCTATCATGCCACCGGCCTGGGAGAGAAGGGGGCGGAGCTGGCATGGGACATCCTGGAGACCGGGGTGGAGGTTCTGGACATAACAAAGAAGGACATGGAACTGGCCCTGTTCTATTTCCAGAAGTACCGAACCCTTTCCCCAAGAGACGCCATCTACATAGGCGTAATGGTGAACCATGACCTCAAGGAAATCATCAGCACCGACCGGCACTTCGACCAGGTGGAAGAGCTCAAAAGGAGGGATCCGAAGGAGTGGAATCGATAACTTCTTATGCCCCCGCCCCCAATGACAAATCATGGTTGAGGCGGGGATGACGGAAGGGAGGTAGGGGGCAATGAAGAAACAATATGTACTTTCGATTATTCAAGAACTTTCAAAAGGCTTAATTGATAACAATTAATTGATGGTGTTTCAACTTTGGCTAAAGTTTGCACCTCCAGCGGGTATAA
>CAZHQS010000120.1:0-5244 GCA_964534545.1 Candidatus Hydrothermarchaeota archaeon
GTAGCCCCTTCGGCGTGTCTACCACCCATAGATTCACGTCGCTTTCGCGAATGAGGGAGGGATATATTATTTTATCGCGTGCCCGGAGGGCCGCCCGGGGTAATCCGTTAGGGGCGGTAGCCCCTTCGGCGTGTCTACCACCCATAGATTCACGTCGCTTTCGCGAATGAGAGAAATATATTTTCTTTTCCCCGAGGATAATCCTTATATATCGACAAGAAGGTTACATATTGTGGCAGTATTTTTCCATGGAGGGGAACTGCCAGAAAAGCAGGCGAGTTGGTAAAATGGAAACGTGGGACAACGGCGCCAAAATCGGTATCGCCACCGTGATCCTCTTCCTGGCGATGATCCTGGTTGCACTGGTGGCGGCAGGGGTCCTGCTTCGGACCACCGGATATCTTCAGCCCTAGGCCATTGCCACAGGCAACCGCCCGGGCATAGCTCCCCCGAACATGGCCGGTGAATAAGTATATAAAATCCACTGGACCAAGATGTCTTCATGGCTGGGAAAGGTCAAGATGGATACGTTTCCATTTATGTGACGACCTCAGATGTTGATGAAGCTGAGAGGATCGGGGAGACCCTCGTCAGGGAGCGCCTGGCAGCCTGCGCCAACATCATCCCTGAGATAACCTCCATCTACTGGTGGGAGGGGAAGGTGGAAAAGGACAAAGAGGCCCTCATGTTCCTGAAGACCAAAAAGGAGAAGGTCCCGGAACTGGTGGAGAGGATAAAGGAGCTCCACTCATACCAGGTCCCGGCCATCCTCAGCCTCCACATCCTCGGAGGCAACGAGGATTACCTCAGGTGGGTTGACGAGGAGACGGGCTCTCCGGCCCCCTAAGTCACAATCTCTCCGAGCCTTTTGTCCCTGGCTGCCCTCTCTATCTCCATCATGCAGAGGTCCATGGGGTCCTCTATCTGGCGGCCATACTTCAGGCTCAGGTTGCGCATTTCAGGGGAAGTGGGTCCCATGGCCGGGTCCCCGGGGACTCTGGGGCTCACGTCGAAGACCACGAACTCCAGTTTCCCTTCCTGGTCGTATCCCACGGCCCCCTGGAGGGCGAAGGGTCCTATCATCTTGGGGGGATACTCCTCCTCCACCACCCGGCGGAACTTGTAGGCCGCCTCATAGACCAGGGGCTGTTTAGACTCCCTCATGGTGATGCCGTAATGACCTATCTCCTCGTTTTTTACAGGAACGTTTATCTTGAGCTGGTCCTTGGCCGGCAGGTTCAAAAAACCCTGGAGGTTCACCTGCCTGCGGTCCGAGAAACCCACCAGGTCGAAGTCCCCGAAGACATCCTCCAGGGCATAGCCGTGGAAGTTGGCGTTGAAGCGGGCCCCCAGGATGTACTCCTCTATCCTGGCCTCCTTCAGGGTCTCCTCGCTGATGATGCCCCTGCCCAGGAGGACGTCCACCTGCTGGTAGTAGTCCTCGGCAGAGTCCACATAGAAAAAGGCCCGCTCGAGTTTGTTCTGGGCCTGCTGGACCTTGACGATGCAGAGGCGATCGATGTCCTCGGGCTTCTTGAACTCCTCTGGGGTCCTGATGCCTGCCTTCTTGAGGAGGTGGTACTGGCCCTTCTCGTCGGTGCGGTCCTCGGCCCGCAGGATGTAGCGGTTGCCGTAGATGGGAACCCGGAACTCGTTCTCTATGCCGTCGTAGCCCACGTAGACCGAGAAGGAGCGGTTGGGGATGAAGATGGTGTTCAGCTCCAGGAGCTTCTCCTGGACCTCTGGTTTGAGCATGTCCTTGAACTTCGCAACGGTGATTACCTCGTCGTAGAGATGCTGGTTGTATTTTGTATAGAACTCATCCCGGCCCTTCTGGGCGATTAGGACGGTCCTCAACCCCCCTGCCTTGGCGGCCATCCCCACCTCCTTGGCGGAGTGGGAGCCGAAGATGCCAATGGTCACCTCCCCTGCGTATCCCGACGCAACTTCCCTCATATCATCCAGCGCGATCATCCAAACACCACGTCAATAGTTTTGAGATAGGTTATTTAAATTATTCCTTTATTAATATATAGTCCATGAGCGGCTATGCCTTCCCTGCCCTTGTGGCCCTCGTGGTGAACTCTGCCCTGGCCGTCTATGTCTTCAGGGTGAACCCCGGGGGTAGGGCCAACAGGGCCTATGCCCTCCTGGTTTTCTTTTCCGACATCTGGCTTTTGGGGGAGTTCATGACCGGGATATCTGCCAACGAGAGGTCCGCTTGGTTGTGGAGCAGGATCATGATGTCGGGGGTGGTCTTTATACCGTCGGCCTTTTTCCTCTTCACCCAGGTGTTCCCCTACAAGACAGAGATCATTAAGAGGACCCCGGTGGTCCCTGCCACCTTTCTCCTCTCCTTCATATTTTTGGTTCTCACTTGGACCACGAACCTGCTAATGACGGGCATATCCGTTGAGTACTATGGATTTGACCAGAGGATCGGGGAGCTCTTTCCAGTCTTTGTGGCCTTCTTCTTCCTCTGTATCTTTACCGGGCTTCACTCCCTTTTCAAGAGGTACCTCTCCTTTAAAAACATCATAGAGAAGGAGCAGACCTTCTATGTACTTTTGGGCACCTTCATCCCCACGGTTCTGGGGGGCACCATCGACATGATCCTGCCCATCTTCGGGTACTACCTGCCGGCCTTTGCAAGCTCCCTGAGTATCTTCATGGCAACCTTTCTGGGCTACGCAGTGGTCAAATATAAGCTGATGGTCGTGGCCCCTGTCTACGAATGCGACCTTCTGGTGGTGGGCTCCGAGCCCAAGGCATACGACCTGGATCCAGGCCAGGTCTACTTTGTCAGGGAGGATAGCCCTTACAAGGCCCTTGATATCCTGGCCGATCGGGTGGTCCACTGCTCCCAGGCCCTGTGCATAACGGACAGGGACCCCCAGGCCATAAGGAAACGATACGGCATCATCAAGACCCCGATCCTGACCCCCTTTACTGGCGAGTCAGATACCATCGAAAAGCTCGAGATCACCATACGGAGGTTTGTCCAGGACGCGGAGGAGGGCGTGGTCCTCATAGACACCCTGGATTCCCTGGTGCTCCAGTCCTCCTTGCGCAGTGTTGAAAGATTCCTTTTGGGCATCCTGCCGGACATTGAAAAGAGCAGCTCCTCACTCCTTTTATCCTATGACCCGGAAAAGATGGGGGAGGATGAGCTGAAGGTTCTCCAGCACGCCGTTGCCTCCCGCTGGATGGATTCGGTCCTCGCCTCGGTGACCAATCCCGTCAGGATGGATATCCTGAAGGCCCTGGAGAAGGGGTCCATGAGCTTTGCCGAACTGACCGAAAACCTCCATATGTCAGGGTCCCCGCCAAGGCTCAGTTTTCATCTGGCAAACCTCAAGAAGGCAGGTATCATCGCCCAGGATGGGGAGAGAAACTATTTCCAGGCAATGAAGGCCCGGTTGGTCCAGGAGATGTCCCGGGAGATAGAGAAGGGGGTCTCCAAGGAGGTTGGTCAGTGAAACCCGGTACAGGTTTTCTTGCGGGGGCCCTTCTGGGGAGCGCGGTCTCGGCCCTGATCCTTGTGAGCCTGGGTATCTTCTATGTAGAGGAACGGATGCCAGGGGTCCAGCCTCCCGCCCCCACGACCATCATCCTCAATGGCACGGTCTCCCAGGAGGAGCTTGTTCCCCTGGTGGTGGAACAGGCCAGCGCCACGGTGGTCCACATAACTTCTACCAAGGTGGAAGAAGACGTCCTCATGCGCCCTGTACCGGTGGAGGGGACGGGTTCCGGGGTCATCATAGACCCTGAAGGATATATCCTCACCAACGACCACGTGGTGGTGAACTCCGATGAGATAGAGGTGACCCTGCCCGGGAGGGAGAGGGTCCAGGCAAAGCTTATGGGGGCCGACCCCTCCACTGACACAGCGGTCATAAAGATCGACTATCCCGAGCCCCTGCCTGCGGCTGTCCTGGGGGACTCCTCCACCATAAGACCCGGCCAGATGGCCATCGCCATCGGCAACCCCTACGGCCTGGACAACACCGTCACCGTGGGGGTGATAAGTGCCGTTAACCGCTCCCTCCTGTCCTCCAACAACTACATCATAAAGGGCGTCATCCAGACAGATGCCGCCGTCAACCCCGGCAACAGCGGGGGCCCCCTCCTCAACTCCCGGGGGGAGGTCATTGGGATCAACTCGGCCATCATCAGCACTACCGAGGGGTTCCAGGGGATCGGCTTCGCTATCCCTATAAATACGGCCAGGGAGGTGGCCCGGGAGCTCATCGAAAGGGGCAAGGTGGTAAGGCCTTGGCTGGGGATTACCGGTCTTTCCCTGACCCCGGATATAGCAAAAAGATACAACCTCACCCTGGACTCCGGCGTCCTGGTGGTGGACGTGGTGGAGGGGGGGCCGGCGGAACTGGCAGGTCTGAGGGGAACCAGAAGGACCTTGGAGGGTCTCGTCCTTGGGGACATAATCCTCGAGATGGACGGTGTGAGGCTGACCACCATCGATGAGCTCATTGAGGTAATCCTGAGGCACGGGGTGGGGGACAGGGTAGAGGTGAAGTATCTAAGGGAGGGACGGGAGGAGACGGTGGTGGTCCGGCTAGGGGAGAGACCTGCCCAGTAGATACTTATAGGTCCTGGTCCCCTCGCCGTGGCGCATGAACTCCTCTATATCCTCGGGGGTGTCGATGTCGAGGCCCAGCTCGAAGGACTCGTAGACATACACCGGTATCCCCTTTTCCCTGGCCCCATGGAGGTAGTCCCTGAAGCTCTGGGTGCTGAACCTCTCGTCGATGATGTCCGGGGGGCGCCGGTAGATGGGGCCCACCCCTCCTCTGGACGAGGGAGAGATGATGAAGGGGTGCTCCCGGCCCAGTTTGATTATGTCCTCCACATGATGCCTCTTGATAAGGGGTGTGTCCACCGGGATGAAGAGGGTGGCCCCAGCCCCCTCCCCCAGGGCATAGGTGTTTGCCTCGGCCACGGCCCTGGTCAGGCCCCTCTTCTCCCCCTCTACTATGAACTCAACGTCCTCATGCTGGACCCTGTCCCGGAGGTCCTCGGGGCTTACCACGATGGTCCTGATGCCGGAAAGGGAGTCCAGGACGTCGCCGAGCATGCAGAGGACCAGCTCACCCCGCTCCCGGGGCGAGAGGATGGGGGAGAGCCTGGTCTTTGCCTTTGAAAGCAGGTTCACAGGCAGAATGGCATAGGTTTCTGGAGGCATTACCTAAGGTAGGGGCATATCCTCCAGATATAAATCTATCC
>CAZHQS010000121.1:0-5242 GCA_964534545.1 Candidatus Hydrothermarchaeota archaeon
CGGCGGCCTTGAGGAGCTGGAGGGCCCGGTTGATTTTCTCCTCGGCAGGCATCCTTCACAGCCCCGCCCTCTCCAGCACCGCCGCCACGGCCTCCTTCCAGCCCAGGGTCATGAGGTTGACGCCCCGCACACCTTTCATGCCCTTCAATTCCCTGATGGTCTCGGCGGCCAGGTCCATGGAGAGCTCGCCTGCGTCTTTTGCGCCTTCCAGCTTCTCCATTACGTCATCAGGTATATAGGCCCCCGGCACCCGCTCCCTGAAAAACCGGGCCGTCTTGATGCTTCGGAAGACCATGACCGACGGTATCCACGGGATGTCGAGCTGCGCATCCCTCAAGAATACTTCGAATCCCTCCACATCGAAGACCGGCTGGGTCATGACAAATCCCGCCCCGGCCTCCACCTTGTCCCTCAGCCGCCTGATATGGAGCTCCCTCGGCTCGGCCCAGGGGTTGGAGACACAGCCAGGGAAAAGGCCGGGGATAGAAGCTGCAACCTCCAGGACCGGGACCGAATCCACGTCGAAGACGGGCTTTGCCCCCGGCTCCTTGCCGTGGAGGGGGTGGTCCCCTGTAACCACAAGGCAGTTCTCAATCCCCAGGGCAGCGGCCCCCAGGAGGTCCGACCTCAGGGCGACTCTGTTACGATTGGCGCAGGCCAGATGCATCACGGGCTCGATTCCCTCCTCCAGAAGGAGGCGCGAGAGGGCCAGGGGCGAGGGTCTGGCCATACCCCTGGGGCTGTCCGGCACCCCCACGGCGTCCGCATACCTCGACAGATACCCGGCCTCCTCCAGGAATCCTCCCGCATCCCCGGTCCTCGGCAGGGATGCCTCGGCGGTGATGACAAAGCCCTTCTCAATCCTCTCTCTAAAGGCCACTGCGCTTCCTCCTTTCCATCTCCTCCGGGTCCAGGCGGATATCCATCCTCCCCTGGACCGACCAGTCCATGGCCCGGCTGGTGCCTTCCCCCCTTCGCTGGAATATCTCCACCCATACGCAGTCCCTCTCCCCGGCCCGCCCGGACCTTGACAGGCCGCATTTCCCCCCAGTGGCGTCACCGCATGGCCCGCCGGTCATCCCCTTGGGGCAGCGGGCAAGGGGACAGATACCCCCGGTGAGGTGGAGGATGCAGTCCCCGCAGAGGGCGCACCTCTTGAGATACTCCCCCTCCTTTGGATAGATACCCAGGAACAGGGTATTGGCCCCGGGGAAGACCTTTAACTCCGGCCTCTTTTCAGTAATGGCCTGGCAGCCTGCCCCGCAGGCCAGCACCAGCACGGCGTCGCAGTCCGGTATCTCCTCCATGCCCTCCCCGGAGTTGGGGAGGTTGCAGATGCCCTCCAGGAGGACCTTTCCGGCAGTCCTTTTCCCCATCCCCTCCAGGGCGGCGGCCATCCTCTCTATCTGCTCAGCACCCCCCACCAGGTTGGCCCTGGCGCACTTGTTGCACCCCACCACTGCCACGACCTCGAGCCCCTGGAGCATGGCCTCTATCTCCTCCGGGGGCTTTGGTTCCATCATTATCATGGTCCGGCCTCACGATAACTTTTTATGATAACATAATAAAGTAACCTTGGTTTTCATGTACATGGAGAAGGTTGACCCCGAGATGGCCCAGGCCATGAAGGCCGAGCTGGAAAGGCAGCGCCAGGGCATCAACCTCATAGCCTCTGAGAACTACGCCAGCCCGGCGGTCCTTGAGGCCCAGGGGTCTGTGATGACCAACAAGTATGCCGAGGGCTACCCCCACAGGCGCTACTACGGCGGCTGTGAGCACGTGGACCGGGCCGAGGACCTGGCCATCCAGCGGGCAAAGGAGCTCTTCGGGGCCGAGCACGCCAACGTCCAGGCCCACTCCGGCAGCCAGGCCAACATGGCCGTCTACTTCGCCCTTCTGGAGCCAGGGGACACCATCATGGGCATGGACCTCTCCTGCGGCGGCCACCTCTCCCACGGCAGTCCCGTGAGCTTCTCGGGGCGCCTCTTCAATGTGGTCCCCTATGGCGTGGACCGGGAGACCCACCTCATAGATTTCGAGGAAGTCAGACGGGTCGCCGAGGAGACCAGGCCGAAGATCATCGTCTGCGGTGCCAGCGCCTATCCCCGAATTATAGACTTCAAGGCCTTCCGTGAGGTGGCAGATGAGGTAGGGGCCGTCCTCATGGCGGACATCGCCCACATAGCCGGCCTCATCGTGGCAGGGCTACATCCCAGCCCCTTCCCCTATGCCCAGATAGTCACCAGTACCACTCACAAGACCCTTCGGGGTGCCAGGGGTGGCCTGATCCTCTGCACAGAGGAGTATGCCAAGGCCATCGACAAGTCCATCTTTCCCGGCATCCAGGGCGGCCCCCTCATGCACTCCATTGCGGCCAAAGCCGTGGCCTTCAAGGAGGCCATGAGCCCCGAGTTCAAGGACTACCAGGCCCAGGTGGTGAAAAATGCCAAGACCCTGGCAGAAGAGCTTTCCAGCAGGGGCTACACCCTGATTTCCGGCGGCACTGACAACCACCTCATGCTGGTGGACATGGTCAAGAGCCAGGGGATGACAGGCAAGGAGGCCGAAGGCCTCCTGGGGGAGGTGGGTATTGTGGTGAACAAGAATACAATCCCATACGACACCAACAGTCCCTTTGTCACCAGCGGCATCCGGCTGGGCACCCCGGCGGCCACCACCAAGGGCATGAAGGAGGCCGAGATGAGGGAGATCGCGGGTCTGATTGACGATGTCCTCAGCCATCCCGGGGATGCCGGGGTGAAGGAGAAGGCGGCCTCGAGGGTCCAGGAACTCTCGGAAAGCTTCTATCTCTACAGGGAGTTCGACTGAAATTGACGGCGATAATCGACGGCAAGAGCCTTGCCGCTGAGATTGAGGAGGAGGTAAAAAAGGGCGTCGAGGAGTTGGGAGGCAAGGGTATAACCCCCAGACTTGCCACCCTCCTGGTGGGGGACGATCCGGCATCCAGACTCTATGTGAGATTGAAAAAGAAGGCCTGCCAGCGGGTGGGGATGGTCTCGGAGGACGTGGACCTGCCCGGGGATGTGAGTGAGGAAGAAATCATTGAAAAGATTGCTGAATTAAACAGGTGCCATGACGTCCATGGCATCCTGGTCCAGATGCCCCTGCCGGCCCATATAAACAGCCAGCGGGTGCTGGCTGCCATCTCCCCCGTAAAGGACGTGGACGGCTTCGCCCCTGAAAACCTGGGAAAGCTCGCCCAGAGGGACCCTTCCGGTTTCGCCCCTGCCACCCCCATGGGCATCATGTATGCCCTGGACAGCCTCGGCATTGACCCCAGGGGCCGGGATGCGGTCATCATCGGCCACACCGTGGTAGTGGGCAAACCCCTGGCCCTCATGCTCCTTGCCAGGGATGCCACGGTATCGGTCTGCCACGTCCATACCAAGGACCTGGCATCCTACACAAGGAAGGCAGATATCCTGGTGGTGGCGGCAGGGAAGAAGCACCTGATAGGGGCAGGGCACGTCAAGGAGGGTGCGGTGGTCTTCGACGTGGGAATTACCAGGGAGGGGGACAAGGTCTATGGGGACGTGGATTTCGAGGCCGTCAGGGAGAAAGTCTCTGCCATCACCCCGGTACCCGGGGGCGTGGGACCTTTGACCATCGCAAGTCTTTTGAAGAACGTCCTTAAAGCCGCTCAACTTTCCCCGGAGTGAGGTTATATGGAGATAAGGGCCCGGATTGCGGGAGTGGAGGTGGGAGACAGAAGGCCCCCGGCCATAATGGGCATCATAAATATCAGCAGTGAGTCCTTCTACCAGGGCTCGGTGGCCGCTGGTGTGGAGGAGGCCCTGGCCCTGGCCCAGAGGATGGAAGAGGAAGGCGCCGATTTTATCGACATCGGTGCCATGTCCACCAACCCCAAGGCGCCCATGCTTTCCGAGGACGAGGAGCGCAGGAGGCTCGTCCCGGTCCTGGAGGCCCTGGTGGACGGGGTGGAGGTCCCTATCTCGGTGGATACCCAGCGGGCGACCATTGCCGGGGAGGCCCTGAAGATTGGGGCCACCATGATAAACGACGTTAGCGCCTTCAGATTCGACCCGGCGATGGCTGCTACAGTGGCGGATGCAGGCTGCCCGGTGGTCCTCATGGCCACCAGGGAGGTGCGGGGGGATGTCCTGACCATGGAGGAAATCATAACGGCCCTGAAGGAGAGCATCCGGCTGGGGGAGGAGGCAGGGGTCAGGCCCGAAAACATCGTAGTGGACCCCGGCATCGGCCTCTGGGTGCCTGAGAAGAAGACGGGGTACAACCTTGAAATCCTCAGGCGCCTGGGGGAGCTCCGCCTTCTCGGAAGGCCCGTCCTTGTGGGCATCTCCCGGAAGTCCTTCATCGGGGATGTCCTTGGAAAGGCAGACCCCTCGGAGAGGCTCTACGGCTCCCTTTCTGCCACCGCCATTGCTGTGATGGAGGGGGCCCACATCATCCGCACCCATGACATAGAGGAGACAATGGAGGTGGCCCGGATGGCCTGGGCCATCAAAACCGGAGAGTACTGACATGGAGCTTTCACGACTTGTGGAGTTTCTGGACAGGGAGCTGATGCTTAAAGAGTTCCCGGAGGATTCCAGCGCCAACGGCCTCCAGGTGGAGGGCGCATCAGAGGTGGGGAAGGCGGCCGTGGCCGTGGACGCCTGCGAGTACGTCTTCCAGGAGGCGGCGGGGATGGGGGCCGACTTTATCTTTGTCCACCACGGCCTGATATGGGGGCCGATAAAGGCTGTCGGGGGGGCCCTCAAGAGCCGGCTGAAGGTCCTTTTCGACCATGATATCTCCCTCTATGCCTGCCACCTGCCCCTGGACGCCCATCCCACCCTGGGCAACAACGCCCGGCTCCTGGGGCTTCTGGGCGCAGAAATCCTTGAACCCTTCGGGGAATACCACGGGAAGAAGATCGGGTTCTCTGGAGAGCTGCCTGAGGAGATGGACCTTGATGAGTTTGCCAGGGAGGTGGAAAGGTGCCTTGGTACAACCTGCCGGACCATCGGATTTGGCCGGTCAGTAAAAAGGATTGGCGTGGTCAGCGGCGGGGGCGGCTTTGCCATAAAGGACGCAAAAGGTGCGGGGGTGGACACCCTCCTGACAGGGGAGCCCTCCCATTCCGCCTACACCCTGGCCGAGGAGACCGGGACCAACTTGGTCTTTGCAGGCCACTACGCCACCGAGGCTTTGGGGGTGAAGGCAGTGGGCGAGCTTCTTGAAAAGGAGTTGGGCCTGG
>CAZHQS010000122.1:0-5118 GCA_964534545.1 Candidatus Hydrothermarchaeota archaeon
CTCTCGACCATCTCCCTGGCCACGTTGTCGGGATACTGTTCCGGTGGGGTTTTCATGAAGTAGGATGAAGGGGCTATGAGGGCTCCACCAATTTTCCTGTCCAGGGCGAGTTTGGCGCACCTGATGGCGTCGATGACCACCCCGGCCGAGTTCGGCGAGTCCTCCACCGATAGGCGGCACTCCAGGTTCATGGGCACGTCCCCGAAGTGGCGGCTTTCGATGCGGAGGAAGCAGAGCTTGTTGTCCTTCTGCCATGGGACGTAGTCGGAGGGGCCGACGTAGACATTGTCGGGCTCGATGTCCATGCCCCGGGCCTGGATCTGGGAGGTCACTGCGTTGGTCTTGGAGCGGCGCTTGGAGAAAAGCCGTTCCTCCTCCTTCATGTTCAGGAAATCGGTGTTGCCCCCGGTGTTGAGCTGGTAGGTGCGGTCAATGGGCATCCCCCTGTCCAGAAAGAGGTTTGTAAGGGTCCTGTGAAGGATGGTGGCTCCCACTTGGGACTTGATATCGTCGCCGATGATGGGGACGCCAGCCTTCTCGAAGCGCTGGCGCCAGTAGTCGGTCTGCACCCACTTCCCGTTTTCCTGGGTCCAGCCGCTTGCTATGAAAACAGGGATGCAGTTGATGAAGGCGCAGCCTGCCTCCAGGGCCTGCTCCACGTACCATTTGGTGGCCATCTCGCTGCCCACCGGAAGGTAGCTCACCAATACGTCGGTCTTGGTATCCTTCAGGACCTGGGCCACGTCCACCGTGGGGGAGGGGTGCTTCTCGATGATCTCGGAGAGGTACTTCCCCAGGCCGTCGTGGGTCATGCCCCTCTGGACCTCGACACCCAGCTTGGGTACTTTAGAGAACCTGGTGGTGTTGTTGGGTTTTGTGAATATGGCTTCCGAGAGGTCCTTGCCCACCTTGTTCTTGTCGATGTCGAAGGCCGCGGAGAACTCGATGTCCTTTATCCTGTAGCCCCCCAGGTTGTTGTGCATGATACCCGGGACGAACTCGTCGTCCTTGACATCTTTGTAATATTCCACTCCCTGAACAAGGGACGAGGCGCAGTTGCCCACTCCCACGATTGCAACACGAACCTTCTTGCCAGCCATATACTATCACCTTCATAAACTATTTTATAATTATAAAATAATCCGCTAGTTATAAATATTTTATGGCTGTAAAATATACCCATGCCTCTTTCCCGCCTCAAGGAGAAGACCACCAAGGAGATCCTCTGGGTCTACATCCTCAGCCTCCTGGAGAAGCGCGATATGTACGCCTGGGAGATAAAGAACGAGCTCAAGGGGCGCTTCGGCTTCGAGCCGGCCAGGGTCACCTCTTATGTGGTTCTGTACCGCCTGGAGAAGGGGGGGTATGTGGAGCCCCGCTGGGAGAAGAACAAGAAGTACTACGGGATAACAGAGAAGGGCAGGGAACTGCTAAAGGAAGGGAAGGCATATCTCAAGGGGCTTGTGGAGGGGCTGGAGGGGTGACTTTCAGGCTTCCTACTTCTCCCCCACGATTTCCCTCGCCTTCCTGATAGCCTCAAGGTATACTTCCTCCTTGAGCCTGAAGCCCTCCTTTACCAAGTCGTCCAGGAGGTCCAGGAGCTCATCCAGGGTTGTCTTTCCTTCCTCAAGGGCCTTGAGCAATACGAACAATGTCCCCCTGGGCGTCAATCCCACAAGCTCGGCTGCGGCCCTTCCCGGGGCCTCGTCTATCAAGACTTCGGGGATACCAAGGTTTTTTGCAAGGGATATGGCGGCCATCTCTCCGGCTTCGAGTTTAATGGGGATATCAACTGCTTCGGCCTTTTTGACCTTCAGCCATCCCTCTCCTATGGCCTTCTCCACCTGATAGGCGTCCTTTTTATTCAGTTCCTTGCCCCTCTCCACCACCTCGTATTTTACCTCCTCCGGGATGAAAACATCGCCGAAAACCTTCAGAAGCTCAAGCCTACCAACCCTGGCCAGATAGATCAGCGGGGTGGCATTGGAGACTATGCTACCCATGGGACAGCCCTTTCAAATCTTCCTTCAGGTCTTCCAGGGTGTAGGGCACGTGGACCTCCCGCTTCCTGACCTCATCTATGATCTCCCAAAGAGATAGGTCGCACCTTGTGGCTGCCTGCCAGAGGGTGATTTTTCCCTCCTCGTACTCCTTCAGGCTCTTCTCGATGCGCCAATCCCTTACCGCCCTGGACAAAAACCTCCTGATGACCGTGGAACGGTCCATCCCCTCTTCCCCAGCTATCTGGTCTATCAGTCTGGCGAGCTTGTCCTCGATCCTCGTGGTCACAGTAACGGGCATAATATCATCACTGTATTAAACTTATTCATTTTAATATTTAAAGGTTGTTCAGGCCTATATATATGGCAGCATGTTCCCGTCAGGCAGGACCCAGAACAACCTTCAGCACCCCCTGGATGACCCTGGTATCCTTGATTACCATCCCCCTCTCCACCGGGACCTCGGCGAAGTAGACGGTCTTGGCCGACCTGCCCAGGATCTCCAGGTTCCCTCTCCTGAGGTTCACCTCAACGGCGTCCATGGACTCCACCCCGGGCATCCTGGCCTCCACCACCGTGCCCTCCGGTATCTTCCTCTCCGAGGTCTCGGCCATCTGGAACTCCATTCCGGCATCGTCCTGCGGGCGTCCCTCCATCCTGCTCCTCTCCATGAGGTCCCGGACAAAGGGCGGCAGGGGGATATCCTTCATGATCTTCTCCATGTCCTTGAGGTCCCCGCTTTTCACGATGGGCTTGTCCCCATGCATCTCCACCGAGAAGAACATGCCTGCCCCTGGGAACCCTCCCCGCTGGATCTTCTCCATCATGTCCCGGATGAAATCCGGGTTGTCCTGGATGAACCTGTTCATCAGCTGCTGGAGCTGTGCCTCCAGGCCACCTTTCGGTGGCTCGAACCTGGAGAGATCGGTACCGCAGTTGAAGCAGTAGACCTCGCCTTTTTCACGCTTTTTCCCGCAATTGGGGCAGTAGTTGACTTCCATGGCTTAAGACCTCACTATCCTTTGGGTGTAGATTATCCTCTGCAAAGCCGTAAAATGGGAAAGAAGAGCGAGGATATAGAGGGAATAGACCAGGGCGGTCCCGGTCTCGAGGCCTCCCCACATTTCCAGGACCACGGCGGCCATAATGATAATCAGACGCTCCGCCCGCTCGGCCAAGCCCACGTCACACTTCCCATCCATGATGTTCTCGGCCCTGGCCCTGGTGTAGCTTACCATAAAAAATCCAATGAGGGTGACTATCACTAGGGGATAGTATCCCCTCAGGTAGAGCCCCATGCCCAGCAGCACCGCCCCGTCGGCGTACCTGTCCAGGACGGAGTCGAAGAAGCCACCGAAGTCTGTAACCGCATCCAGTTCCCTGGCCACGGCCCCGTCCAGGACGTCCAGGAGTCCCATGAGGACGATAAAAAGAAGGGCCCCAGGGAGGTTTCCGAGGTAGAAGGCCAGGCAGGCCAGGAGGGCGGATACCAGGCCCAAGATGGTCAGGCCATTGGGGGGAATACCAGACCTGGCCACAATCCGTGCCACTGGTATAATGAAGCCACTGGCCAGGGGACGGAAGCGGGCACTCAACATATTTAAGGCACAGTAGGCTCTATACATAAAAAGGTTTGGACCATGAAAATCCTTCTTGTTACCGGAGAGACGGCCAAGGCCAGGGTAGAAGAAATCGCTAGGAAATATCCTGGCACCGAGGTCTTTGTTGCCTCCTCAGGCACCGCCTCCTTTGCTTCCCTGGAGAAGGTCACTGGATACCTCAAGGGAAAAGATTATGACGTGGTGGTCTTCCCGGGCTTCATCCCGGGGGACCTCTCCTATATCGAGAAGGAGACTGGCACGAGGGCCGTCAAGGGACCCAAGGACCTGGCCGACCTGCCCTTCGTCCTGGAGAGGATTGGCGAGCTGGAACTCTCGCCCGAGATACCGGCCTGCGAGCTCTTGAAGGACGAGTTCGAAAGGCGGGCCCTGGAGGAGATAGAACGGACCAGGGACCCGGCCTATGTGGACGAGCACATCACCAAACCCGGCACCATCCGCATCGGCGGCCTGCCGGTGGGGCCAGGCTTCCCCATGCGGGTCCTGGCCGAGATAGTGGATGCAGAGACCCTCCCTGACGAGACCATCCTGGAGAGGGCCAGATATTACAGGGATTCAGGGGCCGACATTATCGACATCGGGATAAGCACCCGGACCCCGGACCGGCTGGAGGAGGTTGTGGGACTTTTAAGAGATGACATCGACCTGCCCCTGAGCGTGGACACCATGGAACCCGAGAACATCGAGAGGGCCGTGGACTGCGGTGCCGACCTTATCCTTTCCTTTGACCGCGACCTCATTCCCATGTTTGAGGGGCTGAAAACCCCTGCGGTCATTATCCCAAGGAAAAATGGAGTGATTCCCAAAAAGGCAGAAGAACGAATTTCCCTCCTGGAGGAGAGCATCACCATGGCCAAGGATTCCGACTTTGAGAACATTGTGGCCGACCCGGTCCTGGACCCCGCCGGCTTCGGCCTGGTGGAGTCCATCATAGCCTACCGGAGATTCAAGGAGGCCAACCAGATCCCGATCCTCTTTGGCGCCGGTAACGTTACAGAGCTCATAGATGCCGATTCCACCGGGGTCAACGGCCTCCTGTGCGCCATAGCATCGGAGTGCGGTGCCGACATCGTTTTCTCGCCGGAGTACAGCGACAAGGCCCGGGGGAGCATCTCCGAGCTGGCCACAGGGGTGAAGATGATGTTCCTGGCAAGGAGGCGCCAGTCAACCCCCAAGGACCTGGGGATAGACCTTTTGCGCCTCAAGGACAAGAGGATAAGGAGGGACCCCCTGCCGGACCTCGGGGACCTGGAGGAAAGGGAAGCCCGGGCCAGCACCTCCCACAGTATGGACAGGGCCGGTTATTTCAAGATTTATGTGGCAGACAAGATATACTGCCTCCACTTCAAGAATAAAAAGCCGGACCACCTGGTGACAGGCACCAAGGCCAAGGCCATCTGCGACACTCTATTTAACCTTGGCCTCTTTGCCGACTACAGCCATGCCCTCTACATGGGCCGGGAACTCCAGAGGGCGGAGTGGGCCCTAAAGAACGGGAC
>CAZHQS010000123.1:0-4989 GCA_964534545.1 Candidatus Hydrothermarchaeota archaeon
CCGCCGCCTCCTTGGGACTGGCATCGAAGACGAAGGGAGATAAAAGCTCCTGGGACTTGGTGCCCTCCCTTTTTTCCAGGATGGCCTCAAACCGGATGCGCTCGTGAGCGGCGTGCTGGTCGATGATGACAAGACCCTCGTCATGCTCGGCGATGATATAGGAGTCATGGACCTGGCCGATGGGCCGGAGGTCGGGCAGGGGTTCGGGGGGCTTTTCAGGTTCGGCAGGCCGTTCTTCCCGGGTCTTGGCATAGGCAACCGGCCTCTCCTTAACACCGGAGACCTCGGCAGGCGGCGGGACAAGGAAGGTGGGCTTTGTCGTTCTCGGCTCCTTTGGAGCAATCCTGGGCGCCAGGCGGGTTCCTTTCAGGGCATCCCTTATGGCATCGGCCACGGCCCAGTAGACCGCCTTCTCGTCCTTGAACTTCACCTCCACCTTGGCGGGGTGAACATTCACGTCTATCCTGGAGGGGTCGATGTCGATGTTTATGACTGCTATGGGATAGCGCCCCCTGGGCAGGAGGGTGCGGTAGCCCTCTGCGATGGCCCTGGCCACCAGAGGGCTCTTGACATACCGCCGGTTGACATAGACCGACATGAAGTCCCTGGAGGACCAGGTGGTGGAGGGTTTGGACACAAAGCCTGCAATCCCGAACTCGCCGCCAGATTCCAGGGGCACCATGTCCCGGGCCACTTCTGGGCCGTAGAGTCCCATGATGCGCTCCCTGGGGTCCCGGGTGGCCGGGAGGTTCAAGGCCTCCCTCCCGTCCCTTGTGAGCCTGAAGGATATGCCGGGGTAGGCCAGGGCGAAGCGGGTCACGACATCAATGCAGTGGGTGGTCTCGGTCAGATGGCTCTTGAGAAACTTTCTGCGGGCCGGGGTGTTGTAGAAGAGGTTCCTTACCGCCACCGCAGTCCCCTCTGGACAGCCCGCCTCCTCCACCTTCTTCACCTCGCCTCCTTCGATGACGATGGCGGTTCCGGAAATCTCCCCCCTGGGCCGGGTCTTCATCTCTACCCTGGATACCGCTGCGATGGACGGCAGGGCTTCGCCCCGAAAGCCCAGGGTTGTAACCCTCTCCAGGTCGTCGATATGGCCTATCTTGGAGGTGGCATGGCGCTGGAAGGCCAGCTCAGCGTCCTCCCTCGACATGCCGCACCCGTTGTCCCGGACCCGGATGAGTTCAACCCCGCCCCCGGCGACCTCCACCTCGATTCTATCGGCCCCGGCATCGATGGAGTTCTCCACCAGCTCTTTGACCACCGAGGCCGGGCGCTCCACCACCTCCCCTGCGGCGATTTTTTCCACGGTGTCAGGGTCCAGGACGCGAATGGCCATTTACCTCAGCCTCTTCTTGAGCTCGTAGAGGGCTTTCAGGGCCTCCAGGGGCGTCATGTTGTCCGGGTCAAGGGTTTTGAGCATCTCCTCCACTTCGCTGGGCTTTGCCTCCGCCACCTGCCAGGTAAGGGTGCTCTGGGCGGGGTCAGAGAAGACCTTCTGGATTCTCCTCTTGCGCAGCCTCTTAGCGATAATCTTGTCGTCCACCACCTCCTCTTCCTCCAGGCGGCGCAGAACCTCCTTGGCCCTCTCGATGACGCCGGGGGGCAGACCCGCCAGGCGTGCGACCTGGATGCCGTAGCTCTTGTCGGTGGGGCCGTCCACGATCTTGCGCAGGAAGATGATGTCGTCCTCCCTCTCCATCACCGCGATGTGGTAGTTTCTGACCCTGGGCAGTATCTGGGAGAGTTCGGTAAGGTGGTGGTAATGGGTGGCGAAGATGGTCCGGGCGCCGATTTTTGTATGGATGTACTCGGCCACAGCCCAGGCGATGGAGAGGCCGTCGAAGGTGGAGGTGCCCCGGCCTATCTCGTCCAGGATGACCAGGCTCTTTTCGGTGGCGTTGTTGAGGATGTTGGCGGTCTCGTTCATCTCGACCATAAAGGTGGACTGCCCCATGGTCAGGTCGTCGTAGGCCCCCACCCTTGTGAAGATGCGGTCGCAGGTCCCGATGGACGCCTCCCTTGCGGGCACAAAGGAGCCCATCTGGGCCATGAGGCATATGAGGGCCACCTGGCGCATGTAGGTGGACTTGCCCGCCATGTTGGGGCCGGTGACAATGAGGAGGGACTCCTGCTCACAGTCCAGCCGGGCGTCATTGGGCACAAAATCCGGTATCATCTGCTCCACCACGGGATGGCGCCCCTCCTTTATGGATATGACATCGGAATCGGTGACGTTGGGCCGGGTGTAGCCATTGCGGGCTGCGGCCTCGGCCAGGGAGGAGAGGCAGTCCAGCACCGCCAACCGCCTCGCTGTGGCCTGGATGCCCTCGGTCCTGGCCGCCACCTTCTCCCTGATTTCCACGAAGAGCTCGTACTCCAGGGCCTGGACCTTCTCCTCGGAGCCGAGAATCAGGGCCTCCTTCTCCTTGAGCTCCGGGGTGATGAAGCGCTCGGCATTGGCCATGGTCTGCTTGCGGATGTAGTCCTCTGGCACCAGGTGCAGGTTGGGCTTTGTGACCTCGATGAAGTAGCCGAAGACATTGTTGAACTTCACCTTCAGGGACTTTATCCCGGTCCTCTCCCTCTCCCTTCTCTCAAGTTCTGCCACCCACTGTTTGCCCCCCCGCACGGCCTTCTTGATTTCGTCCAGCTCCGGGCTGTAGCCCGCCTTTATGATGCCCCCCTCCCTGACAGAGACCGGGGGCTCGTCCACCACGGCGGAATCCAAAAGCTCCACCAGGTCCTGGTGGGGGTCCAGGGTGTCCCTTATCTCCCTCAACAGGTCTGAGGATGAATCCCTGAGGATGTCATTTATCTCCGGGATGACCTTCAGGGACTCTCTTAAAGCCACCAAATCGCGAGCGTTTGCGGAACCGTAAACGACTCGCGATATGATGCGCTCTATATCCCGCACACCCTTGAGGAGCAGCCTCAGGTCGTTCTGCCTGAAGGCGTCGTTGAAGAGCTCCTCCACGGCATCCTGCCGCTTTTTAATCTCCCCGACATCCAGAAGGGGCCTTAAGACCCACTGGCGAAGGCCCCGGGAGCCCATGGGAGTGATGGTGTGGTCCAGGACATCCAGGAGGGTGCCCCGGCGGGAGCCGTCGCGGATGTTGGCGCACAGCTCCAGGTTGCGCTGGGTGGTGGAGTCCAGGACCATGACCGAGTCGGTGTGGTAGTAGGAGATGGAGTTGATGTAGGCCAGGGGGTTCTTCTGGGTCTCCTTAAGGTAGGACAGAACCGCCCCGGCCGCCGAGACCGCCAGGCGCTTCCCCTCAAGGCCAAAGCCCTCCAGGCTGGCAGTGCCGAAGTGTTCTTTGAGGGTGTCGTAGGCCGTCTCGTGGTGGAAGGCGTAATCTGAGTATTCGTGGACCGCCATGTCCAGCTGAGCCGCTCCTGGGACCTGGGGGTTTCCAGGGGGCACTATGCACTCCGAGGGGCGGTGGGAGGCAAGTTCTGTCAGGAGTCTTGATTCCGCCTCCTCCCCCCTGACTTCGGTGGCCTTGAACTCTCCTGTGGAGATATCAACAAAGGCCACGCCCATGGCTTCGCCATCCCTGGCCACGGCGGCGAGGTAGTTGTTGCGGTCCTCCTCCAGCATGGTGTCCTCGATGATGGTCCCGGGTGTCACTACCCGGACCACGTCCCGCTTGACCACGCCTTTGGCCTTCTTGGGGTCCTCCACCTGCTCGCAGATGGCCACCTTGTAGCCCTTCTTCACAAGCTTTGAGAGGTAGGTGTCCAGGGCGTGGTAGGGGATGCCGGCCAGGGGGATGTCCTTGCCGTTGCTTTTTCCCCTCTTTGTCAGGACGATGTCCAGCTCCCTGGAGGTTATCTTGGCATCCTCGAAGAAGGTCTCGTAGAAGTCCCCCATGCGGAAGAAGATGATGGAGTCGGGATATTGTTTCTTGAAATGGAAGAACTGCTGCATGGCGGGGGTGACCTTGGCCATGGATAGGAATTGCTGGATTTAATAGAAATAGATTTGGGACTTGGTCCTTGCCCGGGGCAATCTCAGAGGGCTTCTGCCATGATCCTCTGCACCTTGTCCCAGACATCCGCCGGGTCCCTGCCCAGGACCCGGATCATGGCCTCCTTTCCCACTCCGCCCGTGTCGTATATCACGTCCGGGACAGCGCCGGTTGACCTGATGGCGTGGTCTGTGCCCCACTCCATGGTGCTGACACCCTCTGGCTCCTCATCCCTGGAGAAGGTGGCCACCGAGAGACCGGCCCCTTTGCATACCTCCACATTCTCCGGGGAATACCGGATGTTCACTGCACACCTTACTGCCGGGTCGTGTCCCATGGCGGCCAGGACGATTGCAGCCACGTGTTTTGAGCCCCCGAACTCCAGGGAGCCCACCACCTTTGCCTTCCCCGAGACCCGGACCATGCGCCCGGAGATGGCGCATGCATCTTTCCTATCCTTGGCCCAGGGTAGGGCATAGGCCATGTTGGTTCCGACCTCAGGGATGAAGGGGGCGAAATCGCTTTCTTCTATCTTACCAAGCACACCTTCCAAGGCTTCACGCACCCGGTACCTCTCGGAGGTATCCAGGATGTACTGGAACTGGTTCACCACCGGGGCGCCCTTGCCCGGGGAGTGGGCGCGGGCGATGGCCCGGGTGATGAAGTCCTTGGCCAGGGAAACGGCATCCACAAGCCCGTAGCCCCTTGCGAGACCTGCGCAGATGGCAGAGGCCATGGTGCAGCCAGAGCCGTGGGCCCCGCCGCCCGCCAGCTTGCCCTCGAAGACGTGGAATTCCCCCCTGTGGTACAGGACGTCGGTAGCATTGAGGTGACCCCCCTTTACCAGGACCGAGCAGCCGTGGTTTGCAATCTCTTTTGCTGCTTCCTTCATGTCATTGATGGTCTTGATCTCCATGCCCGTCAGGACCTCGGCCTCGGCCAGGTTTGGGGTGATGACAGCGGCCCTGGGGAAAAGCCTTTTCAGGGTCTCCACGGCGTCCTCGTCCAGCAGCCG